>JAMHUH010000500.1:0-29441 GCA_035904925.1 Nannocystaceae bacterium
TTCACTCGCTGGGAGGCCGAGAACGGCCTGCGAGCGCCCGCCTCCGGCAACGGCATGTTGGTCGCGGGCGTGGTCCTGAGCGCCGCGGGGGCGATCTCGATGGGCTACGCGATCGATCACGCCCATCGCGTGACCAACCCCGACCTCGGCGACCGCGTGCTCACCGGGATGGCCGCGACCACCATGGCCGGCGGCGTGATGCTGCTCGGCGGCGGCGTCATCCAGCGCTCGCGCTTCGCCGCGTGGGAGGGCGTCGGCTACGTCCGACCGGGCTTCTATGCCGGGCGCAGCGGCGGCGGCTTGATGCTCTCGGGCCGCTTTTGATCGCGGTCGACGATCGCGGTGAACCATCCCGCTGGACCCGAGACCACCCGAGCATGCTGGTCCACGCGCTCGCGCTCGTGCTCACGGGCGCGCCGACGCAAGCCTCGAGCGTACCCAGCGAGAGCGAGAGCAGCCTTCCGGCTTGGAACGACAAGCCCGCGCGCCCGTCTCGACCCCCGAAGCTCCCGATCGACGGAGGACCCTCGATCGTGATCGGCAGCCTGGCGATCGCTTCGGGCCTCGGCGTCATCGCGGGCACGATCGCGTTGCACGACGACGCCTCGCGCCCCGAGCTGATCGCGGGTGGTCTCGCGGGCGGGCTGCTGAGCGTCGCAGGCAGCGGCCTGCTCGCTTCCGGCCTCGTCCACCGAAGGCACTACCACGCGAGCACGCTGGGCAGCGCGACCGACCGACCGCCGACCGGCCGCGGCATGCGAGCCGGCGGCGTGGCCCTGACGATCGGCGGGACGATCTCGACCTTCGCCGGCATGCTCACCATCACCGCCGCCTCGCTCGACTGCCAAAGGTGCGTCCTGCTCGCGACCGGGGCCACGGCGCTCGGCGTGGGGCTGGTCGGCATCACGACCGGCATCGTCTTGATGAAGCGCGGCCAAGCTCGCAGCAGGCAGTTCCAGAGCTGGCGAACGCAGCGGCGCTACGAGATCCAACCCAGCTTTGGGCTTGGTCTGCGCGGCGTCCAAGTCGGCTTGAGCGGCCGCTTCTAGTCCTCGTCCGTGCCGACCTCGAGCGTGAGCATCAAGCCCTCGCGCCCGCTCTCTTGCGCCGCGGGCAGCACCATGCTCAGCAAGCTCTCGCGCATGCACTCCTGCAAGCCTGCGTGCTCGACTTGGTCTCGCGCGGGAAAGTCGACCGACTCGACCACCGCGCCGATGTCCTCGTCGTTGACGATCTCGAACTCCATCGTCAGCATGCCGCGCAGCGCAGGGGTCTGCGCGAGCGCCTGCTCGATGCACTCGTCGGCGAGCGGCATGAAGTCGCGGTTCAGCTCCGCGACGAGCTCGTCATGGCCCTCGATCCGCTTGTTCAGCCCGCCGGTCGTGCCCTCCGCTTCGCTCGGCGGCGCCGAATTGGCGCTTCCTGTCGCTGCGGCGAGGCTGGCCTCGCGGGCTCGCTGGGCGGCGAGGATCTGCTCGCGCAGTGTCGCTCGACGACGAAGCTCGTCGGCGTCGGGTGGATCCGCGGCCTTGGAATTCGCCGGCGCTGGCTTGGCCGACGCGCGCGACTCCACGCCCCCGGGTTTCGGCGGATCCCTGGGCTCTTGGACCTCGACCTTGTCCACCGCGCGCCCCGACGCCGTGTTCGAGCTCGGCTCGGCGCTGCCGAACACGAACCACAGACCCACGAGCAGGCCGAGCAGGACCACGAGCGCGATCAACCAGGTCAGCCAGGGGCGTCGCATCGAGAGCCACGCTAGCCGGAGCTTGGGCCTGATCTGACCAGCGACGCGTCTGTGGAGCGACTAGCCCTCGCGCGTGACAAGCTTGTCGATCGCGTGGACCGGCGCCGAGTCGCCCGCCATCAGATGCGTGATCGCGGCGTAGACCAGCCGCTGCTTGGCCAGCGTCGTCTTCCCGGCGAACTCGGCCGTGGTCACGGCCAGCGAGTAGTGGCCCGGGCTACCGATCGTGACCTCGACCTGGCTCTCGGGCAGCTTGGCGAGGATGGCTCGGTGAAGCTGATCGGCGATCTGCGAGGCGTCCATGCAGCGCGATGATGCCCGAGCCTCGCCGCGCTCACAACCAATCCGAGCTGGATCAGAACGGGATCAGAACTGAAGTCGCAGGCCGCCGGGGCCCAAGGTGTAGGCCGTCGCTCGCCAGCCACCGGTTCGTCGATAGCGGCCGGCGAAGTGAGCTCCGACGCCGAGCTGGATCGGCGCGCTGGCCAGCATCACACCTGCGACGGCGCTCGTCGCCACGTCGCCGGTCTGGATCGCGCCGATCAGCGCCCCGATCCCGACCAAGGTCGCCATCGTGCCCGAGGTCAACAAGCCCGATCCCTGCGCCGTCGCGATGACCCGATGTCGCTTCGACCACTTCTGCAGCGCGACCAAGCGATAGATGCCCATGCCGAGCATCGACGCCCCGATCACGCCGAGCCCGACGCCCGCCGTGATGATGTAGGGCTCGCTCGTGTAGGGCGGATACTCGCGGACGCGGTTGACCTGCACGAGGATCACGGTCCCGTACGCGGACAAAGGCACCATCCATGCGCCACCCGCCACGAACGCGCCGCCGCTGCTGGGCGCCTTGCCGATCTCTTGCTGAAGCGATCGGGGCGCGGCCGGAGGCGGGAGCGAAGTCGGAGCGCCCGTCGGCTGCTCGGACTCGGGCAGCTCGGGCGGAGGCACGGCGAACTCGATGCCCGCGCCCTCGTGCAGGTCGGGCGCGAGCGAGGGCGGCGGTGGCTCGAGGCTCGGCTCGCTCGGCTCGCTCGGCGGGGGCGCGACCGGTCCCTCGACCGGGCCCTCCTCGGCTGCCTCGCCCGCTTGCGGAGGCGCTTGCGGAGGCGGGGCAGCCTGCGCTGGCGCGATCGCTGTCGTGAGCGACACGAGCACGAGCACGAGCACGCCGACTCGACGCATGCCGACATCATCGCAGATCTGCGCGGCGGCGTGCAGACGAACTTGCAGACTCCCGCTCGACCAGGCTGGCGCCCGGTCAAGCCCGATCCCAGCGATCTCGGCAAGCCGCCCGCGAAATCGACCGCCAATTGCCCGGAGGCGTCCGCAGCCGCTGGGCCTTCGACCCCGCCGGCCGCCCCTTCCAACACCAGCTCTGGGACGGCCACGCCGTCGCCCGAAACCGCAAATACATGGAACTTCGACCGGTCGTCGTGGGCAGAATTCACGGCCCAAGCAGTGGGCGCTACGCAGGCCACGATGCCGATGATGGCACGTTGGTCACCGGACTTCGTGACGAGATCGATTTCGCTCAGACGAGCATCGCGCACGGCAAGAACGCCGAAGGCGCTGCCTTCCTCGACATCCGAGGCCCCTTCGCCAGTCATGACAAAGAGATCCTGAACGAAATCATCAACGCCAACGAGTACGTCATTTGCAATTGGTATCACAGCAACCGATCCGACTTCGTATTGGCGTCCCGCCCGAGGCGGACATTGGCGTTCGAGCACAAGTGGGGCAGCCGACGAGTTCATCGACGCCGCGATGAAGGGCCCCGCCCCATTCACCCCGCAATACGAAAAAGACCTCGACGATCTCTCCCTCGCCACCCAGCACGGACTGAACGTCCGTCCGCGCACCCCACCGCCTAATGCCGCTCGCTGCCCGATCGCGGCGCGAACATCCGAGGACCCGGGCGGCGGGGAATATTGGCGTCCCGCCCGAGGCGGACATTGGCGTTCGAGTACAAGTGGGGGAGCCGAGCGGTGGGGCGGCAATATTCCCCGTGAAGCCCCCACTTCGTCCACGCGAACATCCGCGAACGTTCCAACGCGAACATCCGCGAACGCTCCAACGCGAACATCCGCGAACGATCCAACACGCCGACATCCGCGAATGATCCACCGTCCGCAAACGAGACGAGTCACCCCCAAACCCAAGCCATCACCAAAACCCCGACCAAAAACGTCACGACATGGTTGATCACCACGACCGCCCCCACGACCTCCCCCTGCCCCCGCCACCACGGATACCCCCACACCAACACCCCGAGGAACCCGACATGCACGACCCCCCAAGCCCAGCTCATCTCCCGCTCCCAAGCCCACCCGAGCCCCGCGATCACCAAGGGCAGGGCCGCGTGCAGCGGCACCGTCCACCACAGCAGCCGCAGCACGCGGATCGCCTCGACCGGCTCGCGCTCGGTCTCGGCCTCTCGACCAGACTCGGTGTCGGACACGCTGGCTCGAGCATGCCCCAGCCGCCCTCCAGAGCCGCGCGCAACTCGTGCGAGCGCTGGCGCGCATGGCCAGCCTTCGCGGGCTCCTTGGCGCAGACGGGCTGTCTTGGAGCCCGCCCGCGGATCGTGCTACTCACGTGAGGCGCGCTGCATGGAGTACCTGCTCGAACCCGGCGACCGCTACGACGGCTTCGAGATCCTCGCCGAGATCGGCGCCGGGACCTTCGCGCAGGTCTACGCGGTCAAGGCTCCGGGTCACTCGCGGCCGGTCGCGCTCAAGCTCTCGCGCGGCGAGGTCGAGAGCGAGGACATGGCCCTGCGGGCGCTGCGAGAGATTCGGATCCTCGAGTCGCTCCGCAACCAGCACGTCGTCCACATCCTCGACCACGGCATGGGCAGCGACGACCGCTGGTACATGGTCATGGAGCTGCTCGAGGGCGACATGCTCTCGAACGTGCACGACTTCGACCTGCCGATGGCGCCCGAGCGCGCGGCTCGGTTGATCTACGAGGCCTGCATCGGGCTCGACGAGGCCCATCGCCAAGGCATCGTCCACCGCGATCTCAAGCCCGACAACCTGTGGATCCAGCGCGACGGCTCGCTCAAGGTGATCGACTTCGGGCTCGCGCGGGCCTGGGATCCCAAGTCGACGATCGGGCTCAACGCGACCTCGGGCCACATGCTGGTCGGGACCCCGCACTACACCCAGCCCGAGCAAGTCCACGGCAACACGCTGGTCCCGGCCAGCGACGTCTACAGCCTCGGCATCATCCTCTACGAGCTGCTCTCGGGTCACATGCCGCTCTTCGCCAAGGAGAAGTGCTCGGTGATCCGCGAGCGCTTGCTCGACGAGCCGCTCGACTGGCTGAGCGCCCACGTCAAGCGGCCCTTGGTCCCGCTCGACAAGCATCGTCAGTGCAAGCGCTTGCCGCCCCGCCTGACCCAGCTCGTCCATCGAATGCTCGACAAGCAGCCCGACCAGCGACCCGCGACGGGTGGCGCGGTCGCCCAGCTGCTCGCCGACATCCTCCACCACGAGCTCGCGACGCCGGTCGCTGCCCTCTTGCGCATGACCAGCCCCGAGGGCTCGCGCGAGCAGATGCTGGTCCCGGGCGTGCACACGATCGGCACCGACCAACGCTGCGCCATCGTGACCGGCAGCGACGGCAGCAACCGGATCCGGGCCAAGATCGACTGGAGCGGTCCGCCCGAAGAGGCGCTGCTCTGGCCGCAAGACACCGAGGGCCAGGTCCGCGTCGACGGCAAGCTGCTCGAGGGCCCGGTCTGCCTGCTCGCCGACTCGGTCGTCGAGGTCGGCTCTGCCCGGCTCAACCTCAGCTATCCACCGAGCTGCCGCTGAGCCGGCGCCGGGTCTCGAGCCGGAAACATCGCCATCCAAGCCTGGCGAATGGTTGACACTCCGCGGACCGGCGTGTTTGCCTGAACCTGGTGGCCAGCGAGTTTCCGATCGATCCCTCGCTCGATGAGCTCGGCCGAATTCGTGCTTTGGTTCCGGTGCTCGGCGACGCGGCCCGACCGGTGCCCCTGCCCGCGCTCGACGGCGCCTGGGACATCGACTTCGACGCGCGCAATCGGACCAGCGAGATCTCGGCCAAGCTCGGCGTCAGCGCCCTGCTCGCGACCGAGTCACGGATCAACCGGACGACGGCGATCTGGGACGCGCTGGTCGGCAAGCGAGCGATCCTCGGCACGCCCGAGCCCGACACCGTCATCTACGAGACCTTCTGGGGCATCGGCCTCCGGATCTTGCTGACCTTTCGCTCGACCGAGGTCTCCGCCGACGCCAGCATCGCCGTGGTCGCGGCCACGGCCGAGTATCGCTCGCTCGACGTGCAATACGAGATCCGCTCGCTCGGGCTCGGCCCGCGCGAGCTCGCGTTCATCCTGCGTCGACTCCCGCCCCTGGGCCGCTTCGACATGACCTCGTATACGGTGCTCGAGACCGCTCGGCAGTCGCTCAAGGCCTCGCTGATGTCTGCGCTGAACCAGCCCGACACCGCCCGTCGACTCCGGCCCGCGATCATCAAGATGGCCGCGACGCCCTTCACCGGCGAGCTCGACGAGGCCGCCGAGTATCGCTTCACCATGCAAGGGATCGCCGCGGGGCTCGGCCTCGCCGACACGCTCGCGCGCCAGACCAAGACCCAGTGGACGACGATCCGACCCGACCAAGTCCGCGCGATCTACCGCGAGCTGGTCGGCGGCGACGGGGCGCCCTCGACCAAGGCCAAGACCGCCGCGCGCCAGTGGCTCGTGGCCGGCTGAGATCCTCATGAGCAACCCCGACTACATCGGCTTCGACCTCGCGTTCCGCTCGCTCTCGCTCGAGGCGGCCGCCGAGCTGCGCGTGAGCTCGATCTTCGACGGCTCGGGCAGCGGCAAGGGCCTCGCGCTGCTCTTCGACGCGCTCTTGCGGACCGAGTACGCCGAGCGGGTCGTGCTGCCCAGCGGCTTCGCCTACATCAAGCGCAAGGGCACCGGCCTGCGCGTGGCGATGAAGATGATCACCGCCGAGGCCAAGGCCGCGGCGACCTTCGCGGGCGTCGCGGCCCAGACCACGCTCGGGCTCGCGACGACCAACTACAAGATTGAAGGCATCGCGCTCTCGCAGCCGGTGATCGCGGCGCTGCTCGACATCCCGATCTCCGGTCAGCTCTCCGAGCAGACCTTTCGTGGGATCCAAGTCGCGCTCTCGGAGCGGCTGCCCGACTACCTCGAGTCGAACGAGATCCAGCTCGGCGAGTACTCGGAGCCGGCCGCGATCGACCTCGACAAACCAGGCGAGCGCGCGCGCGCGATCAACTTCGCGATGGCCGCGATCGCCCGGCGTTCCTCGCTGAGCGACGCGCTCGCGCAGGCTCCAAGGTCGCTCTCGCGCGAGACCGTCATCGTCACCTATGCGCGCTTCACCGGGAGCGTCGACACCAGCTCGACCCGGCGTCCGAGCCCGACCGACGCCGAAGCGGCGAACCTGTGGCTCTCGACCGGATCGATGGGGATTTGATCATGCACACGCAGACTCGCTCGACTCGCTGGCTCAGTTGCTTCATCGCCCTCGCCCCCCTCGCGATCGCAATCGCTCCAGCCTTCGGATGCGCGGCCCCGACCTCGGTCGCCGTCAACCCGATCTCCGGCCGCGTGTATTCGACCATGGGCAAGACCTTGTGGAGCTGCGACGCCGCCGGAGAGAACTGCACCCAAGGCGCGGTCGTGATCGAGCCCGAGGACACGGCGGTCCTGCCCGACAGCCGCGTGGTCTTCACGGCTGGCGCTTCGATCTATGTCTGCAACGACGAAGGCCAGGCCTGCATCGAGGTCAAGCTGCCCGCCAGCATGCGCGCAGCAGGGCTCGCGGTCGGACCCTCCGGTCAGATCGTCGTCGTTGGCACCAAGGGCGCGCTCGCGACTTGCACCGAGACCGAGTGCCGCGCGGTTCCGGACGCGTCCGCGAAGCCGAGCACGAACGAGTGAGCGAGTTGCACCAAGTTGCGGTCCGGCTCGGTTCCCGATAGTAGTTCGACAGGTCGCGCTCGTGCCCGAGCGTGATGGTCGAGACATGAGCCAAAGCTCCGATCGAGTCGAAGAGATTTCGAGCGCGACCAAGGTCGCCGAGCTCGATCCCGCCGGCATCCGCAGCTCGCCGCCGGCTCCGAGCCGGACGATGACGAGCCCACCGCCGCGACCGCGGACGTGGATGCGCAACACTCGAAGGCGGCGCCCGAGCAGCCTGCCGGCCCGCCTGCGCTGAGCCGGCGCTCAGCTGGTCAGAGCTCGAGGTCGACGCGCTGCCCCCACAATCGCTCGCGCAGCCGCGCGAGCCCACGATGGAGCCGGGAGCGGATCGTGTTGAATTCGACGCCGAGGTGCTCGGCGATCTCCCGCGAGTTGAGGCCATCGAGTTGCAGCAGCACGGCCTCGCGGTACTTGGGCTCGAGCTTCTCGACTTCCCGGCGCAGCATGTCGACGGCCTGACGGTGGCGTGCCGCAGCCGTCGGGCTGGGCAGGGGTGAGTGGGGTGCGTTCGCGGTCTCCAACAGATCGACTCGGCTCGGATGCCGCCACGTCTCCGCCAGCATGTTGCGGGCAACGGCGAACGCGTAGGTGTTGATGCTGGCCTGACCGCGGTAGTTCCTGAGGGTAATCAGGACGTCGGCGACGAGGTCCTGTGGGTCACAGCCACTGGGAAGTCGTCGACGGAAGAACTGATGAAGGTCGCGCTGGAGCTTGCGCAACGTCGCGTCGTCGGGGAACCCAGGCGGCATGCTCAAACCTCGCGCTGTCGTTTGCCGCGGTCAACGAGATCCAGCGATCGGAAATTTTTTACCGTGGATGCGAGCGCCAGCCTTCACGAAACTCGCTACGTGAGAGTGGACGGGCCATCCTCGATACCCAAGCGCCATGACCGACGACTCCAACCTTTCGATACTGGCGAGGAACGTCAAGGAAGCCCGGCGCTTCCGTCGACTCTCTCAGGCCCGTCTCGCCGCGCTCTGCAACCTGTCACCCAAGACTATTTATTTGATCGAGAAGGGCAAACACAGTCCGAACGTAGCGACGCTCGAAGCTCTCGGGAAAGCCCTGGGGATCGATCCGCGGGCCCTGTTGGCCGAGACGAACGAGGTCTCCACGACCACGCGGTGGCTCGCCGACGTTCGAAAGCTGATCTCGGGCACTTCCGCATCCGTCCGGCAAGCTGCCGCTGCGTTGGTTCGGAACCTGACGAACGAGACCACGAGTCGGACCAAGTCTTGACCTTCGGACCAGGTCCCGCGGCCGGGCGGACCGGCTACGCTCGACTCGATGGGGCCGGACCCGCACGATGATCCGCGAGACATCGACGAGCGCGATGTCGAGGTCACGGGCGAGCGGGAGGATGTGCTGCGCGAGCCGTTGGATTCCGTGCCGGCGTGGTGGGGTCCACTCGTCGACGCCTCGGATCAGCAGCAACTCGACGCCGTCGAGCTCGACTTCGGCAAGTATCTCGAGGATTTCGGTGAGGGTCTGCTGGAGGGTCTGCTGGAGTTCGCCAAGACGGGCCCACGCCGTCGATTTCTGGTCTGCGACACGTTGCAGGTGTCGCACTGGGCGGGGGTGTACATCGCTATCGACTGCGTTGCCGATCGAGCCGTCGTGCTCAAGATCTCGCGCCACGCGATCGATCGCGAGGGCCGGATCGCCGTAACGGCGAGTCATCCGAACGTGGTCACGGTCCACGACACCTTCGTGTGCCAGGGCCATCCGACCATGGTGCTGGAGTGGTGCCGGCAGGGCACGCTCTCCGCTTGCGGCCGCTTTTGCGGCGACTGGAAGATCGTGCTGGCTCGTGCGATCGAGGCGGGTCGCGGCCTGGCGCACTGCCACGCGCAAGGCAAGGTCCACGGCGACGTCAAGCCAACGAACATCTTGATCGCTGACGACATCGGCAAGCTGGCCGACTTCGGCATCGCTCGCTCGGAGACGCAGGATGGTGAGATCGTGGCGAGCTGGGCGTTTGCACCGCCCGAACGCGACTGGGGCGAGTGGACGCGGGCCGGCGACGTGTACTCCTACGCGGCGACGTTGTTGACCGCGCTGCAAAGGTTCCGCGTGCCCAAGCACGTGCACAGGATCCTGAAGGCCGGGATGGTCAGGGCGCCCGATCGACGGCCAACGATGACGACGCTGCTCACCGATCTCGAGCGGGCTCTCGACCATGCACCGAGCAAGCGTGAGCGGGGCCGACGATGGGCGTGGGCCCAGCTCGGCCTCGTCGTCGTCTGCGCCGCGATAGTCACGAGTTCGCTGATCGAGGGGATGTGTGCGCCACCGGAAGGGCCGATCGATACCACTCTCGAGCTCGCTGCCGAGGCGGTCGCGGAGGGCGAGGGGGAGGCGGCGATCAAGTATCTCGAGGCAGCTCGCTCGAGGGCGCGGAGGAACTTCGACAGGCACGCGTTGAGGTTGGTTGCCGCGCGAGCAGAAGAACTCGGGCACCACCTGGCAAAGCAGGCCGACGACGTCCATGCGGCCGAGAGCTGGGGGGTCGCGCAAGGTATCTTCCTCGAACTCGGCGATCGAGAGGCCGTCGCGCGCGTGAAGCAGCACGCACGAGACCTCAGCTGGCGCTGAGGCTCACGCGTCTTCGTCGTCGAAGCAGCTGACGGTGCCGTCTTCGTTGGTCACACCGTTGTCGCAGAGCAGCACCTCACCGTTACACTGACCATCGTAGGGGTGGCAGGTGCCACCGATGCAGCACATCGGCGCGGTCGTGGTGTTGGGCGGCGCGAGTTCGGCAGGCTGACAAATGCCCGGATGGGTGCAGGCATCGTCGAGGGGAACGTAAGCGGTCACGGTGCCGGTCGAGGGATCGACGTCCCCGTACTTCACCGAGTAGGGCCAACTTCCGGTCGGGCAGCCCTGACTTCCGCGAAGGGTAGCGACGCCTGTGGTTCGCGACCAACACACGTCGGCCGCGAGCACGGGGGCCCAAGGTCCAGTGAACATGCAAGCGCTCGGCACCGAAGCACAGAAGTCTCGATCGGACGCTTCGGCATCGGTGGCGAGCAGCGCCATCAAGACGCCTGCGGGGATCATGGCTTTTGCGCGCATGGCCGAAGCTACCACCCGCCTCGCGCCGATCATCCTGGCCCGAAGATCGACGGCGAGCCGTCCAACTCGAGCCGGTTGGTGCGGCGCGAGCGGCTAGAACGACAGGCACGCCGCGCTTGCGCTGAGCCGGCGCTCAGCTGGCGATGAACACCGCGTAGACGATGTAGCCGAGCACGGTGAGCTGGGCCGTCACGCCGATCGCGAAGAACATCGTGCGAAAGGGCTGGATCCCCTTCACGTAGCAGACGCTGTGGAGGATCCGTGCGACCGCGTAGGTCCCGTAGAGCGTGGCCGCCAGCGCGAGCGAAGGCCCGAGCATCGCCATCAGCAAGCCGGTGATCATGAACATCGGCGTGTTCTCGAGCGCGTTGCGATGGGCCCGACGGTAGCGCTGGGTCCGATCGTTGCCCTCGTCGAAGACGACGCTCGCCTTGGGGTTGAGCCGCTTGTCTTCGGGGTTGACGACCTCGGTCGCCTGGCTGCGGCTGACCGCCGTCGCGCTGCCGAGCCCGAGCAGGTTGAGGCTGAGCAGCACGACGCTGGCGACGTAGGATTGAAAGACGGGATCGTTGGCGAGTTGGGACATGAGGGCGCTCCACCGAGTCGACGCACGAGTCTGGCGTAGATCGACAGGGGCCCGTGAAATTGTCGGTGTGGGTGGAGATACGTTGGCGATGGGTGCAGCAGCGGGCTCCGAGCCCGGGGCGAAGCCGGGTGGGGTTCGATCCCCGCCCGCTGCCCAGCTATTTCGACCGGTTCGGCTCGCGTAGACTGCTTGGTCGGTGCTCTAGCACAGCGCGAGGCCTCTTCGAATTCGACGCAGCACGACAGCCTGCTACTCGAGCACCCGCAGGCTCACGAACGAAGCCGCCGCGGCCGAGCGAAACACTCGCTGCGTCGCGGCCCGATAGTCACCCGGCTTCGCCCGATAAACATCGACGAAGGTCTGCGGGTTGCGGTCGAACATCGGGAACCACGAGCTCTGGATCTGAACCATGATCCGATGGCCCTTGGCGAAGGTGTGCAGCTTGTCGCCGAGCGGGATCTCGATCCGCGTGACCTGGCCCGGGACCATCGGCTCGGGCGTGGTGAAGCTCGAGCGAAACTTGGTCCGCAGGATGTCGGCGGCGAGCAGCATCTGAAAGCCGCCCATCTTCACGCCGCTCGGGTTGGGCTCGGGATCGGGCGCGTCGCCAGGATAAACGTCGATCAGCTTGACCACGAAGTCGGCGTCGCTGCCCGTGGTCGAGACGTGCAAGGTCGCGACGATCGGCCCGGCGATCGTGAGGTCCTCGGGCAAGGGCGCGCTCTGGTAATGCAGCACGTCGGGCCGGGTCCAGGCGAAGCGCTGATCCTCGACCATGAACTCGTGGCCCTCGCTGGTCTGGATCGCGGCGGTCGAGGGCACGGGCCGAGCGGGGTCGCTGCGGTACTCGTCGAAGCCCTCGGGCTCGCGCGGAGCGTCGTGGCTCAGGCTGGCGTCGGCGGCGAGGTAGAGCTCGAGCGGCTTGGTCCCGGTGGGCGGCCACTGGTCGAGCGAGCGCCACTGGTTGCCGCCAGTCTCGAACGCGAGCACCTTCGGCTGCTCGAAGGTCCCGACGTCGCGCAGGTAGTAGTCGAAGAAGGGCAGCTCGACCTGCTCGCGGTAGTACTCGGCGGTGTTGCTGCCGAACTCGATGTGGCCGAGCCTGTCGCCCGAGGTCCGCGCGTGGCCGCCGTGCAGCCAGGGCCCGATCACGAAGTAGGTCGCGTTGTCGGGGTTGTTGGCGACCAGCGCCTCGTGCATGCGAAAGGGGCCCCAAAAGTCCTGGGCGTCGAACCAAGTCGCGACCAACAAGACCGGATGCGCGATGCCATGCAGATCCTTGGGCACGTTGCGCGACTGCCAATAGTCGTCGTAGGTGCCGTGGTTCATGTAGTCGGTCCAGGTCGGGACCTCGTCGGCGAAGAGCTCGCTGGCGTTGGCGGCCGCGCCCAGGCGCATGAAGAACTCGTAGCCGTCGGGCGTGCCGTAGTCGAAGGCGGCGTCGGGCTGGCTGCTGGGCGCCGCGCGAGCGCGGGCGTGCTTGGCCATCCACGAGAACGCGTACTGCAATTGAAAGGCGCCGCCCGAGTGGTGATCGTCGCCGAGGAATTGGTCTTGCGGGGGCGACTGTGGCGAGGAAGCGGCGAGCGCCGGGTGGGCGTCGATCATGCCCATCGAGACCTCCCAGCCGGCCCACGAGATGCCCCACTGGCCGACGCGGCCGTTGTTGTTGGGCACGTTCTGAACCAGCCAGTCGATCGTGTCGTAGGTGTCGCTCGATTCGTTGATCTCGCCGGCGACGTAGGGCCGGTGGTGAATGAACTCGCCGCCCGATTCGAATTTTCCGCGGGTGTCTTGATAGACGACGATGTAGCCGGCGTCCGCGAAGCCGGGGCTGGGGCCGATGAGCTCGCGGAATTCGTCCGGGCCATAGGGGCCGATGCCGTAGGCGGTGCGGGTCAGCAAGATCGGATGCGGCTGCGAGGTGTCCTTGGGCGCGTAGATGATCGTGAACAGCTCGACGCCGTCCCGCATCGGGATGCGCACCTCGGACTTGGTGTAGCGGTCCTTCATGGTCGCGCTCGCGGGCTCGGGGGTCGGGGTCGTCGTCACGGGCAGCGCGCTCGGGCTCGGGCTCGGATCTTCGCAGCCCAGCAACGCGAGCGCGAGCAGGCTTGCGGCGTGGCGCAGTCCGATCATGCCATTCATGCCGATCATGCGGGTCATGCGGGTCATGGCGTCTCGGAGGCGCGGGGCACGGACCGCTTCTCGAGCGCCTTCCAGGTCAGCCACATCCGCATGTCGAACTCGATCTGGTGGTAGTCGGGCTGCATGTGACAGCAGAGCCGGTAGAACGCCTTGTCGTGCTCGCGCTCGCGCAGGTGGGCGAGCTCGTGGACGACGAGCAGCTCGAGGAATTCGAGCGGGGCCCGCTTGAAGATGCTGGCCACGCGGATCTCGTTCTTGGTCTTGAGCTTGGACCCTTGCACCCGAGTCGCGTGGGTGTGCAGACCGAGCGCGTGGTTCAAGGTCGTGATCTTGTCGCAGTAGCCGACCTTGCTCAGCGGCGGCGACGAGGCCAAGAACTCGCGCTTCTTGGCCATCGCATACTCGTAGAGCGCCTGGTTGGACTGGATCGCGTGGACGCCCGGGTAGCGGGCGACGATGACCGCGCCGAGCCGACCCTCGGCGATCAACGCGTGGACCTGCTCGCGCAGATGCGCGGGGTAGTGGTCGAGATATTCGAGCGGCGCAGGCATGAGGGACTCGTTCAGCGCCCGAACACGATGGTCTCGCGGCGAAAGAGCGCAGAAGTCAGGGCCACGCAGGCGAGCGCCCCGAGCGTCGCCGAACCACCGGCGAGCAAGAAGGCGAGCACGCTCGGCTGCTCGCCGCCGAAGGCCTGCTCGATCAGCATCTGCTGGCCGACCACGGGGATCGCCGCGGCCGCGAGCGAGTCGCCGAGCCCCGACATCATGCTGATCATCGCCGGCACCGTCGGCACGAACATCAGCAGCGAGATGTAGGTCTGGGCCTCTTTGAAGGAGCGCGCGAAGCTGGCCACGGTCATCTGCAGAGCCGAGGCCAGCAGCGCCATCGGGACCGTCACCAAGACCACGCCGACGAGCACCGCCGGGCCGAGCGCGAGCTGGACCCCGAACTCGCGCACGGGCGAGTACTCGAGCACGAGCACGCAGCAGAGCAAGGTCAGCAGCACGCAGACCAGCGCGAACATGACGGTCGCCAGCCACTTGCCGACGACGATCGCCGAGCGTGGGACCGGGTTGAGCAGCAAGGGCTCGAGCGAGCCGCGCTCGCGCTCGCCGGCGGTCGTGTCGATCGCCATCTGCATGCCGCCGACGAAGGTCGCGAGCAGCACGAAGAGGGGCACGAACGAGAAGAGCGAGGTCGCCAATTGGTGCTCGCTCGCGACCTCGACCTCGCGGACCTTGATCGGGAACATCAGGGCCGGATCGACGCCGCGGGCGAGCAGGCGCATCGCGGCCAGCTCCTTGGTGTAGCTCTCGAGCTGCTTTTTGACGTAGCCGACCGCGGCGTGGTTGTCGTTGCGCGAGCCGTCGACGACCAGCTGCAGATCGATGGGCTCACCCTTGGCCAGCTGCTCGCCGAAGCGCTCGGGCACGACCACGACCAGCGGCACCTCGCCCGCGCGCACGGCCGCCTCGGGATCGGCGGGCGCGTCGACGATCGTCGAGCCCTGGACCTCGAGCCAGTCGACCAGCTCGGGCGCATGCTCGGCGCCGGCGACTGGGATCGCCACGTCGGCGGCCCCGCGCTGCTGATCGGCGATGAAGCCGAAGAGCATGCCCGAGAGCAGCGGGCCAAAGAGCGGGAAGAGCAAGGTCGAGAGCAGCGAGCGACGGTCGCGGAGGCCGTCGAGCAGCTCCTTGCGCCACACGACCAGGACCGCGCGCAGCCACGAGAGGGTGATCGGCGTCGAGCGGCTCATGGTCGGACCTCGGGCTCGGGCATGCCGCCCAGCTCTTCGCGGCTGGCCACGCCGCTGAGCGTGACGAAGGCGTCTTCGAGATCGCGACAGCCGGCTTGTTCGAGCAGCGCATCGCTGCTCCCGCGCGCGACCACGCGACCGCGCGCGACGATGACGATGGTGTCGCACAAAGCGGAGACCTCTTGCATGATGTGGCTGGAGAAGAGCACGCAGCGGCCTTCGTCACGCAGCTCGCGGATCAGCTTGCGCATCGCTCGAGTGCTCATCACGTCGAGCCCGTTGGTCGGCTCGTCGAGCAGCACGTTGTTGGGCCCGTGGACGAGCGCGCGGGCGAGCGCGACCTTCATGCGCTCGCCCTGCGAGAAGCCCTCGGTCCGGCGATCGGCGATGCCCTGCATGTCGAGCCGCTCGATCAACGCGGCGATCCGTAGCTCGAGCTCGTCGCCTTGCAAGCCGTGCAGCTGGCCGAAGTAGCGGACGTGCTCGCGGGCCGTGAGTCGAGGGTAGAGCCCGCGCGCGTCGGGCAGCACGCCGAGCTTGGCTTGAGCCGCGCGAAGATCGGCCCCGAGCTCGACGCCGTCGATCGTCACCCGACCACGATCGGCCCGAAGCAGCCCGTAGAGCATGCGCAGCGTGGTGGTCTTGCCGGCGCCGTTGGGCCCGAGCAAGCCGGTGATCTGCCCGTCGTGGGCCTCGAACGAGACCTCTTCGACCGCGACCAATTGACCGAAGCTGCGATGGAGTCGTTCGGCGACGATCATGGCGTGTCCTCGTGGGCGCTCTGCAGCGGGTCGCTCATCGCCCGGGGTCCGTTGGGCGAGAGGAAGGGTCGAGCCCCTGGCGCGCGCTCGAGGCAGGACACGTCGAGCGCGTCGGGCCGCGGGTCGGCGAAGAACTCGGCCAGGAGTCGGGGCGCGCAGCCTTGCCACCACAGGCCGTGGTGGGCCGTGCCGACGACCACGCTGCGGGCGTTGCCGAGCTGGCTCGCGACATGCTCGGCGAGGCTGGGCGGCGTGACCGGATCGTAGTTGCCCGAGATCAACAAGGTCGGCGCGTCGGCGTGGGTCGGCGAGGCGAAGTCGTCGGGCAGCTCGGCCGGGACCCAGCGCGCGCAGACGCTTCGAAGGTCGCGCAACGAGCCCGCGTCGAACCAGCGCAGGCCAGCCTCGGCCTTGGCCAGGGTCGCGTCGTCGAGCTGGGCGACCTCTTCGGCGCAGGACACCGTCAGGTAGAGGCCGAGGCTGAGCGAGCTCGAGCTGCCGCCCGCGTGGAGCGTGAACGCGGCGATCGGACCAAAGTCGCCCCGGTGGGCGGCGTGGATCATCCGCGGGATCAGAGCGCTGGTCTGGCTCGAGTAGAGCGCCATCTGCAAGCCACCGAGGAAGCCGGTCCGGCTGATGTCGTAGCGCTCGAGCGCGCCGGTTCGGGGATGCTGGAGCTCGACCAAGCGCCGACTCGCGTCGAGCTCGGTCAGGACCTGCTCGAGCTCGCGCTCGAGCCCGGGATAGGCGGCGTCACACTCGGCGTTGGTCCGACAGTCGCTCAGCACGCGATTCAGCGCGCGCTCGTTCGAGGCCGGGATCGTGGCGTAGAGGTTTTGATCGAGCGGCACGACGCCGTCGAGCACCATGCTGCGCACGCGCTCGGGGTGCCGACGCAGGTAGGTCAACGCGGCCCGGGTGCCATAGGAGATGGCGAGAAAATTGATCTGCTCGTAGCCGAGCGCGGCGCGAACCTGCTCGAGATCCACCATCGCGCTCTCGGTCGAATAGTGGCGAAGGTCGGCGTCGCCGTAGCTGCTCAGGCAGTCCGCGAGCCGCTCGAGGTGGAGCTCGGCAGCGAGCATCTCGCCGAGATCGTCGTGCTTCTCGAACGCGCAGGCGAGCGGCGCCGAGGCCCCGGTCCCGCGCAGGTCGACGAACACGAGATCGCGGTCGCGCCCGATCGGCTCGAGCCGCGGCATGATGTACTGCGCGAGCGAGGCGGCACCCTGACCTGGACCACCCGCGAGCACGAACACGGGATCCTTGGCCGGATTGTTGCCGCTGGCGGGCACGACCACCACGGCGAGGTCGAGCGTCCGCCCCTCGCTCGCGTCGGGATCTTCGCGAACTCGAATCACACCACACTTGGCGGCGCCGAGGCTGGCACAGTCGGCCAGGTGAATCGTCGGCCCCTCGCCCGCGCCTTCGGTCTGGCAGCCGAACGAGAGCGCGCCGAGCAGCGCGGCCGTCCTTGTTGCCCGAGCGGTCATTGGCCGCAGAAGGTAACACGGCCCGCCGATCCGGCTGACACTGGCGGACCTTCCTGACATACTCGGATCGACCCGTGTCCTGGATCTTCAGTTTCCTGCTCGCTTGCTACGCCAGCATCCGGCTGGTCTTGTGGATGCGCGGACAGTGGCGCTGGCTCGGCCTGCGCCACACCTTGCCGGTGGCGCCCGAAGAGATCGACGCGCCCGAGCGGCTGAGCCCGGGCCTGGCCCTGCACTTCGCTCGCTGTCGACGGCTCCGCATCGACTTGACCCACGCGCGGCGAATGCTCGCGACCGTGGCCGCGACCGATCCCGACGTCCCGCTCGGCCAGGTCCGCGACGCTCGCTATCGTCGCGCGCTGATGCAGAGCTGGACCCAACTGCGGGCCTGGCTGCGCGAGAGCGAGACCCTCGACGAGGTCGACGCGCTCGCGCTCGCCGACATGGGCCTGAGCACGCGCAACATCGCCGAGCTGATCACGGGCATGAGCGAGCGCTGGCGCGCGGTCTCGCGGGCGCGGGCGCTCGACACCTTCCCGCTCGCGGATCTGGTCGCGATCCAGACCCTGCTCGATCGCGCCGAGCGAGAGTTGGTCGCGATCGAATGCGGGCTGACCCGGGTCGCCGACGACCCTTATCGCGATCGCTTCGTCGATGGCCGCTCGGGAACAGGTCCCGCCAATCCCGATCCGTGGCTCGAGAAGCCGCGCTGCGAGTCGACGCGACCGTACTCGGCGACCGCGTCGAGTTGAGCCAGCTGGGCCGAGTAGAGCGCCCCGCTGACGAAGGCGAGGCCCATGGCAAAGCCGGGCTCGCTCGCTCGGTCGACGCCGCCTCGGTGTAGAATTCGACGTGGACCTCGCCGAACTGCTCGCGCTCTGGCCAACCCAACGCGATCCGGCGCTCGCGGACGCCATCGATCTCGTCTCGGGTCGCGCGCGGGTCGAGCCCTTCGTGGGCAGCGTGCAAGAGCGGATCGCCGCGTGGACGCTGGCATCGGCCCAGCCCGACCAGCTCGCTCGAGTCCTGAGCCAATTCCCGATCGGCGGGATCGCCCAGGGCCTCGAGCAGCTCGAGCGGCTCGCGAGCGCAGACGACCCCCGCGTGGCCACGAGGCTGATCGCCTGCCTCGAGGATCCGCCCTACCGCTCGCCTGCGGCGCTCGAGTTCTGGCGGCGGGCGATCCAGATCATCGAGGCGCTCCGCGATCCTCGAGCCATCGCGGCGCTCGCCCACCAGGCCAAGCGAGCCCAGGCCGAGTTCGCCCCGCCGATGGGCCGCCTGGTCGAGCGCGAGCTGCTCGCGGCGCTCGGGCGCATGAAGACCACGCTGCGAAACGTCGAGCCGGCGCCAGAGCACGCCGCCTTGCTCGCCCGCCTTCGTCCCCGCCTTCGCGGCGACCGGCAAGCCGACGAGCTGCTCGCGGAGATCCACGAGCGCCCCGAGGACGACGCTCCGCGACTCGTCTACGCCGACTATCTCGCCCAGCGCGGCGACCCCCGCGGCGAGTTCATCAACCTCCAGATCAACGAAGCACGCGGGCAAGCGACGCGCGAGTCGAAGCGGCGCGAGAAGGAGCTCCTCGAGCGCCACGGGCTGACCTGGCTGGGCGATCTACAGCCGGTGATCAACAAGACCGGGTTGAAGTATCGCCGCGGCTTCCCCGACAGCGTCGTCTTCAGCGCCAACAACGAGGCCCAGGTCGAGAAGCTGATGGGTCACCCGGCCTGGGCGACGATTCGCTCGCTCACCATGGACGGTCATTGGCGCTTCCAGAGCAGGGTCGACGCGATGATCTTGGATCCGGTGTTTCGCTCGCTGCGCGAGCTGCATGGCTACACCTCCTTCGAGCTGCTCCGCGCGCTCGGCTCTTCGGCGACGCCGCGGGCGATCACGACGCTGGAGTTCAATCAGCTGCGGATGACCCCCTCGATCGGGTGGAGTCAGCACACCGGCTACGGGGTCATGCCGCCCGAGGGCCCGAAGGTGTTCGTGGATCACCAGGTGGCCTTGACCGACTGCCCCGGGCTCCCCGACCTGCGCGACCTGACCTTGCACTGGCTCTTTCGCGTCGACGCCAAGTTCATGCGCTGGCTCTTCTTCGGGCCGATGGGCGTGAAGCTCGAGCGCTTTGCCACCCGAGTCGGGGCCGCGTTCTTGCCCTCGTACATGCGCGAGCTCGCCGAGCATGGCCTCGCGCTCTTCCAGACCCAGGACGATGACGACGCGGCTCTCTACACGCTGACGCGTGGGCCGAGCGGGCGGCTCGACCAGCTCGAGGTCGTGTTTCGTCGGACCAATCGCGAGCGCTGGGACGGCACGCGAAAGCCCTGCGCCTTCGCGGACTTCACCAGCATGTTGGAAGGGCTCGCGCCCGACGAGCTCGCTACGCTCGAGCTCCGCTGGCCCAAACAAAAGGCTCCGACCCAGGCGCAGCTCGACGAGCTCGCCAGGATCCTGGCCGCGCGACCCGAGCTCGAGGCTCGGTTGCCTTAGCGGTTCCGCGACGGGTCAGCGAGCGCCGCGAATGCGTCGCCAGAGCTTGCCCGGCAGCGCCCAGAGCAACGCCGCGCCGGGATAGCCAAACCCACGCAGGACCGCGACGTAGGCCAGGAAACCGAGCGGGATCACCAGGCCCAAGCCAGCGAGGCGAGCGAACCACACGCCCCGCGAGAGCCCCTCGATCACCAGGCCGACGCCCAAGTTGGCCGCGATCACGACCGCCCCGAGCACGAGGTTGGCGAGCACCAACGCGGCGAGCTGCTTGCCGCTCAAGCCCGGCAGCGGCCCCGCGACCTTGCGGAAGCTCAGGCGCAGGATCGAGATGTTGACGATCGCACCGATCGTCGTGCCGAGCGCGAGCCCGGGCGCGCCGAAGCGCTCGTAGGTCAGCGCGTTGAAGACGATGTTGACCGCGACCGCGGCGAACGAGGCCATCAGAGGGATCCGCGGGCGGTCGAGCCCATAGAAGCCCGGCGCGAAGATCTTGACCAAGCCATAGGGCAGCAGGCCGAGCACGTAAGCCTGCAAGACCATCGCGGTCGCCGTCGCCTCGCTGGCCGAGAACGAGAAGTAGAGCACCCGCACGACCGGCTCGGCGAGCACGACCAAGCCGACCGTGCTCGCGCTCATCAGCATCCACACGCCGCTGGCTCCTTCGGCGGTCGCGGCCGCGAGCGCGCCGAGATCCTTCTTGGCCGCGTCCTCGCTGACCCGGGTGGTCGTGACGGTCGCGAGCGCGACCGAGAACACGCCGACGGGCAAATAGAAGATTCGAAACGCGTAGCTGAGCTGGGCGATGGGCCCGTCGCCGAGCGAGGCGGCGAAGCGCGTGTTGACGAAGATGTTGATCTGCACCGCGGCCAGCCCGACCACCGCGGGGGCCATCAGGCGAAGGATCCGGCGAATGCCTGGGTGGCTGAGCAAGCCGCGAATTCGCGGGATCGGTCGATAGCCGAGCCGCAGCAACGCCGGCAGCTGCACGCAGGCCTGGACCACGCCAGCGCCGAGCGTGCCCAAGCTCCACAGCCAGATCCCCACGCCATCGTCGGGCCGAACCACCATGAGCCCAGCACCGACCGTGATGCTGGCGACGTTGAACATCGCGGGCGCCCAGGCCGGCGCCATGAAGTGACGCTGGGCGTTGAGCATGCCCATCCAGACCGCGCTGACGCTGATGATGGTCAGCAGCGGCATCATCACGCGGGTCAGCAGGACCGCGAGCTCGAGCTTGGCTTGGGCTTCCTCGGCCGAGAGCGTGCCGCCGTCGAAGCCCCCCGACATCAGCTCGACGACCTGCTCGGCGAACACGATCCCGAGCAAGCTGAGGGTGCCGGTCGTCAGCAGCACGCCGGCCAAGGTCAGGTTGCCGAGTCGATACGCGGCCTCGCGATCGGGCACCGGCTCACCCTGGGCATCGCTCTGGTCCTTGCCCTTGTCCTTGCCGAGCAGCTCGGCGAGGAAGGTCGGCACGAAGGCGCTCGACAGGGCGCCCTCGGCGAAGAGGTCGCGCAACAAGTTGGGGATTCGAAACGCGACTTGATAGGCGTCGGCGATCGCACCGACGCCGAAGAGCGCGGCGAAGAGGACCTCGCGGACCAAGCCGAGCACGCGCGAGGCGGCCACGGCGATCGACAGCTTGCCGGAGGTGCGCAGGGTGTCGGGCTTGGCCACGCACCGGAGTCTGCGGATCCTGGCCGATCGACGGAAATTATCTTCGCGTCGATCCGAGCGTCGATTTCGTGCAGCTCGACCGTGAGTCAGACCGGCCAAGGACATCGCCACGCTGGGCCCGACCACAGTCGCCGCCAACCCCAGCGATCCTGCGCGAATCGCCGCATTGCACGCCTGAATTTCAAAGCAATTTCAATATTTTACAGAACGTTCAAAAATGGCATGCAAATCGCTTGGTGCTGGCGCGAGACCGGAGTTTCACGACCCATGACCGCCATCGCCATCGTCGCCGCCCTGCTCGTCACCAGCCTCGGAGCGATCAACATCGCCTGGGGCGCCTCGCACTTGATGGACGACTCCAAGCCGCTGCGGCTGACCCAGCCCAGCGCCATCCATCGACTGAGCGTGACCAAGGGTCGCTGATCCGCGACCTACTTTTTCTCTCGAACCCACCCGGCCCGCGCCCTCGCGCAGGTCGGGTGTTCGCTTTGGTTCACTCGCGCTCGGGCGGCGGCCACTCGCGCGGCCAGAGCACCTCGACCAGCTCGAGCCCGCGCGCGGGCGCAGTGTTGCCGGCTCGCGTGCGATCGCCCGAAGCCAGGACCTCGTCGATCCGCTCGGGCCCGTACTTGCCGCGGCCGATCGCCACGAGCGTGCCGACCATGATCCGGACCATGTTCTTGAGGAAGGCGTCGCCATGGACGTCGATCGCGATCCGGCCTGGCGTCGAGTCGAGCCAGCCAGGTCCGTGCGGACCGTCGGGACCGAGATCGAGCTCGGCGACCTCGACCCCGCGAACCCGGCGGATCGTGTTGGTCGCCTGGCAGTCCGAGGCTCGAAACCCGGCGTAGTCGAAGCGACCGATGAAGTGAGTCGCGGCCACCTGCATCGCCGACAGGTCGAGCCCGCGAGCGAAGTGCCACTCGTAGCGATCGCGCAGCGGGTCTCGCAGCTGCGCGGTCCGAATCCGATAGCGGTAGTGCTTGCCGAGGTTCTGCCGGCGCGGCTCGACCCGCACGCCCTCGTGCTCGGGTTGATCCCACGCGGCCAGGGCGATCAAGTCGCGCGGCAGCTCGGCGGCCAGGCCCAAGACCAGCCCGCGCGACGGGATCATGAAGGGCGGATCGAAGGCGACGATCTGGCCGCGCGCGTGCACCCCCGCGTCGGTCCGGCTCGCCGCTCGGGTCGCGACCGCTTGCTTGTAGATGCGTGCGAGCGCGGCTTCCAGCTCGCCTTGCACGGTCCGAGCTCGTGGCAGACCGTCGGGCCCGAGCTGGCGAGCGAAGCCGTGAAAGTCGGTGCCCTCGTACGCGACTCTGAGCAGCATGGCCATCGCGGCGATGCTCGCTCGCGCCGAGCCCCGACGCCAGCCCCGACCCCGTCCGAGCACGCCGAGGGCGCAAATGGCCTGGACGCGCTTGGCGGCAAGTGCTCTAGTCGAATCCGCGCCCGCCCGTGGACTTTCGCAAGACCTACTTCATCCTGCCCAACCTGTTCACGCTGGCCAGCGTGTTCTGCGGGCTCTACAGCATCGTGCTCGCCGCCCAGCTCCACGCCGAGGCCGCGATCAGCGACGAAGAGCTGCTCTACAAGGCCTCGCTGGCGATCGTCGTCGGGCTGCTCTTCGACGGCGCGGACGGTCGGATCGCCCGCTTCACCAAGACCCAGTCGGACCTCGGCATGCAGCTCGACAGCCTCGCCGACGTGATCACCTTCGGGGTCGCGCCGGCGATCCTGGTCTACCGCTGGGGACTCTTCGAACTGGGCACCTGGGGGCTCTTCGTCGCGTTCGTGTTCGTCGCCTGCGGGGCGCTGCGCCTCGCTCGCTTCAACGTGCTGAGCATGCGCGAGCAAGCCGAGAAGAGCGTGACCAAGACGCCCGGCAAGTTCATGATCGGCCTGCCGATCCCGATCGCGGCCAACCTGATCGTCGCGCTGGTCCTGACCAACCATGCGATCGGCGTGACCGAGGTCAGCAACCACGCCGCGATCGCCGGCTTCGTGGTCATCCTCAGCTACCTGATGATCAGCCGGATCCGCTTTCGCTCGTTCAAGGACGTCCGCCTGACCAAGCGCACCATCGCGACCGCCTGCGCGATCGCGGGCCTGGCCGCGCTCGCGTTCGTGCGCATCAACGGGCCGGCGGTGTTGATGGGCCTGCTCAGCCTCTTCGTCGTGCTCGGCCTGACCGAAGAGGTCTTCTTCTACCGTCGACGCAAGCGCGAAGCGACCAAGGAGAGGGCGGTCGGCGAGCCCGACGACGACGAGCGCGAGGTCCTCGAAGAGCTCGGCGCGATCGAGAGCGCGACCTCGGCTACGCCCGAGTAGGACTGCGATCGCCTACTCGGCGGCTTTGCGCATGGCTCGACGCCAGCTCTGCGTGTCCTCGAGGAACTGATCGAGCTGCGCCTCGGGGATCGGGTCGCCGACCCGCGCCGCCCTGCCCTTGCCGCGCTCGGTCAACGCGGCCGGATCGAGCCGCTCGCCGCTCGGGGCCACGACCTCGAGGCGGAGGCGAGCGACGGGGGTCTTGCCGCTGTTGCCGACCAGGGCGACGACCTGGCCCTGATGAACGCGATCGCCTTGCTCGAGCTCGCCGATCGTTCGCAGCAGGTTCGAGTAGCGGATCTTTCGACGATCGGCGAGCTCGATCTCGAGGACCAGGCCCTCTTCGCCCTGGCGATCGAGCGTCGTGATCACGCCGTCGGCGAGCGCGACGATCGGGGCGCCGAGCGGTCGCCGATAGACGGCGCCCATCCGGCCGTCGATGAACTCGATCGAGGGCGCGAGGCCATTGCGGGCGTCGCTGTCGATCGGGTGCCAGGCGAAGGGCGTGCGCAGCAGCTCGCGGCGCATCGGCTGGCCGTCTTGATCGAAGAAGCCCTCGCGGCCCTGCTTGGGCGCGTAGCGATAAAACGCGAGCCGACCGGCGTGGCCGCCGTAGCGAACCGCGAGCAGCTTGCCGTAGCGGTGGAAGTGCTTGCCGAGGTAGCGCTTCTCGACCAGGACCTGGATGCGATCGCCCGGGCGCGTGTCGACGTCGACGTCGACGTCCTGCGCGAGCGTCTCGGCGATCAGGTTGGCGAGCTCGGGCGTCTGCCCGGCCTCGAGCAGCGCGTCGAGCAGGCTGCCGTCGTCGGGCAGGGCCAGCGAGATCACGGCCACGTCGACCCGCAGCGGGTGCTGGATGTTGCGGACCTCGAGCCCGCTCGGGCTTCGGCAGGCCTGGATGAGGTGGCCCTCGGACACCTCGATCTCGATCGCCTGCAAGCCGCCCTCGCGGTCGCCGGCGATCCGCACGGGCGCGCCGCTGCCGGTCAGCATGCCCAGATCCATGGTCCCGCGCACGGCCGCCTCGACCTCGTCGATCGTGTCGCTCAGGACCCCGAGCTCGAGCAAGGCCAAGCGCAGGGTTCGACCCTCGGCCAGCCGAGTCTCGAGCCGGAGACGATCGTCGAGGCCCGCGAAGATCCGGACCGGGTCGCCGCCGCAAGCGTCGTCGAGCCGATCGGCGAAGCCATGCTGACCCGAGCCGCCGCCGATCACCGCGGCCTCGGCCGCGAAGGTGTCGAGCGAGCCGTCGTCGCGCCAGACGAAGATCCACGCGTTGATCAGCGCGAGCACCAGCAGCAACAAGATCGTCCGGTTGCGCGCCTTGAACTCGACCGGGTCGCGCTCGCGCAGCGGCTTGCCCCGCTTGGCGTCGTTGCCCTCGGCGTTCGAGTCGACTCGACGATTGGACTTGCCGGCCCGCGTCTTGTCCGCGCGCTTGGAGCGCTCACTGGCGCCGCGGCTCGGGCGCGCCGGGCCACGCTCGTCGACGCGCCGATTGGACCGTTTGGCCACCTTCTGCGGCTAACAGAGCGCTACCGAGAACACAAAATTCCGGCCGTCCCACAGGCTTCGATACGCTCGCGCGGTGGCCGACTTCGACGAGGATCTCAGCGACCAAGCCGTCGCCAACTTGGTCACCCAGTTCTCGTCGGCGCTCGATTTCTATCGCGAGCTGGTCCAGAACAGCATCGACGCGGGCAGCTCGGCGATCGAGATCTGGCTCGACTACACGCCCGACGAGAGCGGCGGCGCCGGGGTCATCGAGATCCACGTCGACGACTTCGGCGAGGGCATGACCAGCGAGATCATCGACGATCAGCTGACCACGCTCTTCTCGTCCTCGAAAGAGGGCGACCTGACCAAGATCGGCAAGTTCGGGATCGGCTTCGTCTCGGTGTTCGCGATCCAGCCGGCCGGCGTGCTGGTCCAGACCGGGCGCGACGGCGAGTACTGGGAGGTGTTCTTCCACGCCGATCGCAGCTTCGACAAGTCGCCGCTCGCGACCCCGATCGAGGGCACGCAGATCACCTTGTTCGTGAGCGGCGATCGGGCCCGCTACACCGATCTGGTCGCGCGCAGCCGCGAGACGCTCGAGCACTGGTGTCGGCACAGCGAGGCCGAGATCAGCTTCGAAGATCGAGCCAGCCGCTCGGGCGAGCGCGTCCAGATCAACCGACCCTTCTCGGTCGAGGGCGACTGCCCGATCCAGGTCGAGCACGAGGGCACGCTGATCGTCGCGGCCTGGTCCCACGAGCCCGTCTGGGGCTTCTACAACAAGGGCCTGGCGCTGGCGGTCGCGCGGGGTGAGAGCGATCTGATCCGCGATCGCCACCGCCACGTCGCCTTTCGGATCAAGTCGCGCTACCTCGAGCACACGCTCTCGCGCGAGACCCTGATGCGCGATGCCAACTACGAAAAGGCGATGGCGCTGCTCGACGCCGCGATCGCCGGGCCGCTGCGCGAGGCCTTGGTCGCCGAGATCGGCGAGCTGCTCGGCCTGGCCGCGACCCGCCGCTGGAGCGCCCGCGAGCGGGTCCGCTACTTCGAGCTGATGGACTACCTCGGCCGCGAAGGCGGAGCCGCGCTCGAGCCCTTCGCCGCGCGCCCGCTCTGGCTCGGCCTCGACAGCAAGGCCCAGTCGCTCGACCGGCTCTTCGATCACGCGATCGGGCAGGGCCACGAGCGCATCTTGATCGACGACCAGCTCGGCCCGCTGACCGAGCGCGTGCTGAGCCAGGGGATCCCGGTCCTGCTGGTCCCGGCGCTCGACGAAGCGATCCCCGGAGTCGCCCGCGGCGGCAACCCGGTCACACGCGTGCTGGTCCAAGCGATCGCCCACCGCCTGCGCAAGCGCAGCGTGGTCGCGCGCACCTACGATCGCCTCTTCCGCGGGCAAGAGGCCGAGACTCGGGCCCAAGCCCTGATCACCCGGCCCGACGAGGTCCTCATCGGCCTCGGCACGATCGAGCGAGAGGGCCCCGCCGCCGAGCTGGTCGCCGCCGCCGAGCAGCTCTTGGTCGTCGGCCTCGATCGCGGCGGGATCCTGCGCCGCGGCAGCCCGCTCGGCTATCGCAAGTTGGTCTGCGCCGAGCTCCACGGCGACCTCAGTCCGCTCTTCGTGGTCGGGCCGAGCATCGCCCCCTTGATGACTCGACCCGGCCGCGACCTCTACGAGCGCCAGGCCGCCCGCGAGGCCGCCGTCAATCGCGAGCACCCACACTTCTTGGCGATGCTCGAATTGGCCGCCCGCGAGCCTGCGCTGGCCGCCTATTGTCTGGCCCGGAGCCTGGTCCTCGATCGGGATCGCGGGCTCGAGTTCGACACGCCTTTGATGGAAGCGGCGATCGAGCTGCCGCTGACGCAGGCCTGATTCGCGATCTGATTCGATCCAATCTGATTTGATCTGCGCGACACCTTGGTCGCTCGAAAACCCACCCATGCAATCCATCGATTGCATGGATGGCCTCGAATCCCTTCGCAATCATCCATGGCGAGATTCCCGAATACCTCGATCTCGCGCGCCCCACCCAAGAGCAGGCCCGGAATCCCACCCCACCTGCTCGCCTCGTTCGCTACCGCGCCGTGAGCGGACCCCCGAGTCCAATGCAACGATGCCGATTTCCGCCGCGAAACCAGGGTGCTATGGAAGGCACGTGAAAACCATCAAGAGTGCTCTCCTTGGCGCGCTTCCGTGCTTCGCATTGTTCATCGGGTGTGTCGACGACCCATCCAATGATCTCTCGGACGATCAAGGTGGAGATGTCGGACCTGCGCCCGAATTGCCCGATACGCCGCCAAGTGAGCCCAACCTGGGCGGCCCCGAGGCCGACGGAACCACAATGCTGGTTCATGTCTACTACCAGACCGAAGCGAAGCTCGACGGCCTGGTGCGCGATTTCGACGTGCTCGAGCACGCCGATCGCAAGGCGGGCTATGTTGCCATGCTGATCGAGCCCGACGACTATGACTCGTTGATCGAGGAGGGCTTCCAAATCGAGGTGCAGGACGAGCCGACCGCGATGCTGCAAAAATTGCTCGGCGGCTTGAAGTCGATCCCCAACTTCTCTTGCTACCGCACCGTCGAGGAGACCAATGCCGCGATGACCGCATTGGCCGGCGACTACGCCGACCTCGTCGAGCTCGTCGACATCGGCGATTCGTGGGACAAGTTCAAGGCCGGCGGGCCGGCGGGCTACGACCTGTCCGGCATGATCGTGACCAACCAGAACATCGCCGGGCCCAAGCCGCGCTTCTTCTTGATGGGCTCGATCCACGCTCGCGAGTATGCGACCGCGGAGCTGGTGATTCAGTTCGCCGAGCAGATGATCCAGGGCTACGGCACCGATCCCGACGCGACCTGGCTGCTCGACAACTTCGAGCTGCACGTCTTGCCGCACACCAACCCGGACGGGCGCAAGATCGCCGAGATGGGCTACACGCAACGCAAGAATCGCAACACCAACAAGGGGAATTGCTCCTATCCCCCGACCTCGAGCAGCCAGCACGGCATCGATCTCAACCGCAATCACGCGTTCAAGTATGGCGGCGCGGGCACGAGCACCGCGGCTTGCAACCTGACCTACCGGGGCACCGGCGCCGCCTCGGAGCCGGAGACTCAAGCCTTGCAGACCTACCTGAGCTCGATCTTCGCCGACCAGCGAGGCCCGCTCGACAGCGATCCCGCGCCGGACACGACGACGGGCATCATGATCTCCCTGCACTCCTACAGCCCGCTGGTGCTCTTCCCCTGGAGCGCGGTCGCTGGCGCGGCGCCGAACCTCGCCCAACTGCGGACCCTCGGCCGCAAGTTTGGCTATCACACCCAATACCCGGTCTGTCAGGCGCCGATCTGCCTCTACGCGGCCAGCGGATCGACCGACGACTGGGCCTACGGCACGCTCGGCATCGCGGCCTACACCTTCGAGGTCGGCACATCGTTCTTCCAGAGCTGCTCGACCTTCGAGTCGACGGTCGCCCCGACGAACCTCGCCGCCCTGCGTGACGCCTTCAAGGCCGCGCGCCGGCCCTACCAGACGCCCGCGGGCCCCGACGCGCTCGCCGTCGCGGTCTCGGCCGCTTCGGTGAGCGCGGGGACCTCGGTCACGCTCAGCGCCAACATCGATGACGCGCGCTACGACAGCAATGGTTGGGGCGACGAGCCGGTCCAGAACGTCGGGGCCGCGCGCTACTCGGTCGATCAACCCTCGTGGTCGGCCGGCACGCTGACTTCGATGACGGCCGCCGACGGCACCTTCGATGCGACCCTCGAAGGCGTGACGGCGACCATCGACACGACCGGCTGGGCCCTGGGCCGCCACTCGATCATGGTCGAGGGCCAGGACACCAACGGCAACTGGGGAGCCCCGAGCG
>JAMHUH010000501.1:0-5375 GCA_035904925.1 Nannocystaceae bacterium
CCCTGGCTGCTCAAGCCGCTCTGGGCTCCCTTGGTCGATCGCTGGGGCAGCGAGCGCTTCGGTCGACGGCGCGCGTGGATCGTCCCGCTCCAAGCCGCGCTGGCCAGCACCTGCTTGGCCTGCGCGTTCGTGCCCGCCGAGTCGCTCATGGTCTTGCTCGGGCTGATCGCCCTGACCAACCTCTTCGCCGCGACCATGGACATCGCGGTCGACGGGCTCGCGATCGATCTGCTCGGCGTCGACGAGCTCGGCTGGGGCAACATCGCGCAGGTCGTCGGCTACAAGCTCGGCATGCTGCTCGGCGGCGGCATCCTGGTCTGGGCCAGCCAGTGGATCGGCTGGCGCGGGCTCTTCTTGGCCATCACCGGGCTGATCGCGATCGCGCTGCTGATCACCTTGGCCTGGCGCGAGCCCGAGCGCCCGCGCTCGCTCGACCCGAGCGAACCCGTCCACCTGCGCATGGCCAGCCTGCTGCGAGCGCTCGCTCGCGCGCTGCGAGGTCCGGGCGGCCTGACGCTGCTCGCCGTGGTCGCGACCTACAAGATCGGCGAGTCGATCTGCGACGCGATGTTCGAGCCCTTCTTGGTTCGCGCGGCTGGTTGGGACGCGCCGCAGGTCGGCCTGATCGTCGGCACCTGGGGGATGGCCTTCTCGCTCGCCGGCTCGTTCTCGGGCGGCGCGCTGGCGGTCCGGCTCGGCGTCGGTCGAGCGCTGGTGCTCTTCGCCGTCCTGCGAACCTGCTCGCTCGCCGGGGTGCTCTGGCTCAGCGGCCAGGTCGGCGACGAGGCCTTCGTGGGCTGGGTCGTGCTCGTCAAAGGCTTCGAAGAGATCGCCGGCGGCGGCCTGACCACGGCCATGTTCGCGTTCATGATGAGCCGCGTCGATCGCCGGATCGGCGCGACCCACTACACCTTGCTCGCGGGCGTCGAGGTGTTCGGCAAGGTCCCCGGCGGGCTGAGCTCGGGCGCCTTGGTCGACGCGATCGGCTTCGCGCCGACCTTCGCGATCGGCCTCGGGCTCGGGGTCGCGTTCTTGCCCTTGCTGATCGTGCTGCGCCCGCAGGACCCGGCCAAGCCCGAGCCCGATCACTCGTCCGCGGGCTGAAGCTCCCAGACGATCAGCTCGTGCTCGCGAAAGCGCAGCGTGCCGAGCTGCTTGCGTCCGACGAGCAGCTTGGGCGTGCGGCGAGCGAGCTGGCGGGCGACGAAGTCGTCTTCGTCCGACTCCGCGATCAAGTGGGTGATCCCGAGCGCCATGATGACCTCGCGCGAGCTGTTGAACTGGGCCGGGCGAACATAGAAGTGCCAGTAGTCGGTCTCGAACACCGCTTGCGCGGCGAACTCCCCGACCACGACCGCGTGGCGATCGCCGATCATCGCCGCGAGCGGCTCGCCGAGCTCGGTCGCGGTCGACTCGCCCTCGCGCAGCCACAGCCCGAAGCGGACCACGGTGACCGAGACGCTGCCGAGCAGCAGCGCGAGCAGCCCGGCCCGGACCGCCCGACGCCAGGCCACGCTCGGCCACGCGTGCAGCCAGGCGCGGGCGACCACCAGCCCGCCCAGCCAGGCCGCCGGCGGGATCAACCTCAGCTGAAAGCGAATCGCGCGGTGCGGGGTCGCGAGGTTGGCCGCGAGCGCGAGCAAGGCCCAGCCCAACATCCACAGGTCGATGATCTTCGGCCCGCCCTCGAGCCCCTGCGTGCTGCTCGGCAGGCCCTGCGTGCTGGCCAGACCTCGCGCGCCCGCGCGCCCTCGCTGCCAGGTCCGCGCGAGCAGGCGAGCGAGCTCGAGCGTCGCCAAGCTGAGCGGCAAGGGAGCCAGGACCATGAACATCAGCTGCATGCGCCGACCAAAGACGCCGTAGAGGAGCGCGTGCAGGGCGTTGCCGAGCACGCTCTCATCGCGGCCTTGGGCGCTGGTGAAGTGCTTGGCGTTGAAGGCCAGCCGGCGCTGGTACTCGGGATCGAGCAGCAACGACGCGAGCACGCCGAGCAGCACGACCACGCCGAGCAGCGCCAACATCGGCGCGGGTCGACGCATGCGCTCGCGCAACGAGCCGCTGCCGGCCGCACGCAGACCCAGCCAGATCAGGATCGGCACGAAGGCGGGCAGCACCAGCAGCCCGCTCTGTTTGGTCACGCAGGCGAGCAAGGCCCCGACCACCGAGACGCCGATCCAGCGCTTGGGCTGATCGGGTCGGCGCTCGAGCTGGGCCAGGCCTGCGCTCGCGACCAACAACCAAGTGATCAGCACGCCCTCCATCAGGCCGAGCCGCGAGAAGACCAAGAACGCCCAGTTCGCCCCGAGCAGCAGCGTGACCGCGACCGCGGCCGGCAAGCCATGACGAACCAGCGCCAGCCAGAACAAGAGCGCGAGCGAGATCAACACGTGGGTCAGCACGAAGGCCCGCGCGGCGACGAAGCCGACGCCGAAGACCCGAAACCAGGCCGCCTCGGCGTAGACCCAGTAGGGGCTCTGCAGCCGCCAAAACCCGTACTCGTCGACGTCGGAGAGCTGCCAACGATCGAAGCGAGCCATGTTGCGGGCCTCGTGGGCCTTGGCCACCTCGTCGCGAAACTGGGCCTGGTCGGTGTAGTGGGGCAGCACGATCGTCGGCGGATCGAGGTCCAGCCGGACCAGGCGCAGCGACGCGAGCGTCCCGAGCACGAGCAGCGCGACCAGCCACAGCTGCGCTCGCTTGGACACGCGGGTCGGCTCCGACACGCCGGGAGTATGCCCGTGAACCTGCTATCGTCGGGCGTGCCGACGAGCAAATTGCCGAGCCCGGCGTCGCCCTGTGCGTGGGCAGCCGCGTTGGCGCTCGCGTGCGGGCTCGGCTGTGTGCATCGGGGCGCGAGCTGGCAGCGCGAGCCCGACTCGGACCGCCTCGGCGCAGACAGCTTCGGCATCGTCGCGCTCGGCCAGCCCCGCCCCGGTCGCGCGAGTCGCGAAGTCGCCGAGCAGCTCGACGCGCTGCTGGCCAAGGAGCGCGCCGCGGGTCGCTCGACGCTGGTCCTGTGGCTCGGTCACGACTTCGGCCCGCCGGGGAGCGATCGCTTTCGCCCCGGTGATTGCCCGACCCGCTCGCCTTGGCTCGAGCCCGGCATGCGCGAGCTCGCGGCCACCTTGGACGCGCACCTCGCGAGCGGCGGCACGATCTGGGGTCTGCCCGGGCCCGACGGCTGGCGCTGTGGCCTGCCCGAATTGTCCGGGTCGCCCGCGATCGCCCAGCCCTCCGCCGCCTATCTGATCCGTGTCGACGCGAGCGGCCACGCCGAGCTGGCCTCGACCTGCACCGCCGACGCCTGCTCGATCGTCGCGCCCGCGAGCGGCGAGGCCCCGCGGCTCGAGCTGGTCTTCATCGATCCCAGCGCGTGGATCTACCCCGAGCTCGATCGCCCGGGCTCGCCGGCCCACGCGGCGCTGGGCGAGCTCGACCTGCTGCTCGGCGCGCTCGCGGACGCCGACCCCTCGACGCCGCGCGTGCTGGTCTCGAGCATCCCGATCGAGTCGGCGGGGGCCCATGGGTTCGGCGCTGTGCGAGCCCGAAGCGCCCTGCGTTGGCAGCCCGAGAGCGTCCGCCGAGCGATCGGCGAGGGCCGCTTCCTCGGCGTCGTCGCGGGACTCGAGCGCGACGTCCAAGCCAGCCGCGATCTCTCGGGCGCGATCGTTCGATCGAACCGCAGCTTCCTGCCCGCGCCCTTGTTTCAGGTCGTCTCGGGCGCCGCGGGTGGGGCGAGGCCGACCTTGCCGGTCAGCCGCGGCAACTCGCTGATCAACGAGCTCGAGAGCGACCACGCGGGCTTCGCTTGGCTGCGCTTCGACCTCGCCGGCGGTGAGCAGCTCGGCGAGATCCAGGTCGAGCTCCACGCCCGCGTCGCGGGTCGCTGGCAGGTCGGGGGCTTCACGGTTCCGGCCGACCCCAGCGCTGTCGGTCCGCTGCGCGAGGTCCCACCGATCCAATTTTGCCTGCGCTGCGACGCCGTGCGCGGGGCCGCAGACGGCGAGGTCTGGTTCGATCGCTGACGATCGAACCAGACCTCTCGAACCACGCTCGAGTCAGCCTCGAGCCGCGCTCAGGGCAGCGACTCGCAACCAGCCGGCTCCATCGCCGCGATCCACTCGCTGATCAACGCGATGCCCTCGGGGTTGAGCACCTGCGAGGGCAGCTCCGGCATCTTGATCTCCGGGTCGAGCGACTGCATCCGAAAGATCGCGATGCTCTGCTCGGGCGAGCCCGGGAAGATGTCGTAGGAGAGCCCGTTGGAGGCCGAGCCCGCGGCCGCCGGCGGCTTGCAGATGCCGAGGTGAACCGGCTCTTGCTCCCAATACACGAAGCGCAGGCCGCTGATGCCGGCCCCGCCGTCTTGGCGATGGCAGTGCGAGCAGTTGGCGTGCAGGTAGGAGCGGGCCCGCTGCTCGAGCGTGCCCTCGTCACCGAGCGGGTCGTAGAGCCGCGGCACCGCCGAGAGATCGGGCAGCGGCGCGTCGAAGAGCCCGAGCGACGCCAACCATTCCATCTGGTTGACCGTCTGGCCCTCGCGCTCGACCGGGTAGTTCATCTGCGGCGTGACCGGTCCGAGCGTCTTGAGCACGTTGTCGCGCGAGTGGCAGCTCCCGCACTGCTCGAGGCTCGGGACCTTGTAGTTCTGCATCGCCGGCTGGCCCTCGGCGTCGGTGAACGCGAGCTCGACGACCTTGCCGTACTTGGTCAGCACGGCCTCGGTCTCGGCCTCGTCCCAGACGTAGGTGTAGACCTTCCAGACGTCGGGGAAGCGGACCATGAGCCGAGTCTCGACCCGCAACGCGTTGATGTCCTGACCCGGGTTCGATCGATCGAGATCGAACCAGAAGTTCTTGATCATCACGCTGCCGACCGGATAGTCCCACAGCTCGCCCTCGCCGCCGGGGCCCGGATCGGCCGCCGTCCAGTCGATGTGGATCTGCTGGTCGGGCGGCAAGTACATGAAGCGCTCCTTGCCGGCGAAGTCCGAGAACAAGGGCGAGGCGACGGTGTAGCCGTAGACCCGCTCGGCCGGGATCAGGTCGGCGAGGTCGCCGACGAAGAAGCCGTAGTCGGACAACTTGTCGTAGGGCAGCGCGTCGAGGTCGACGGTCGGGAACTGCGGCTCGCCGCCGGTCTCGGTGCCCGAATCGCTGCCGGTGCCCGAATCGCTGGCCGTAGCCGAGTCGCTGCCCGTAGCCGAGTCGCTGGTGTCGGCGACCTCGTCCCCCGACTCGTCGCTCCCGCCCGTGCAAGCGAGCACGCCGAACAGGCCGAACGAGCCCAGCACGCCGAACGAGGCGACGCCGCGAAGGCCCTGTCGCATCCTTCGCATGCTCAGCCCCCCCACTCGGGCAGCGTGACCCCAACAC
>JAMHUH010000502.1:0-3858 GCA_035904925.1 Nannocystaceae bacterium
GACCGCCGGCCGAACTCAAGCTTCAGAACGAAGATGGTTGAGTGCCTCGCTAATCGGATGGAGGTCGGTCATCACTGTGGTGATATCGGGTTGACCCTCGACGACTGATCAACTACACGATGTCTGCGCGAACCGGGGCCAGACTGATTCTCGGGGATGTTTGCGTGTCCGTCAAATGCGATCATAACAAATGGCCATCGCGATGGGCGTTGTGCATAGCGACGTAAATGGACCCGATCGAGCTGAAGATGTGATCATCGGCGATGCTTGGCTTAATGCAAGAACGTCGGCCGAGCTGAAGTCTGAGAGTGAAGAGGTTGAGCGCCGCGCTACGGATGTCGGTGATGTCTGGTTGGCTGCAACTCCCTCGACGACTGGCGAAGAAGCAAGAAGGCGCTCGAGCAGGGCAAGGAGCCACAGACGATCAACCAACACTTCAAGCTGCTCCGGCAAGCGCGAACGTGGATCGCGGAGATGCTCGCACTTCGGTGGCGCGAGGACGTCGACCTCGAGCGGGGGCGGCTGCGAGTTCAGCAGTTGCACCGCCGCACTCGGGGTCACGACGACGTTCAGGAGTGGCTCGGGCATGGGAGCATCGTGGAGACGATGCGCTCCGCCCACCTGGCCGAGGGCCACGGCGACGAGCTGATCAAGCTCCTCGCCCCGCTCGCACCCCAGCCGACCCCCGAGCGGGGCGGTCCGGTGCGCAAGCGGGCTGCACGGTCGCAGCACCCGAAGTCGCCCAAGACGCCGCCGCAGCCACCCCTGGCTGCTGTTTCTCAGACTTCTCGGCAGTACGTCGAGTACATCTGCGCTTCGGCTTCGCGCCCTCGTCGAAATTCCCGTCGACGATCCGACGCGACGAGTTGCACCGCGGGCTGCTCGCCCACGCGAGCTCAGGCGGCGCGCCGGTGCGGGTCGATCCAGCCGAGCTCGCAGAAGAACTCGTAGGCCTCGCCGACGGCCTCGCGGACCGAGGTCGGGCGATAGCCGAGCTCGTCGCGGGCCTTGCTGATGTCGGCGTGGCGATTCATCGCGAGGATCTCGATCGCGCCCGGGGTCAGCCGCTGCGGCGCGTCGGGGAAGAGCTTGCCGACGGTCCCGGCGTAGGCGCGCGCGAAGGTCATCATCACCGGCACCGGCATGCGCAGCCGCGGCTTGCTGCCGCCGACCCGCTCGATGAAGAGCTCGATCATCTGCTCGAGCGACAAGAACTCGGTCGAGAGCAGGTAGCGGTGGCCGGTCTTGCCCTTGGCCATCGCCAGCAAGTGACCCTCGACCAAGTCGGCCGCGCGCACGAACTCGGACCCGCCCGGGATGTAGCCGCGCAGCTTGCCGGCCGCGAAGTCGATGAAGGTCTTGCCGGTCCGCGAGGGCAGGAAGTCCTGCGGTCCGACGATGCCGGTCGCGACCGCGACGACCGCGTCGAGCCCATCGGCGACGCCCTTGAGCAGCTCGTGCTCGGCCAGCGCTTTGGTACGCGCGTAGGGCAGCCAGTCCATGAAGGGGTAGAAGGGCATGCCCTCGTGGACCGGCCGCGAGGGATCGTCGGGGTCGACGCCGATGCCGGAGAACGAGCCGGTGAGGCAGAAGCGATCGACGCCGCGATCGAGGCTGGCGCGGACGAGGTTGCGCGTGCCGAGCACGTTGATCGCCCAGATCTCGCGCTCCTGCGCCGGACTGGCCGAGCGGGTCGAGACCATGGCCGCGGCGTGAAAGACCTGACCGACGCCCTCGCACGCGGCTCGCATCCGGGCCGCGTCGCGCACGTCACCCTCGAAGCGCTCGAGCTCGAGGCTCTCGAGCCCGCGGTTGTTGGCGCCGGCTTGGTAGAGCGCCCGAACGTCGTGACCTTCATCGAGCAGCGCGCGGACCAAGTTCGCGCCGAAGTGGCCGCTGCCGCCGGTGATCAGGGTCTTGCCACGCGGGGCACGTCGCTCGCCGGTCATCGCGGCTGTGTACCAGGCGATGCCCTCGCTCGGCGACGCCGAGGCGAACGTCTGTGCAGCGGATCACCGCGAGCCTGAGCCGACTCACGTGCGGATCGCGGACCCACGCGACGCATCGTCGCTGGCACTTTTCTAGCCCCAACCACGCCACTGGTGCGAACATCCCCGCCGTGCTTGCTGGCTTCTCCGCTACGGAGATGCGTCTCGAGCGACAATTGCCATGTCCGACACGTCGATCGATCTACCCGAACCCAACCTCGACGACATCGCTGCCGAGCTCGCGGCGGCGCTGCATGGTGTGTCGCCCCGGGCCGATCACGGCGTCGATGCGGCCTGGTGCGTCGACCTCGATCAGCTCGACGCGCTGCTGGCCCGCGCACCCGAGCGTTCGAAGGACGCCCAGCTGCGGCTCGGCAACGTCTGGCTGACCCGCGGACGCCTCGACCAGGCCCGCGCGGCCTTCGAAGCGGTCGGCAGCGACGACCCGATCGCGCGCTGGAACCTGGCCATGGTCGAGCTGGCCGAGGGTCGAGACGCGAGCGTGGCCGACTCGCCGATCGCCTTGCCCGCTCGCTACACGGCCCAGAGCCTGCGCGGGCGGATCGGCGATCGCGTCTGGATCGACGCGCTCGACGGCGAGCTGCCGGTCACGATCGAGGTCGGCGAGCGGACGCGGGCGATCGGCCCGATCGATCATGCGCGCTTCATCGCCGCCGCCGCGCCGCTGATCGGTCGCGCGCATCCAGGTCTCGTCACGGTCCTCGACGCCTTCGTCGAGGGTCGCTCGCTCGGGCTGGTCACCGCGCGGCAGGTCGGCGACACGCTGGCCGCGCGATCCGAGCGGAGCGAGCCCATGTCGCTCGAGCGCGTGCTCGACTTGCTCGGGCCGGTCTTCGACGCGCTCGCGAGCGGCCTGGTCCACCGCAACCTGCACCCGCGCCAGCTCTTGATCGACGCCGGCGTGGCCAAGCTGCGCGGCTTTGGTCTGCCGCCGCTGGTCCACGCCGCGCGACCCTCGATCGCCCATGAGGCCGCGGGTCATGCCGCGCCCGAGTCGAGCGCGAGCGCGGCCGCAGACGTGTTCGCGCTCGCGACGATCGTGCATCGCTGCCTCACCGGTCGGGCGCCCGGGCCCGGGCTCGCGGCCTCGACGATCGTCGCCACGCTCGACCCGCGCCTCGACGGCTTGCTCGCGGACGCGATGGCCCTCGATCCGAGCGCGCGGCCCGACGCGGCCACGCTGCGCAAGCAGCTTCGAACCATCCTCGACACGCCTCGCCCGGTCGCAAAGCCGAGCTCGGGCGCGGTCCCGGTCGCGCTCGCGGCCGAGCCCAGCGCTGCGATCCTGCGCGAGCCCGAGGACCCCACCGCCATCGAGGCTTGGGCGCAGCTGCTCGAGCGCAAGCCCAACCACCTGCCTGGGCGCGAGGCGATCGCTCGGATCGAACGCGAAGCCCGGGGCGAGTCTCGCTGGGATCGCGTGGCCGAGACCTTGGCCTTGCGCGCGAAGATCAGCCAGGCCGAGGGCGAGAAGATCGTCTTGCTGCGCGAGCTCGCCGAGGTCTGCGAGCGCCACCTGGCCGCGCCCGGGACCGCGCTCGACGCTTACCTCGAGCTGATCGGCGTGGTCTCGGCGACGACCCAGCTCGCGCTCTTCGAAGACGTGCTCCGGCTCGCGGGCGTGACCGGCCGCTGGGCGCCCGTGGCCGACAAGCTGCTGACGATCGGCAAGCGCTTGCCCAAGCCCGTCGATCAGATCCGCGTGCTCGCGGCGGTCGGCAAGATCTACGCCGAGGAGCTCGGTGACATCGGCAAGGCCAAGGCCGCCTACGAGCTCGCGATCGAGCTCGAGCCCGAGAACGCGAGCTTGCAGCGGGCGATGTTGGTCGTGCAGCGGCGGACCGAAGAC
>JAMHUH010000503.1:0-3849 GCA_035904925.1 Nannocystaceae bacterium
TGGCCATCACCGATCTCCCGCTCGCCCGCGACCTCGGTCAGAACCAGGTCCTGCGCGACGCCGCGTTCGAGCGGATGCTGAGCTTCGTGCGGGCGACCCACGACCAACTCGCGCAAGTCGATCAACTCGCACCTGGCCGCTCGCCACGCTGATACCTTCGGGGCATGCGTCCCGAGCCAAGCCCGCGAATCGACGACCAGCGGAGCCCGCGAATCGACGACCAGATGATCGCGGTCGCGCGCGAGCAGCTGGCCGACTTCGGCCCGCTGATCGAGCGCGCCGATCCGCGGGCGAGCGTCAGCCCGCGCAGTCGAATGCTCTGCGCCGGCTTGGCCGGGCTCGCGCGCGCCTGCCTGCGTGGGCTCGCGCCCGAGCCCGACGCGATCGATCCGAGGCTCGCGCGCGAGGTCGGTGAAGCGGCCGCGATGCTCTCGCTGCTGACCAAGATCGACGACCAAGTGATCGACGCGCTCGACTTTCATGGTGGGCCGACGCGCCGCCGCGATCCGATCGCGCTCGATCGGCGTACGCGGGCCTATCTGGCCCCTACCCTGGCCTCGCTGCGCCAGGCCACGCCGATCACCCGCGAGCCTCGTTGCGAGCTCGCGGCCCGGCTCGGCCAGCGTCTGCGCGCCCTGGCCAGCTCGCGCGAGCGCCTCGATCACCTGCTCGCCACGATCGCCTTCGGTTGGGAGGTCCAGGTCCGCGCGGTTCGGCTGCTCTCGAGCGATCCCGCCGAGGTCGAAGCCTCGGCGATCGCAGCCGTCAGCGCCGACATCAGCGGCGCCTGGCTCTTGATGATCACGATGATCGGCGAGCTGCCCGAGGCCGCGGCGCGGCCGATCGGCGCCCACGAGCAGCAAGCCTTCTACCGCTGGGGGCTCGCGATTCAGGCCGCCGACGCGCTCGCGGATCTCGGCAAGGACACCCGCGACGGCTTGGTCGCGAGCTGGCCGGGCGTGCTGCTCGATCGCGCAGAGCCAGGCCGCTGCCGCTGGCGAGCGGCGCTCGGATCCCCGCGCGCCGAGCAGGCCGCGCTCGCGCAGCTCTACGCCGGCATGGGCGAGCACGCGATCGATCTCGCGATCCTGCCCACGCCCGCGCAGCTCGACCAGCTCGAGCTCGAGCTCGCGGGCCTCGGCGAGGTCGCTCGCTGGCTGCGCTGGATCCACGGCTTCTTGAGCTGGCGCTGGCTCGAACACCCGCTCTGTCCGCGACCCAGCCCGAGCGCAGCGCATCGGGCCATCTTGGTCGACGAGTCCAAGCTGCTGGGCGCCAGCTGGGAGCAGCGGCTCGGCGTGCACCAGGATCAGGAGCCGGAGCAGGAGCAGGAGCAAGCATGTTCGGCACGCTGAAACCGGCCCATCACCAGCTCGACGCGAAGGCGCGCGGCGAGTGGCAGCGGCTCTACTGCGGCACCTGCCAGAGCCTCGGCCAGCACTTCGGCCACGCCCACCGGGGGCTGCTCAGCCACGACGCCGTGTTCCTGGCCACGCTCGTCGACGGCCTCCAGGACCACGCGGGCGAGCACGATCGCTGCCGCTGTCCGCTGATTCCGGTCGTGCATCGCCCGACGATCTCGCCCGACTCGATCGCAATGCGCTACGCGGCTTCCGTCCAGATCCTGCTCGCCGATCAATGGCTGGCCGATCGGGCGATCGACGGCCGCTCGCTGGCCGGCGCCGCCCGATCGCTGCTGACCGGCGCGAGCGTCCAGGCCCGGCAGAACCTGAGCGAACTCGGCTCGAGCCTGGCCGAGCTCGAGGACTTCGAACTGCGCCAAGCGGCCGCCGAGCTGCCCGGCACCACCGGCCCGCGCGAGGCCGCCGAGCCGACCGCCGCCGCGCTCGGGTTGGTGTTCGAGCGCGTCGCCGAGCTGCCCAGCCAGCGCCCCGACGCCGACGCCCGCGCGTGGTTGGCTCGGCTCGGCCGCAGCGTCGGGACCACGATCTATGTGATCGACGCGCTCGAGGATCTCGAAGCCGACCTGCGCGAGCGCAGCTTCAACCCCTGCCTGGTCCACGACTTCGCCGGCCGCAGCCAGCTCGCCCCGGCCCGCGTCCGCGAGGCCTGCACCCTGCTCGATCGTGCGCTGGTCGAGCTCGGCGAGGCGCTCGAGCTGCTGCCCCTGCGTCGGCATCGAGCGCTGCTGCACAACGTCCTGCTCGTGCAGCTGCGCAGCCGGGCCACGCGAGCGATGGCCGAGGCGCGCGTGCGCGTGGCCGAGGGTCCGCGCTCGTGGTGGACCCGCGTCCGCGAGCAGCTCGAGGCGCTGGGTCGGCGAGCGCCGCTGCGGCGTCTGGTCCAGGGATTCAGCGCTGCGCTGCTGGCCAGCGCGACGGTGACGTGGAGTCGGGTCGTCGCGGCCCAGCCGGCCAAGTCGCCCAAGCATCGGCGCAAGCCGCCCAAGCCGGAGCTGGACGAGACCACGACGACCGACACGGGCACGCAGACCGGCACGGAGACGGACACCGGCACGGACGCGGACACCGACACCGCGTCGGACACGGCCGGCGACACCCTCGACGCCATCGCAGACAAGCTCGATCTGGGCGGTCCGGCTCAAACGCCGGTGGAGCCGAGCGGCAGCGGTGGTGGGGGCTGCCCTTGTTGCACGTGGTTCGGCGATCTGATGAACGATTGTTGTGGATCGATCTCGGGGGTGTGTACCAGCTGCGGCGGGGCGCTCGGGGATTGTGGAGGAGCTTGCTCGGGCTTGGGGGAGTGCATCGGCGGGTGCGGGAATGGGTGCAATGGGCAATGCAGCAATTGTGGAAATGCTTGCTCGGGGTGTGGGGATTGCGGGAACTCTTGTAGTGGCTGCGGGAATGGTTGTTCGGGGTGTGGGAATTGCGGTAATGGTTGCTCGGGGTGTGGAAACTGTGGGAATTCTTGCGGGAACTGTGGGAACTGCGGTGGTGGGGGGTGCGGTGGTGGGGGAGGTGGATGCAATTGCTGAATTCGTGATTCTCGGATTTGGATCCTTCGCGGACTTTCGCGAATTCAGATCCTTCGCGGACTTTCGCGAATTCAGATCCTTCGCGGACTTTCGCGAATTCAGATCCTTCGCGGACTTTCGCGATTCTAGATCCTTCGCGGACTTTCGTGTTCCCGAAGTGGGGGGCTTCACGGGGAATATCGCCGCCCCACGCTCGGCTCCCCCACTTGTACTCGAACGCCAATGTCCGCCTCGGAGGGACGCCGACATTCCCCGCCGCCCGAGTTCGCGGGCTCTCGCGCCGCCTCGGATGGGTTGGGGCGGAAGACACTTGGGGGGCGGCAGCAGAGCAGCAGCAGCAGAGCAGCAGAGCAGAGCAGCAGCAGCAGCAGAGCAGAGCAGCAGCAGCAGCAGCAGCAGAGCAGCAGAGCAGCAGAGCGGTGTTGGCTGGTTCTCGACCCCGATGCTCGGCCGGGCGACCGCGATGATCTTCAGCGCAACCGTTCGATCGAGATCGGGGTCGATCGCTTCGAACACCGCCCGATCCGGCTCATGACCACGAAGCAACCCAGCATCGGCGCCTCGCGGATGCTCTCGCTCTCTTCCTCGCATCGGTCGAGATCGTCGAGCACGCGTTGCCAGCGAGGCGGCAACATGTCGCCGCTTCCTTGCCGGAGCTCTAGGCTCAAACCAGCAGCTGCTCGAAGAGGGCTAGGGTCTCGGCTTCTTGCGGATCGATCCGGTCGTCGGCTTTGACGAGGCCGCGGACGGCGTCGAGGAAGAGCTCGCGATGTTCGCGGGGGACTTCGGTCGGGTCGACCTCTTCGGGCCGAGGCGGGTGTTTGAGCCAGCCTTCGATCTGTTTGCGCTCGTCCTCGAGGTCGAGCCGGCTGATCATCTTGCCGACGAAC
>JAMHUH010000504.1:0-11386 GCA_035904925.1 Nannocystaceae bacterium
CTGCTCGGCGGCGTCGCCTATCTCGAGCTGCGCGTGCCCGAATTGTCCGGCAACCCCGGCTTCGCCTGGGAGCTGCTGACCGCCGACATCGTCGATCCCCCGCCCGAGCGGGCCGTGTTTCGGGTCCGCGCGCTCGGGTTGATCGGCGTGTATGCGCTCGGGATCGCTGGCGACGCGATCGCCAAGGGATCGAAGGACAAGCACTCGGCCGAGGAGGTCACGATTGCGATGGTTCGGAGTGTGATGGTCACGACCTTGTGGATCGTCGCGCTCGAGCTCGGCTCGCTCTTGTTGATCTACGGGGCCGACTGAGCCTGCATGCCACCGACTCGGTCTCGGTGAAGCGTGAGAAATCCAGTCAGCGACTCGCGCCCGATTTTTGCCAAGCGTCCCCTCGAACATGCTCGGGACATCGACCCGCACATCTTCGGAGCCCGCGGCGCCGCGGCGATCGAGGCAGCGAGCGCGAGCGGCCTCGTTCGCCGCTCGGGAGCTCGACCCCGAAGATCCGCCGGGTCCGACCCTGCATCGAACCGTGCTCGTGCTCGGCGCACCGCATGGCGCCCTCCCACGTGAGCGAAAGCAGGCTCTCTGGGCCTGCTATAGTGCCCCTCGTGGATCCGAAGCCGCCCTCTGGATTCTTGCTCGCGCCCGCTGCGTCTGGCCCTGCGTTGCATCTGCCCGGCAAGCGCGAGCCCGCGCCCATGCCCAAGGTCGACGACCACCTGGTGGTGCCCGAGACGACCCGCGACGAGCTGGTCCGGGGCCGCAAGGTGATCGCCCAGCCGGCTGCTCCGCCCCACGCCGATCGCCACGCCCAGGTCGACTACGTGATCCAAGCCCACGCGGCGCCGGGCTATGTGGCGTCGTCCGATCTGCTCACGCGTGTCGGGCCCGGCTCGGACTTCGCGACCGACACGTCGGTTCGGCGCGAGGGCATCGATCCGGAGACCGGCTCGCGCTACCTCGAGGAGCTCGCGTTCGAGGTCGTGTCGACCCAATCGATGCGCGACATCACCGAGCGCGCCGAGGATCTGACGAATCGCGGGGTCCGGCGAATGATCGCGATCTTCGTGAAGGACGGCACGATCCGAGAGTGGTCGCGCGAGCGCCAGGATTGGCTGACCTTTCCGGCCGACGGAGTGCTCGACGATCCCACGCTGGTTCGGCCGGTGGCGGTCCGAGCCTTGCTCGACGCGGTGGTCGCCGACAACGCGGTCGTCGATGCGCTCGAGCGCAAGGCCAACCCGAGGTTGGCGGAGCTCGGGGCGCGGCAGCACGAAGCAGGCCTCGAGAAAGGTCTCGAAGTAGGCCTCGAAAAAGGCCTCGGGGTCGCCATCGAGGTGGCTTGCGAGCTGCTCGGCATCTCGATCGGCCCACGCGAGCGCGCGCAGCTCGAGCCCCTCGACGCCACCGCGCTCGAGGCCCTGCTCGCTCGACTCAAGTCCGAGCGCGCCTGGCCGACCGACTGAGCGCGCTCGGTCTAGCCAAATGTCGCTCTACCCAAGGGTGATCCGCCGAACGCCCTTGCCCTCGAGCATCCCGGGCAAGCGCTTGCGTTGGTCACCCGCGAACACCAACTGATCCCCCTCGACGCCGCCCCCACACCCGAGCGCACGCTTGAACTCGCGGCACCATTCGTCGAGCAACTCCGGCGAGAGCCCGAGCTGCTCGACGATCGTCGTCTCCTTGCCGCCCCGGCCTTTGCGTTGGTAGCGAACCACCGCGCGAGCTGGCCCACGCGGAGCTGGGGTTGGCGCGAGGGCAGACTCGGCAGGCTCGACCGCGACCGCTCCGGCCGGCAGCTCGTCGCGGAGCGAAGCGAGCCCAGCGAAGGGGTTGGAGGTCAGCGCTTCGCTCGGTGGGAGCTCGCGACGCTTGGCCACGAACTCAGGCCCGACTGTCGAGGATCTCGGCGAGCGCTCGCAGAGCGTCGGTGGTCGTGAACACGCCGACGATGTGGCTCGGATGCTCGCGGTCGACCACGACGGCCGAGCCGTAGTGATGCGCGGCCATTTCACGCGCGACCGCCTCGACATGCGCGTTGGGTCCGCAGGTGAAGGCGACCTGGGTCATGATCCGACTGACCGGGATGTGCTGCGGATCCATGACCGTCAGCGCCTCGGCGACGGCGATGTCGCGGGCGCTGAGGATCCCGATCAGCTGACCGTCGCGCACGACCGGCAGGTGATGGATGCCGTGTTCGAACATGCGGATCTTGGCGTCGCCGAGCTCGAGATCCTCTTCGATCGTCTCGGGCATCGTCGTCATGTACTGGCGGACGGGGATATGTTCGGACATCGCGGACCTCGGTCGCAGGGTAACGCGAGCCGCCCGCCCGTGGGCAAGTGACATGCCTCGGCGCAGAGCTTGCCGACTTGTTACCCTGCCAGCGATGTTGCGAGGAACCGCGCCGCTCGTGCTCGCGCTGGCCTTGGCGGCTTGCCTGCCGGACAACCCCTCGCTGGACGAGGGGACGGCCGAGTCGGGCGAGTCCGGCGACACCGGCGAGACCGGCGGCACGATCGCCGAGGGCCTCTTCGGCTGTCCAGCCGGGGAGCGCTGCACGCTGGTGATCGTCAGCCAGACCATCGACGATCGGGTCGAGGTCTACTCGGCCGCGGGGCCCGGGCCGCGCTACCGCGGCGCGATCGATGTCGACCTCAAGCCCAACCCCGGGGGCAACATCGCCGGCAGCAACCTCGACGAACCCTATGGGCTCGCGTTCGTCGGCCAGACCTTGCACCTGCTGCTCGGTCACTACCCCGCCCGCGAGCAGGGCTCGCTCGTCAGCTTCCCGGCGACGAGCCTGAGCGCGTGGGGCAATGGCGAGCTGATCCCGACCAGCGCCTGGTTCGAGGCCGGCGCGACCACGAACGAGGTGACCATGGTCCCGCTCGAGCGGCTCGAGCCGCTCTCGCTGCTGGCCCGCGGTGATCGCCTTCACGTCGGCGTGTTCGCCAACGATCTCTTCGTGCCCGAGGCGCTGTGGACCAACCCGAGCGAGCTGCTCGAGCTGGTGCCCACGCCCGACGGGAGCCCGACGATCGAGTCGACGGCGCTCGGCTGCGCGGGCGCGTGGTCGTTCGCGGTGCTCGACGAGGTCGGCGATCGGGTCGCGTTCGCCTGCGATGGCGACGAGCAGATGGTCCTGTTCGCGGCCGAGTCCCCGGGCGGCAAGCTGGTGCCCGAGTGCAGCGGCGACATCCCCTTCTCGAGCAAGCGGGTCCGCTATCTCGCGGCTGACGGCGGCGGCGGGGCGCTGGTCGCCGAGCAGCCCGCGATCGTCAGCAACACCGAGAGCTCGCGCTTGTGGTGGTTCGCGGCCGACTGCGCGCTGCGTGGCTTCACCGAGCTCGAAGGCGCGACCTCGTGGGACCTGCGGCAGCTGGCCGCGCTGCCCAGCGACGTCGGCCCGCGCTGGCTGCTGGCCCGCGCCGACACGGACGAGCGCGGCGTGCTGGTGCTCGCGGGCGATCCCTCGAGCGGCAGCGTGAGCGTGTGTGGCCGACTCGACGCGCTCGACGACGAGGGCGCGTGGCTGGCCGCGGGTGGGGCCGAGCCGCTTCAGCCCCACGCGCTCGCGCTCGACTCCGAGGGCCGCAACGTGGCGATCGGCGTCGGTCCAGCCAGCTACTCGGACGCGGCGCCCGGCTGGGGGACGGTGCTCTGGGTCGAGCTCGACGACGCCGACGATCCCTGCGACGCGAGCGTGTCGAGTTGGACGGAGCTCTCGGCCAGCGCGCCTGGGGTCGACGCCATGGTCCCGCAGACCTGGCGACGCGCGCCCGACATCGTGATCATCGCGGAGCTTGGACCATGAGCGAGTCGAACCAACGTGAGCCTGTCCGACCTGCTGTCCGCTTTCGCCTGCCCCTGCTGGGCGGATCGGAGCCCGATCACGACGACGATCCGCTGGCGCTGCTGCGAGGCGGTCGCTTCGCTCGCGTGTTCGCGCTGGTGCTCGGGGCCTTCGGGCTGATCTGGATGATCGCCCACGAGGTCCGGGCCGACGCGCCCCGCTCGGGCGTGGAGATCGTCGAGCAGATCCACACCAGCTTGCGGGCCGCGCCGCCCCCGATGCCGCCGATCGAGGACATCCCGCCCAAGGACGAAGCTGGCGGCGCGCCTCCGATGCCGCCGATCGAGGACATCACCGAGGATCGTTTCGGGACCCAGCGGACGAACTCGGGCGCGCTGGTGCTCGGCGACGAGGGGGGCGGCGAGGCGAGCGGCGAGGGGGGCGACGATGGTCTTGGGATCTCCGATCAAGCCCGGCGCGAGCTCGACCAAGGCGGCTTCTTCGATCCCGACGCCTTCGCCGACGCCAAGAAGGTCGAGGTCAAGGCCTACGTCCACTTGATGCCGGGGATCCCCAACGAGGTCTTCTACGCCGGCGTCGGGCTGATCTTGCTGCTCTCCTTCGTGCTCTTCGAGCGGGCGAGCAAGCGGACCGTGCAGACGACCGGCGGCGGTGGCTCGCGCGAGGATCGACCCTACTTTCGCTTCGAGCTGACGCGCTTCGCCTGGCTGCGCCGCATGATCAAGTCGCGTTGGTTTCAGCCGGCCGTGCAATTGCCGGTCGTGATCGGCTTCCTCGCGGTGATCGTGATCGGGCTGATCGGCAACCAGCAGCCCGGCCGCAACATCGCGCCGGTGCTGACCTGGAACATCTGGTGGATCGGCCTGATCTTCTTGGTCATGTTCGCCGGCAACCTGTGGTGCTTCATGTGCCCGTGGACGGCGATCCCCGACTGGATCATGCGGGGCTCGCTGCGGGCGGTTCGCAAGGTCCGCAGCTTCGGGCTTCGCTATCCGCGCTTTCGCTTGTGGATGTGGCCGGCGATCGTGCTCTTCGCCTTCGCGACCTGGCTCGAGATCGCCTATGACGCCGCCAACCGACCCTGGCTGACCTCGTTGCTCGGAATCGCGATGATCGTGATGGCCTGGCTCTGCCTGGTCGTCTTCGATCGCAAGGCGATGTGCCGCTACGTCTGCTTCGTCGGCCGGGTCTCGGGCCAGTACTCGACGATGGGCATGCTCGAGCTGCGTCGGCGCGACAACGCGGTCTGTCGCAGCTGCACGACCAGCGACTGCTTTCACGGGCGCGAGGGCGTCGGCTACCCCTGCCCGACCCATGAATACATGGGCGCGATGAACGACAACCAGTACTGCACGCTCTGCACCGAGTGCGTGAAGAGCTGCCCGCACGACAACATCGCGCTCAACCTGCGCAGCAGCGGCGCCGACCTCCTGCACGCGCATCGGGCCAAGCTCGACGAAGCCTATATGGCGATCTTGGTGTTCATCGTCAGCGCCTTTCATGGCGCGGCCATGATCCCGCTGTGGAAGACCTGGGAAGGTGACCTGCGCGGTTGGCTGGTCGACAACGATCTGCTCGGCAGCGCGGCGCTCTTCGCCGGCACCCACGGCGGCGTGCTGGTGTTCACGATCATGATGATCGCCTGCATCGTCGGGCCCGGCCTGATCTACTGGCTGCTCTGCCTGGCGATGCGCCTGGCCAGCGGCCGGCCCGACATCGGCACCCGCAAGCTCTTCGTTCGCTTCGCTTCCACGCTCTTGCCGATCGCCCTCTTCTATCACCTCGCCCACAACGCTACCCACGTGTTCTGGGAGTGGTCGAAGCTGCGTCGCTTGATCTCGGATCCGCTCGGCTGGGGCTACGATTGGTTCGGGACCGCCCGGGCGCCCCTGTCGGCGCTGTGGAGCCCCGAGAGCATCTGGTACCTGCAAGTCGGCTTGGTCGTGATCGGCCACGCCTACGGCATCTTCGTCGCCCAACGCGAGGCGCTGCGCGTCTATGGTGGTGATCGCAAGGCCAGCTTCCGACTCCACTTGGTCATGGTCGTCGGGATGATCGCAATGAGCATGCTCAGCCTGTGGCTGCTGGCTCAGCCGATGTACATGCGAACCGCGGACATTTGAGTTATCGTCGAAGCCTGGTGGCGATCCTCGGCGAAGTCCTCAAAGACAACCTGAAAGACGAGCTGCGTGCCCGGGCCGACTCGCTGCGCCGGCTCGGCCAGAGCGCCCGCTATCTCGACAATGGCTTGGTGATCACGATCATCATGTCCGGCCTGATCGTCACGGTCTCGACTGGCACGGTCGCGCTGGTCGCCGATCATGGCCGCTGGCTCGAGATCATCGCGGCGCTCTCGGCCCCGCTCTCGCTCGCGGCCACGCAACTGCGCGATCGCATGAAGCCCTCGTTGCGGGCGCAGATGTTCAACGTCCACGCCGCCCGCACCGAGGGCTTGTTTCGCGAGCTGCGCGACAACGAGCCCAACAAGGCCGAGGTCAGCGAGAAGTTCACCCAGGCCGAGCTCAAGTTCGAGATGTGGTGGACCCAAGCCTTCGGCAAGTCGCGCGACAAGTCCGAAGATTAGGCGCTCAGACTTCGGGGTAAGCCCGACGATCGCCACGGGCCGCGAGCAGGGCCAGCTCCAGCCGGTCCGCGCCCCAAAACAGCTTGGGGCCCGCGTCGGTGTGGACGACGAAGGTCGGGGCCCCGAACACGCCGGCTTGCACGGCCTCGTCGGTCGAGCGGCGCAGCGCGTCCTTGATCGCCGGGTCGCTCGCGCCAGCGATCAGCGCGGCGCCGTCGAGGCCACACGCATCACACAGCTCGCGGATCACCTCGGGGTCGGCGATGTCGCGATCCTCGGCCCAATACGCGCGAAAGATCCGATGCACGAGCTCTCGACCCGCGGCGCTCTCGTGCGCGCGCGCCAGCAAGGTCACGCGCAGGGCCAGCACGCTGTTCATCGGGAAGCGGCTCGGAAACGAGAAGGGCGCGCCCGCGTCGGCGGCTTGGCGGTGCAAGTCGGCGGCGGTCAGCTTTCGCTTGGCCGCGCTCTGCTCGAACATCGGGACGTCGGCGGTCCCGACCTGCTTGAACACGGCGCCGAGCAGCATCGGCCGCCAGCGGACCCGCTCGCCCAGCCGGGCCTCGGCCATGTGGCAGCCGAGGTAGGCGAAGGGGCTCGAGTAGTCGAACCACAGATCGATCGGAGCGGTCGAGTCTGCGGGCCCGAGCGTGGGCTTGGGCGGGTCGCCGCCGAGCGCTCGCTCGACTTGGTCCATGCGATCGGCGCCCCAATAGAGCTGATCATCGTGATCATCGACGACGAAGCCCGGCACACCGAAGAGCCCGGCCGCGATCGCCTCGTCGGTGCGCTCGCGAAGGTCCTGCTTGATCGCGGGATCGTCGAGCCGCGCGAGCACAGCCTCGACCTCGATCCCGGGCACGCTCGCGAGCACGTGGCGCAGACCCTCGGGCGTCGAGATGTCCACGCCCTCGACCCAGTAGGCCCGATAGAGGGCGTGGACCAAAGGCCAGAAGGTTGGGCTTTCGACCCCGACGATCAGCAGGGCCCGCAGGGCCTCGACGCTGCGCAGGGGATGGTTGGCGGGCATCTCCAAGCGCAGGCCGGCGAGCGCGGCCTGCCGGTGCATGTCGGCGAAATTGTGGCGAGCCTTGGCCGGCGGCAGGGTTGCGAACAGCTTTTGCGGGGTCGCATGGGCCCGGAACAAGCCTCCGAGCAAGATCGGTCGCGGTTCGAGCGTGGCGTGGGTCCGCTCGGCCAGCGCCTCGACCTTGGTCGACGCGACATAGGCGTAGGGGCAGGTGATATCGAAGTAGAAGCGCAGGGACTTGGCCGCCATCGCGGGATTTCACCATGGCGCCGGACATTTCGGTAGGCTGGTCCGGGATGCCGAGCACGCTCGCCGAGACGCTGTCGCTGGTTCGAAGCGCGAAGGACGATCGCGAGGGCGAGCGGCTGCTCGCGCTCGCGATCGCAGCGATCGAGAGCTGCATGGACGCGCGCACGATCCTGCGCGAGGTCGAGACGATGCCGACCGGCCACGCGCAGATTCGCGAGCTGGCCGAGCGCACGCTCGAGCTGGCCGAGCGCGAGGGCGAGGTCTGGGGCATCCGCGACGCCGCGTCGGCGCTGGCCAACTATTTGGACGATCACGACGCGGCTCGCTCGGCGCTCGTCCGCGGCGAGCGGGCCTTCGCCGCGCGCGGGGTTCGAGGCTACGTGTGGGAGCTCTTGGCTCGCGGTCACGCGGCGCTCTTCGACGACCGCGAGGCGATCGAGCGCTGCCTCGACGCGGGCCAACAGGTCGCCGAGCGCGAGCACGACGTGTCCGATCGTTGCAGCGTCGCGCTCGGTTGGGCCGAGCTGATCGATCGCGCGCGCGGCCTCGCGCAGCTCGAGCAGATCGAGCGCGACATCGAGGACGCGTCGGGAGCCTGGAGCCTCGCCAACGCCTGGGCGCAGGTCGGGGACGAGGCGGCGGCTCGACGGGTGCTCGAGCGCGCGCTCGAGCGGGTCGCCCTGACCGACGACGCGTTGGTGATCGCTCGGGCTTGGGCATCGCATCGCCAGCCCGCCGACGCCAAGCGAGCCTTGGCCAAGGCCGAGGCGCTCGCCCAGGATTTTGGCGACTGGTATCAGATGGCCGAGATGGCCGCGAGCACCCAGCTCGGCGACGAGGCGATCCGGCACGCGCTCGCGGGCGCCGAGCGAGTCGTCCCCGACCACGAGGCGCGAATGCTGCTGGCGAGCGCCCACGCGACTTGGTTGGGTGACCTCGCCGCGGCCGATCGACTCGGGCCCCGCGGGCTGCGGCCCGAGCTCCTGCGCACGGCTCGGGCCACGCTCGAGGGCTGGTCGGGCTCGGCCTCGCGGCTCTTCGATCTGCTGCGCGCGCGAGTCGACGACGCCACGCTGCGCTCGATCGCCGAGGCCGACTACGGCAGCGACGCGGCCCTGCACCACGCGGCGCTGCGCGACATCTGCACGAGCGGGCTCGTCCCCCGCCAGCTTCGCTGGCACCCGGGCGAGGTGCTCTCGCTGACCCGCTGGGTCGAGGGCGAGGGGACCAACCACCTCGCCCGCGCGCTCGCCTGCACGCTCTTGTGTCTGATCCCGGGCGACGACGACGACCTGGTCACCAACGGCCCGATCTTGCTCGACAGCTGTTTGATCCTCGGCGAGCCGCTGATCTCGGCTTGCATCGAGCTCTTCGTCTGGCGGATCGAGACCAGCGAGGATCCGAGCGAGGTCGATGCCCGGCTCTTGGTGCTCTTTGGCCAAGCCACGATCGCGCCCCAGGATCCTCGACTCGGGACCCTGGTCTCGACCGTCGCCGAGGCGGCCTTCGAAGGCTTGGCGGGCACGATGCGCGAGCGGCTCTGGCACGAGCTCATCGACCGAGTCCTCGCCCAACTGCCCGAGCTTCGCCGCGCCTTCGCGCGCGGATGAAACTTCGGGCCGCGCCGCGCGAACGCCCGCCCGTGACCGAAGCAACGCAGTCTTGGGTAGTCGTCGCCGGCCCAGCCACGGGCTTCGCCCAGACCGTCGAGATCGGCGAACACCACCTGCTCGGCGACGAGCCGGTCGCGCTCGGCGGGACCAACACCGGGCCCGGCCCCTACGACTACCTGCTCGCCGCGCTCGGCACCTGCACCTCGATGACCCTGAGCTTCTACGCGCGCAAGCGCGACTGGCCGCTCGAGTCGGTCTCGGTCCGGCTGCGTCACTCGAAGATCCACGCGGCCGACTGCGAGGCCTGCGAGACCGAGACTGGAATGATCGATCGGATCGAGCGCGAGATCACTCTGGTCGGCGAGCGCCTCAGCGAGGATCAGCGGGTCAAGCTCTTGGCGATCGCCGATCGCTGCCCCGTGCATCGCACGCTCAAGGCCGAGATCGACATCGTCTCGTCCTTGGTCTGAGCCCGAGCCCATCGCTCAGGCCAGCAACGCCTCCAGCTCCACGAGCCGCTGCACGTGTTCGGGCGACCAGGAATCGCGGACTTTGTGCACGATCGCGAGGGCCATCCGGGCCACGTCGGGGCGCTCGAGATGCCAGCCGAGGATGTCGTCGAAGACCTCGTCGGTGTAGCCGTACAAGCTGTCCTCGAACGCCTGCACGGCCGCTTGGCAGCTCGGGTCGATCACCACGGCCTCGCGCGCGAGGACATAGCCGATGTCCGCCAAGTCGCCGGTCACGCTCGCCGAGGTCGACGCATGCGCGAGCAGGATTGCCCGCGTGGCAGGTGAGCCCGCTTGGGCGAGATCGGCCAGGGGATGCCGCATTCCCTCTGCTTCGAGAAAGCAGATCAGCTGGGTGTCGCCATTGCCCGTCTTGGCTTTGAAGGGCACGGACTCCATGGCCTGCAGCTCGAGCGCGAGCTGGTCGGCGCAACCGGCTTTGTCGGGTTGGCGATCGATCCAGGCCCCGAGCGCCTGCGCGCGCTCACTCGCGTCGATGGCCAGAAACTCGGTCGCTTGCATGCGGCGAGCATACTAACCCTTCGCAGCGACCAACGTGTCGCCGTCGCCCAGCACCGCGGCGCGCTCATGGCCTCTCGAACTCGTCGTTGATCCAAAGTTCAGCGAGGCGATCGAAGCGCTCCCACGCAGGCGCGCTGGCGAGCTTGCCCTGATGTATCCGACCGCGTGCGGACGCGATAGGGTCAGTTCATGCGGAAGCCAGCTATCACTCTTGCCTTCGTGCTCGCGCTCGGCCTCGGCTCGCAGGATGCCCATGCGACGAACTACCGGGACCTTTGCAGCTCGGTACCGAGTGCGTGCGAGTACAGCGGGCCCAGTGCGCCCGTGCTCGCGGTAAACGTCTGCTGGTCGCGCGCGACGTCGACCTCGACCTTGATGACGGGAGCGACGTGCCCGACCGGGAGCTGGCCCTACGCGGTGAAGTACGGCCTCGTCGATCCGCTCTCGCTGGTCGTGACGGGCTTCGTGCCGCTCGAGGATGCGTGCTCGCGGCCGGGCTTGTGCTCGCCCGGCTATCTCGCGCCTGTAGGCACGTGGAGCGAAGCAATGTGCTGCATCGACGGAAACTGCTGGCCTCACCACACGATCGGTGGCTGCGAGGGCGAGTTGTTCTACTGCTCGAACGGCGCGACCAACGACGATGGCACCGTCGAGTGCTTCGACGAGCAGGTAGCTTAGGGCGTGCCGTTGAGCAGACGGTTCATCCTCGCTGCCGACTCGCGATCGCCAGCTTCCATGAATCCATGATGGGCAATGCCCCAGATCTCGACAGCTTCGGCCTCGTCTCCGCGCTCGAGCGACTCGAGACCGAGCTCTTCTGCCGCTTCGGCCACGCGACGTAGCGCGGCCTGATCGAAGTCCACCTTGCCGCGTCGAAGCGCGAGTTCGAGATACTGAACCGCCGCGACCCCGTCGTCGCGCTCCGCCGCTTCGCAAGCGAGCTCGATCGTCTCGTCGACAGGATCCCGCGGCTGCATGAGCTGCGCCCCCAAGATGACGAGGGCCGTCAGCATCGCCGCCATGACCGTCACGACTCCTCGTGTCTGGCGTCGAGTC
>JAMHUH010000505.1:0-16734 GCA_035904925.1 Nannocystaceae bacterium
GCAGTACGCCCGGTACAGCGGCGCTTCGGCTTCGCGCCCTCGCCGAAAATCCCGGCGCGAGGAGCCGCGCCGCGTTCTTCAGCAGCCTGCTGGTGCTCTCGACCCAGCACGTGTTCTTGCCGCTGCTCTTCGACGCGCGCTTCTTCGTCTGGCGCTTGCTGATGTTCTTGCCCTTCGCGCTGTGGCTGGCGTGGGTGATCGATCGCCGACCGACCACGCTGCGCTACCTCGCGGCCGCACACTATTTTCTCGACTTTCAGCTGCCGATCTTCGTGCTGCTGGCGTCGGCGTAGTCGTCGGTCGATCGAGTGCAAGCGGGCGTCGGCGCGGCCGACAACCTCGGCGTGACCCCGCCTCGCTACGTCGTCCCCGGCCAGCTCTGCTTCTTGACCGCGCGTGCGGTGGGCCGGATGTTCAAGTTCGTGCCTCGTCCCGAGGTCGTGCGGGTGTTCGAGTACTTGTTCGCCGTCGCGGCCGAGCGCCATGGCATGCAGATCCACGAGGTGCTCTGCATGTCGAACCACTTTCACGTGCTCTTGACCGACGTCGAGGGGCGCGTGCCCGAATTCATGAAGTACTTCGACTCGCTGCTGGCTCGCTCGTTGAACGCCATGCGGGGCAGCAGCGGCTCGGTATTCGAAAAGCGGCCCAACCACGTCGAGGTCACCGACGAGGAGAAAGCCCTCGAGCACGCGGTGTACACGTTGGCGAATCCCTGCTCGTCGCACTTGGTCCGGCGCACGAAGCAGTGGCCCGGGTTTTCGACCTCGAAGATGAATTATGGCGAGACCCGATCAATCGAGCGACCCAGGATCGGGCTATGGAAACGCGCGCAACTGAAGGTGGAGCGCAAGCGGGTGCGGAGGCAGAATCCCAAGCGTGCGCGCCATCGCGGCAAGCCAAGCGTGCTGCCGGAGGTGGTCGAACTGCGCTTGGTTCGGCCGCCGGTGTTCGCAAAATTGAGTGACGTGGAATTGCGGGCCGAGGTGCGACGGCGACTCGACGCGAGGGAGCTGGAATTGATCGAGTGGCGCAAGATCCAGGGCAAGGAGGTGTTGGGGGCTTCGCGGGTGATCGCTCAGCCCTGGTATGGGTTTCCCGGCCGACCGGAGGACCTGTTCGGGACGGAGCCGGCGGTGTCGGGGCGGAGCAAGTGGGCGCGAATCGAGGCGCTCCAGCGGCGCGAGGAATTCGAGGCGGCGCATGCGTTGGCCCGGGCCCGCTTTCTCGAGGGGATCCGTGACGTGGTCTGGCCCTGGGGGACGTGGTTGATGCGGGTCTGCTACGGACTTCCTTGCAAGACGGCGCCGCCCTGAGGTCGGGGTCGATGAAGGGTGGGCGGGCATGGCGACCCGCCGGGTCGCGTTGGTTTGGGCTGGAAATGTAGTGATCAGGTGCTCGAATTGGCCCGTGGGCGGGACGTTTGGGTGGGTCGATTTTCGGAATTTCCGACCCTCCAGCTCCGCCAACACCCCCACTCCCACCCCCGCGCTTCCCGCTCCGCGCAGGACTTCAGGGAAGGGATTCGCTTTCGAAGACGACCCACCGCCCATCGCGGAGCCGCTCATGCGGCAAATATTTCGCCTTATAAGCCATCGAAGCGCACCCCCGCACATAAAGCCCCAAATACAGCCATCGAAGCCCCCACTGCCGGCACAGATCCAGCTGCTTCATGATCGAATACACCCCCGGGCTGAGCGCCCCGAAGTCAGGGTCGAAGTACGTGTAAACAGCCGAAAGCGCATCCGTACCGCGGTCGACGATCGCAACCCCAACCAGCGTGTCGCCCGCGAGATAGCGGATCTCGAAGCTCTCCGTGCACGAGTCGACCAAGAACGCCCCATAGCCCGACTCGTCGATCGGGTCGCCCTCGCCCATCAGCTCGCGACCGACCTTGTGCTTGTTGTAGAGCTCGACCTTCTCCCGGCTCAGGCGCGGCTCGTCGATCTCGACTCGCAGCTCGGCCTCGCCGCGCTTGAAGATCCGCTTTTGCGTCTTGTTCGGGACGAAGCCGTTCAGGTCGAGTCGGATCGCCTCGCAGGCGTTGCACGCGGCGCACGAGGGCCGGTAGAGGACCAGGCCTTGCCGACGATCGCCGCCGTGGAGGCGCTCGCTGAATTCGGCGGCGGTCAGCGGTCGGGTCGGCAGGCGCATCGGCAGACGCGCGACCTTGGCCTCGAGGTAGGGGCAGTTGGTGTCCTCGTCATAGACGAGCAGCTCGGGCGGGTGCCCGTCGAGCAGCCGGGGACGCCTCGTGCCCATGCTCATGCCCTGGAACCCTAGCAGTCCGCGGCGCAACCCACCACGACACCTCGCTTGGTCTTTTCGACGAGGGCTTTGTCGCCTCAGCTTGCAGTACGCCCGGTACAGCTGCGCTTCGGCTTCGCGCCCTCGCCGAAAATCCCGGCGCGAGGTGCCGCGCTGGGCTGCTAGCACGCGCGGGGGTCGAAGCTGGCAAGCTCGATCGTCGATCCACGCCAGAAACTTGCTCGGCGGAGCCCGATGCGGGAGGGTGTAGAGCGATGCGCTGGTCTCGCCCGATCTGGATCCTGAGCGCCTGCTGGCTCTCGCTGGCGCTCGGAGTCGAGTCCGCGCGGGCGGCCAGCCGAACGATCGTCGTCCAGCCCGGCGATACCCTCTGGGAGCTCGCCCAAGAGCACGGCTGCTCGGTCGCGAGCTTGCGCGAGGCCAACGACCTCGAGCCCGATGCGCCGCTGGTCGTCGGCCGTGTCATCGACCTGTCGAGCTGCAAGGGCAAGAACGACGCCGGGGCCAGCGCGCGCGATTACGTCGTCGCGTCGGGCGACACCTTGGCCAGCATCGCGCAGCGCCACGCCACGACCATCGACGAGCTGCGCTCGCTCAACGACATCGAAGGCAGCCTGATCCGCGTCGGGCAAAAGTTGATCTTGCCGGGCACCAGCAAGCGGACCATCCGAGCGCTCGCCGGGCAGAGCGTCGGCCGACCCGACCACGGCTACCTGCGCAAGCCGACCCGGCTGCCCCGCTCGAGCCAATACTATCGCCGCCGGGTCGAGCGGACCTACGCCACCGCCCACCTGATCGACCACACGCTCAACGCGATCGCGGCCGTCCACGAGCGCTTCCCCAAGGCCCATCGGCTCGCGATCGGCGACCTCTCGGACGAAGACGGTGGCTCGCTCTCGGGCCACGCCTCGCACCAGTCCGGCCGCGACATCGACATCGGGCTCTTCTACGCCAAGATCCCAGCCGGCTACCCCGAGGAGTTCGTGGTCGCGACCAAGGCGAACTTCGACGCCGCCGCGACCTGGGCGTTGATCGAAGCTTTGCTGCCCAGCTCCGGCCAGCCCGGCGGCGTCGAGAAGATCTTCGTCGACTACGAGCTCCAAGGCTGGCTCTACGCCGAGGCCCGCAAGCAGGGCTGGTCGAAGAAGCGGCTCGAAGACGTGTTCCAGTACCCCGACGGCCAGTGGGCCAAGCACGGGATCGTCCGCCACGAGCCCAAGCACGACGATCACCTGCACCTGCGCTTTTCTTGTCTGGCCGACGACGACAAGTGCAAGTGACCCGCGTGAGCGAGCCGCGGTGATCCTGGCCACAGCCGGGACCGCGCAGCTTTCGAGCCGCGCGCTCGCCAGGTAGCGTCGGGCCATGGTCTCGCTCTTCAGCGCCCCCTCCCGAACCCCCAAGGCCGAGCCCAAGCTGCCGCCGCGGCTCGAAGGTGGCCTGCCCTTGCTCGGCCACGCGCTCGAGATGCGCAGCAACCCGGTCCGCTTGCTCGAGCGTGGTCGGGCGTTCTACGGCGACCTGTTCACGATGGGCCTGCCCGGCGCCGACGCGATCGTGATGACCGGGCCCAAGGCACAAGAAAAATTCTTTCGCATGAGCGACGACGACGTCAGCCAGGCCGAGTCCTATCGGCTGATGACGCCGATCTTCGGCAAGGGCATCGCCTACGATGCGCCGCCGCCGATCATGCGCGAGCAGCTGGGCTTCTTTCACGAGGCGCTCCGCGAGCAGCGGATGCGGACCTACGCGCAGGGCTTCATCGACGAGGCCGAGCAGTTCTTCGGCAACTGGAGCGACGTCGGCCTGGTCGACATGTACGACGTCGGCAACGAGCTGACGATCTACACCTCGAGCCGCTCGCTGCTCGGCAACGAGTTCCGCCAGAAGCTCTCGGGCGAGTTCGCCAAGCTCTACCAGGAGATGGAGGGCGGGCTGAACGTGCTGGCCTTCTTCAACCCCGATCTCCCGCTGGTCCCGGCCTTCCGCCGCCGCGATCGCGCTCGCGCCCGCCTCGTCACCCTGATCAAGGGCATCGTCGCCGACCGCCGCGCTCGCAACTACGTCGGCGACGACATGCTGCAGTCGCTGATGGAGGCCCACTACAAGGACGGCCGCGCGCTGAGCGAGGACGAGATCACTGGCCTGCTGCTGACCATCATGTTCGCCGGTCACCACACCAGCGGCGTGACCTTCTCGTGGACGGGCATCTTGCTCGCCCAGCACCCCGAGTGGGCGGCCGAGCTGCGGACCGAGCAGGCCGAGCTGCTCGGCTCGCGCGACGACCTGACGCTCGAGGATCTGCGCGCGATGCCCAAGCTCGAGGCGACGATCAAAGAGGTCCTGCGCATGTACCCGCCGATCATCATCATGATGCGCAAGGTCATGAACGACTTCGAATACGGCGGCTACGACTTCCCGCATGGCTCGATGATCTTCTCGTCGCCCGCGGTCTCGCACTACATCCCCGAGGTCTTCGCCGACCCGCACCGCTTCGACCCGACCCGCTTCTTGGCCCCGCGCAGCGAGGACAAGGCCAACCCGATGGCCTACATCCCCTTCGGCGCCGGTCGCCACCGCTGCATGGGCATCGTCTTCGCGCAGCTGCAGCTGCGCGCGCTGTGGAGCCACGTGCTGCGCAACTTCGACTTCGAGCTGGTCGAGGGCGACGTCTACGAGCCCGACTACTCGCGCTTGCTGGTCGGGCCGCGGCATCCCTGCCGGCTCCGCTACCGGCGGCGCAAGCCTCGGACGCTCGTGCAGGCGGCCTGAGCCGCGGCTGCGGCCGCTACTGCAAAGGCCAAGGCGACAAGAAGTAGTCGGCGTTGCCGGGCCCGCCGTGGCAGCCGGTGCACGCCGGCTCGCCGACGCCATCGAGCAAGGTGCTGCCCTGGTAGGTCTCGTGCCAATACCAGGTGTCGCCGCCGCTGCCGGCCGCGATCTTGACCAGCACCGACCAACCGAGCACGACGTCGCCGTCGGCGTAGAGCTCCTTGACCGCCGCGGCGCCGATCGGATGCGTCGCATCGCCAGCATCGAGCGACTCGGCCAGGCAGGGATCGACGAAGGTCCGGACCGCGCCGAAGTGCGGTCCCGTGCTGGGATGCGGGCCGGTCTCGGCCTGCCAGCTCGCATACTCGCCGCCCTCGAGCCAGTCGATCAGGGCGGCAGACTCGGTCGGGACGATCGGTGAGATGCACTCGCCCGCGCTGGTCGTCGTCTCGCTGCTCGTCGTCTCGCTGCTCGTCGTCTCGCTGCTCGCTTCGCTCGTCGTCTCGCTCGTCGTCTCGCTGCTCGTGTTGCTCGTCGAGCCCTCGCTCGTGGTGTCGCTGCTCTCGCTGGTGTCGGACTCGCTGGTGTCGGCGACCTCGTCCTCGCCGCTCGAGTCGATGCAGGCGGCCGCGAGCAGCGGCGCGAGAAGTGCGAACGAGAACGACGAGGGGCGAGACGGCATGGCGCCCCATCGTCGGCGGGCACGCGGCTGTTACCAGCCGAGCGCCATTTCAGCCCGACAATTCTCGCTATGCTGCCGCGGTGAACGAGCCCAAGCTGGCCGAGGGCGCCTGGTCGCTGGCCCTGCTGACCCCGACGCTGCCGCCCGCGACCCGCACGACCACGCTCGTGCTCGGTGGCGATCGCCTGCTGATCGTCGAGCCCGCGACGCCGCACCCCGAAGAGCAAGCTCGACTCGCGGCGTTGATCGCCAGCTTGGCCGCCGAGGGTCGCGAGGTCGTCGCGATCTTGCTCACCCACCATCACGTCGATCACATCGGCCACGCGCAGGAGCTTCGAACTCGGCTCGACGTGCCGATCCTGGCCCACCCGGCCACCGCCGCGCGGCTGCGCTTCGCGGTCGACGAGACCATCGACGAAGGCTGGTCGATCGATCTCGGCGCGGGCCATCGAGCCGAGGCCCTGCACACGCCTGGCCACGCGCCCGGGCATCTGATGATCTGGGAGCGGGCCAGCAACGTCGCGCACGTCGGCGACATGGTCGCGGGCGAAGGCACGATCTTGGTCGACCCCAGCGACGACGGCGACATGGGCCTCTACCTCGACTCGCTGCGACGCATGCAGAGCCTGGCCGAGCGCAGCCTGGCCGAGCGCGGTCGTGCGCCGATCTTCGTGCCCGCCCACGGCCCGGTCTTGCCCGACTCGATCGGCGTGACCCGCCACTACATCGCGCATCGTCTCGCCCGCGAAGCCAAGGTCCGGCGAGCGATCCTCGAGCAAGGCGCCCGCTCGTTCAGCGAGGTCGTGCGCCTGACCTACGCCGACACGCCCGCCGCTCCTTACCCGCTCGCGGCGATGTCGGTCGAGGCCCACCTGCGCAAGCTCGTCCGCGAGGGCGAGGTCGTCCGCGAGGGCGCCGAACTCCGGCCTGCCTGAGCCTCAGCTCGTCGGTCGAACCAGGTTGGCGTTGCGGCGGACCACGTCGCGATCCATCAGCGGGATCCCATGCCCGACGCCCTGCAAGACCTCGAGCGTCGCGTTGGGGATCCGCTCGCTGAGCAGCCGACTGTTGGCCGGCGGGACCAGCTTGTCGTCGTCGCCCGTGATCACCCGAGTCGGCACGCGGATCTTGCCGAGCCTGCGCCCGGTCGAGTGACTGATCACGGCGCCGAGCTGGCCAAAGAACGCGGGCGGACGCGGAGCTTTTTGCTTGAGCAGGCCGATCCAGCCCGCGAGGATGTCGTCGGCTTGGCCATGCGCGTGCCCGGGCAAGACCAGCTGCGCGAGCGCCTCGACATGGCCGGTCTTGCGCAGGGGCGAGCCGAGCAGCACGCCCAAGGTCTGCAGCTCCGGCAAGCGCCCATGCGGGAGCCCGGGCGTGGTCGCCATCAAGACCAGGCCGCTCACGCGATCGGGGTGCCGCAGCGCGACGTGCTGGGCGATCATGCCGCCCATCGAGATCCCGACGATCACGGCTCGGCGAACGCCCGCGTGATCGAGCACGGCCGCGACGTCGTCGGCCATGTCGGCCATCGTCCAGGGCCGACCGGGCATGTCGCTGCTGCCAACGCCGCGGTTGTCGGGCACCAGCACCCGCCAAGGTCGCTCGCCATCGTTGGCGAGCAGCTCGGGCTGATCGAACCAAAACCGCCCGTCGAGCCCGATGCCTTGAACCAAGACCAGCGCCGGACCGCGCTGACCAACGTCGCGGTAGTGGATGCGATGATCTCGGGCTCCGAAAGCGATGGGCACGAGGGGCTTGATAGCACGTCAGAAGCGACCGGCGAGACCCAGCGTGAGCCCGCCTTCGGCCCGCGGAGCGATCAGCGGCGGGCTCAACACGAACAGGCTGCCGCGTCGCCAGCGACGGTAGCGATCGCGGCGAACGAAGCCGATCGCCAGCTGAGTCGCGCCCGCGAGCACACCCGCGCCGCCGAGCGAGAGCAGCGCGGTGGTCAGCGTGTCTTGCTCGCCGCGAGACGATCGCAGCGTCCCGGTGATCAACACGATGCCGCCGATCGCCGTGGCCATGGTGCCGCCGACCAAGAGCCCGTTGCCCTGCGGCGGCACTTCGTAGCCGGTGTAGTCCTTCCAATGCCGGAAGTTGGCCCGCGCCTTGCCGCCACGAACCAACAAGTAGGTGCCGATCCCGAGGCTCGCGAGCCCGAGCGGAATGAAGGTCGCCGCGACGAAGGTCGGGTTGCCCTCGTCGCGGCGCAGCTCTTGACTGACGGTCACGAAGGCCGCCGCGCCGAGGCCGATCGCGATCGCGCCGCCGACCAATCGACCCGCGCCGTCCGGAGGAGGTGGTGGCGGTGGCAAGTCGATCGTCATCGGGCCTTCGGGCAGCGCGAGCGGCTCGACCCCCGGTGGCGGCTCGAGCCCCGGTGGCGGCTCGACCACGTCCGACTCGACCGGAGCCGGCTCGCGGACCAGCGGCGCCGCCTCGATGATCACGGGCTCGTCGAACTCGGGCGTGGGTGCGGGCTCGGGCGCAGACGCAGGCGGGCCGAGCAGCAGCCCGGCGAGCAGAAGCAGGGTCATCGGCGCAACCTTACCTTGCTACACTGCGCGGCGTGACGACGGTGATCTACCTCGTCGTGGCCGGGCTCGCGGCGATCGGCCTGGCTCAGACCATGCGCTCGCAGGCTCGGGGTCGCCGCTACCTCGAGGCGAGCCCGGACGAGCACCCGCTCCAGCTCTCGCACTTGTCGCGACCCTTGCAGGCGCTGGTCCGCGACACCCGGGCGCTGCGGCTCGGGCTCGAGGGGCCGCTGCGCGAGCTCGAAGAGACGCCGAGCTCGCCGATGCTCGGCGAGTACGACGAGCTCCAACAACGCCTGCGCGACGCGGCCCGCGAGCTCGGCGAGTGGCTGCTCGGGCTCGATCGGCTCTCGCAGGGCGACCGGGACTCCATCACCTCGGTCGGTGCCGAGCCCGATCGGATCCGCTCGCTCTTCGAGGTCGAAGACTGGTCCTTCGAGCGCAAGCGCAGCGCCGGTCAGCCGCCGCTGCGCGATCGCCTGAAGCTCTTGGTCGGCGAGCTGCGGCTCTTCGAAGAGCGGATGCAGACGCCACCCAACCCCTATCGCTGAGCGGTCGGCGAACGATCGCTGTGGCCGAGCTCGCGCTCGGGCGCGACCCGATCGCGGATCGACTGCTTGAGCTCCTTGGCCTCGGGAAAGCGGCCCTGGGCGCGACGGTCGAAGATCTGTTCGCCCGCCACCCAGACTTCGAAGGTGCCCGCCGGCTCGCCAACCGGCACCAACGCGACCTCGCCGAGCTCACCACCATCGAAGGTCGTGAGCAGCTCTTGGGCCAGCCAAGCCGCGCGCAGCAGCCAGCGACAGCGCGTGCAGTAGCGAATCTCGACTCGCGGCTCGTTCACTCACGCAGCATCGCAGAGATTGCCGTGTTGCGCGGGTCTGAAACCGTGCGCGACGAGCCTGAAACGTGGCAAGCCCAGATCCACGCCGATCGACCCGCTGCGCGAGGCTTCGACTTGGCCCGCGCCCTGCAATCGATCGAGGCGGAGGACACCATGCAGATTCGAGCGCTCTTCGATCACGCGACCTACACCCTCACTTACCTGGTTTGGGATCCCCAGACCAAGGACGCGGTGGTCATCGATCCCGTACTCGACTACGACCCGCTGGCCTCGCAGATCGGCGACACCTCGGTCGATCAGCTGGCCGCGATCATCGACGCCGAGCAGCTGAAGCTGCGCTTCGTGCTCGAGACCCACGCCCACGCCGATCACTTGAGCTCGTCGCAGGTGCTGCGCCAGCGCTACGACGCCCCGGTCGCGATCGGCAAGCGGATCACCGAGGTCCAGCAGACCTTCAAGCCGGTCTTCGATCTCGGCGAGGGCTTCGCGACCGACGGCAGCCAGTTCGATCGCCTGCTCGACGACGGCGAGACCCTCGCCGCGGGCTCGCTCGCGGTCCAAGTCATCGCCACGCCCGGGCACACGCCCGCCTGCGTCAGCTTCCTGATCGGCGACGCGCTCTTCACCGGCGACGCGCTCTTCATGGACGACTACGGGACCGGGCGCTGCGACTTCCCGCGTGGCAGCGCGGCGGCCCTCTACGAGTCGATCCACAGCAAGCTCTACGCGCTGCCCGACGCGACCCGGGTCTTCGTCGGCCACGACTACCAACCCGGCGGTCGCGAGGTTCGCTGGGAGACGAGCATCGGCAGGTCGAAGGCCGCCAACCCGCAGCTGCGAGCCGAGACCAGCGCCGCCGAGTTCATCGAGTTTCGCGAGGCCCGCGACCGAACCTTGGCCCCGCCGCGGCTGATCTTCCAGAGCGTGCAGGTCAACGTCGACGCGGGCCGGCTGCCCGAAGCGCACGCCAACGGGCGCCGCTACTTGAAGCTGCCGATCGACCTGTTCAAGAAGTGAGCAGGCTGGGCCGAGTCCAGGCCTTCGCGTCGCGGCCCGAGCGGCGGACCTCGGCGCGGCGCGGCGGCGCTTGAACGAGACCGAGGTCTTGCTCTTTCCCGAAGTCAGGGCGCGAGGCGGATCGGGGTCGGCTCGGGACTGGTCAAGGTCCGCACGCGCATCCGGGAGATCGACTCGTCGAGCTCGTGCATCCGGCTGGCGGCCAGGCGATCGATCCGGTGCTGCAAGTAGGGCGAGAAGAAGCCCTCGTAGCGAGCCCAGAGCTCCGGCAGTCGCCAGTCGTCGCCAGTCACTCGGCTGCGGCAGAGCGAGGCCCCGCAGGCGCAGGGGAACTCGTCGTAGGTCGAGCCGTCGCTCATGGCGTAGTCGTAGCAGACCTCTTCGCCGCGCTTGATCGGGCGCAAGGCGATCAGCGAGAGCTGGCCTCGCAGACCCGCGTTGGGCTCGCAGGAGTGGTTGAACCAGTCGCCTGGACCCTCGACGCCCGAGACCACATAGAGGTCCTCGTCGATCTGCAGGGACAGCCGCCGCAGCGAGGGATCGGCCTGTGACAGCGCCTCGCCTGGGACCACGTCGCCGCCGAACACGGCCAAGAGATCACCCCGGTTGATCGACCGGCGGGCGAAGACCGCATGACCACCCTTGTGTGGGTGGGGACGGCCGATGAGGGTGGGTGCGATCCAGCAGGATGGTCGTGGGTTCACTTGTTCTCGATTAGAACGGGCCCGGGTGAGCGCCACGGGCCGCGGGCGATGTCTTCGGCTGGAGAACGTCTACTTCCGGATCGGGCAGGTCGCCGATCGCTTGGAGCCGCGACTGCACGAGAGGATGCAGCCGCGCGAACAAAAAACCGAGTCCGCCGCCCCTGGTCCACTCGCTCGACACGGACCCACCTGTGGTCACGGCGTCCAGGCGACCAAGCCCATCCCTCGCGGGATGATCGGGTGGGTCCAGCCGGGGCCGGACGTTGTGCTCGAGGACGAGCGGGTGTGTTCACTTCGGCCATCATATCCATGGCTTCGAGCAACGCCACTCTTATGTGAAGGTCGTCGTTCGAGACCGGGCGATCTCCGAGTCCGACTGACGTATTCTCCGCTCGCCGCCATGCGACTTTTTGCCCCGCTAATGTCCGTCGGTCTGCTCCTCCTCACCGCCTGCCCGAGCGCCCCGACTCCGACCCCGACCAAGGCCGACCCCAAGCCGGCCACGAGCGAGTCCGCCCCGGCGAGCCAGCCTGAGCCCGCGCCCAACCAAGCCGACCCGCCGATCGAGTTCGAGCCACGAGGCCAACCCGGCACGCCGCCGCTCGAAGGTGGCGCGTCCGAGCTCGACGCGGACCCGAGCTGGTTCGACCCGACCAAGGTCGACCACGCGAAGATCTTGCAGGCACGCAACCAGGCCAAGGTCGGCAAGAGCACCGCGACCGCGATGCTGCTCGAGCTGCAACCCGGGACCACGACCGAGGACTGCGTCAGCGCGGTCCGGACCGAGATGACCAAGTCGATCACGGATCTCGCCGAGGCCAAGCCCGGCGACAAGGGCCGGATGACCATGCAAGGCAAGACCGAGAGCTACTCGTACACGGTCGTCTGCGGGCCCGGCAAGGACGGGCAGACGACCTTGTACCTCAGCTACATGGGGCTCTGATGCCCCGCCGACCTACAGCGGGCTGTACTTCGCGACGATCTTGCTCTCGTTCTGGAAGTTGACGCTCTGGCCGCCACCTTCGAACGAGAGTTCGAACATCGACTCGCCCTCGAGCGAGATCGGGATCTTCGCGTCGACGTCGAAGGCGATCATGAAGTGCGACTCTTGGCCGATCGCGAGCATGCCCTGGCCCTGCATCTCCGCGGCGCCCGAGCTCTCGCTGGTGACCTCGAGCTTGGCGACCTTGCGGCCACCCTCGTCGCCGAGCGAGATCAGCTTCCAGGTCCGGTCGATCTCCATCGGGATCACCTGACCGAACATGTTCTCGTCCTTCTCCTCGGTCGGCAGCTTGGTCTCCTTGCCGAGCTCGAGCTTGACCGTGGGCAGATCCGGGAGGTTGAAGAGCCCGAAGTCGCTGGCGCCCATCGCCTCTTCCTTGGCGTTCTCGGTCAGGGCCTTGGTCGCCTCGTCGTCGAGCTCGCCGCGGCTGTCGACGATCATCCACTCCTCGGAGCTCTTCAGCGAGGCGATCAGATCGAACTCGGCGGCGCCGGGCTGCGCGGCCTTGGCCATCTGCTGCTTCATGAACTCGGCGTCGAGCGAGCCGCTGCCGGTGTACTCGACCAGCTCGACGACCTTGCCATGCAGCTTGGTCTTGCCGCTGGCTGGGGCCGCGTCGATCTGGGTCTTGGCCACGATCTTGGCCGAGCCCTTGCCCTCGGGGCTGTCGTTGGAGAACTCGACCGCGATCTCGCCCGCGAGCGCGAAGTTGTCGGCGTAGGTGAACTGGCCCTCGTTGCTCTCGCCCGGCTTGTCCGTCTTGCCGCCGTCGCCCGCCCCCGGGTCGTTGGTGGCGCCGCCACCCTTGTCGCAGCCAGTCGGGAGCGCGAGGACCATGACCGCGAGCGCGAGGCCGCGGGCGAGCCGAGGAAGCGAGAGCCGATGCATGGCCGGGAGGATGACTCGCGCGGGCGGCGGTATCAACGGCAGCGCAGCGTCGGGACGTGAGGATCCGGGCGCCTCCAACTTTCTCGATCCGTCTGCTACAAGCCGAGCCGCCGTGCTCGACTTCATCGCCGCCCTGTTCGGTTCGCGCATCAAGCTGCCGCGCGACCGGGTCACGCGAATCCCTCGCGCCGCACGCAAGGCGGCCCAGGCCCACGCCGACGCGATGTACAAGGCGGTCGAGAAGCTCTCGGCCCTGCCTGGCATCGCCGACGTCAGCAAGCTCAAGCGCCTGCCCAAGGGCTTCTTCGAACAGGTCGAAACCTTTCAGGCCGCGCACGACCGCTACATCGAGTCGGTCCGCTCGACCATGAAGATCGACGACGCCGCGCCGGCCGGGACCCCCGAGGGCAAGGGAGCCTGCTTCGCCGGGCCCTTCGGCGTCAGCGGCCCCGAGGCGCTGCTGATCTACCGGACCATCCGAACCTGGAAGGACTTTCCGCAGGTCGCCCAGAAGCTCGGCGAGCTCGGCGAGCAGCAGTTCAAGGACATCCAGGCGCTGCACACCGGCAAGGATCCCGAGAAGATCCGCATGACCAGCAAGGCCGCCGGCCTCGGTCGCAAGCAGTTCGCCGAGCGCGGCGAGCCCTGCCCCTTCCTCGACCCCAACAAAGGTCGATGTCGGATCTGGGACGTCCGGCCCGCCTGCTGCCGAATGCACCTGACCCGCGGCGACAAGAGCCTGGCCGATCCCCGCAACGAGCGGCACGCCGAGGTCCAGGTCGTCAACCTGCGGATCCCGATCCGCGCTCAGGTCTCGCTGACCCAGCTCGATCGCCGCATGGCCCTCGGGCTCTCGCCCTTCGCCTACGCCAGCCAGCTTCAGCTCTTGCAGCTCGCCGATGGCCAGCTGATCCAAGAGGTCGGCGAGGCCCCCCAGCGAATGCAGCAAGACGGCCGCGTGCTTGAGAAGGCCAACCGCAACGTCGCCCACGCCAAGAAATTCCAGAAGGCCAAGGGCAAGAAGAAAAAGAAGTAGGCGTGGTCCTCGACGACATCGTGGCCGACGAGAGCGCGATCTCGTGGTGTCCATGGTCCGGCCAAGGGCGACGTCGCCGAGTGTCCGATCGACGGCCTCGGCCAGTGGGGTGCGATCATCCTGCTCGACCTCCATGACGACTGCGCCCACTACCTAAACATCAGCACCGCGAGCGCGAGGATCAGCCCGTAGAGGACCACGACCCCGCGCTGTCCGTCGAGCTTGGCCCGCAGCCGTGCACCGAGGACGACCGCCACGATCACCGAGGGCACACAGCACAGCGCGAGCAAGCCGACCTCGCGGGTCCACAAGCCCGAGACCGCGTGGCCGATCATCGTCAGCAGCGCGAGCGGCAAGAACACCGCTTGCAAGTTCATCCGCAGCTGATCCGGCGTCCACTTGCGCGCGCTCGCGTGGACCAGCAAGACCGGGCCCGAGATGTCGAACGCGGCATTGCTCGCGCCCGCCAGCGCGCCGAAGCCGAGATCCAGCAAGCGGGTCTTCGCCGACGCGGGCGCGGGCGCCGACGCGAGCTCGGGATCGGGATCGGGATCGGGACCCCGGTTGCTTCGACGGGCGCGGATCAGCGAAACGATCGCGAACGCGGCCAGCAGCACGCCCAAACCTCGCCGCGCCCACAGCTCGGGCACCTCGGTCAGCACGTAGAGGCCCAAGGGGATCCCGATCAGCGCGCCGAGCAAGAGCCGGATGACCGCGCGCCGATCGATCAAGCTCGGCCGCTCGCGCAAGAGCAGCAGCGAGAGCGCGACGCTGACCAGCACCAGGGTCGGCGCCGCCACCTGCATGCCGATCAGCAAGGTCAGCGAGGGCACGGCCACGACCGCGTCGCCAAAGCCCCAGGTCGCGCGGATCAGCGCGGCGACGAACACGATCGCGAGCGTCGCGGCGAGCAGCGGCGGGGCGAGGAGCATGCGAAGCCGCGAGGATGCGTCAGATCAGCTGGGCTAGCGAGCCCGCCCGCGGGGTGCTGAATGGGTTCCTTGGGCGCGACGTGGACCTCACTCCGACCAGCAGGGCCAGCCGCGCAGTGGGCTCTTCGCAGACGAGAATGACTGCGAGTTGGCGGCGTGGCATGATCTCGACGCATGGCCAAGGCCGAGCAGCTCAAGGCACTTGTCAGCTCACATGTCGAGGGCGACGACTCGCGCTTTTTTGCCGTGGTCATGCAGGTCGCCGCACAGGCTGCCCGTAGCGGCCACGGAAACCTCGCTCAAGAGCTCCGCAAGCTCGTCGACGACGCCAAGGCCAAGTCGAGCGCCATCGAACTGGACCGCGGGCCTCGGGCTGTTCCTCTCGCCCGACCACGTGGCGAGCTCGCGGGCCTGCTCTCGGTCTCCTATCCGAAGACGCGGCTATGCGAGATGGCCCTCACCGAGCAACTCCAGGGCCAACTCGAACGAGTGGTCCTCGAGCAACGTCAGCGCGAACGCCTGCGCGCGCATAGCTTCGCACCGCAGCGAAAATTGCTCTTCATCGGGCCGCCGGGGACCGGCAAGACCATGACCGCGTCGGCCCTCGCGGCCGAGCTCGGATTACCCTTGTTCACCATTCAGCTCGACGGGCTGATCACCAAGTTCATGGGTGAGACGGCTGTAAAGCTGCGACTGGTCTTCGAGGCGATCGAGAGCACTCGTGGTGTCTATCTCTTCGACGAGTTCGATGCCCTGGGCGGTCGGCGGTCGGCGAGCAACGACGTCGGCGAGATCCGCCGCGTGCTCAACTCCTTCTTGCAGTTCCTCGAGCAGGACGACTCCGACAGCCTCGTGATCGGGTCGACCAACCACGTCGATCTGCTCGACCAAGCATTGTTTCGGCGCTTCGACGCCGTGCTCGCGTATGAACTCCCGACCCCGGAGGTCTCCTCTCGGGTCATGCAAGATCGCCTCGCCTCGTTGGACACGAGCGATGTCAATTGGGACGTGGCGGTGTCGGCAACGAGGGGGCTGAGCCACGCGGAGATCGTTCGTGCGTGCGTGCAGGCGGCCAAGGACGCGCTGTTGATCGGCACGATGGCCATCAGCGCGCAAAGCCTGGTCACCGTACTTGACGAACGACGCGCGATGCTGCCTTGATCGGGCATGGCGACGCGACGACGTCCACACATCCAGGTTCAACCAGCGCAGCATCGAGTCGCGGAGCCATACACCTCCCACATGAGCGGACGGCCGCCAAAAGCACCGGCGGCACCGACGGCAGGCAGGTCGGCACACGCCGCGATCCTACGCACATCCCTCGAGCGCGCGGTCGCGGCCACCAAGCACAAGAGAGGCGCTGCCGGGTTCAGCGTGACCGGGGCGAAACCCGGCGTGTATCTTGAGTTCGAGTCCTTCCCCGGGTGGGACCTCGCCGTGAAGAGCCTCGAGAATGGGACAGGCAAGGACCGCAGTGCTCATATCGAGGTCGTGGCAGTATCCTCGCGTGAGACCGAGGACCTGGGCGCAACTCAGCATGCGGCCGTATTCGTGCCCGAAGGCAAGGTTGGACACTTCCTGAACCAACTCGCCAAGTATGCTCTCACCAGCGAGAAAAAGCCGCGCGAACAACGTCACGAGAACCTCTACGATCGCATCGCCAAACTTCGCCTGGCGACTCTTCGTGCGCTCTGGACCGACGACGCATCAACATACCCCACCCACGAGCACCAGCCGATCTGGTGGGAAGTCTGGCTACGGAAAATTGACGGGTCCGAGCTTGCACGGTTCTATGAGTTCTCCAGCCACGCGAACATTCGCATCGGCGCACGTCGGATTCAGTTCGAAGACCGTGTCGTGATTCTCGCATTCGCGTCTGCGCGCGAACTCTCGACATCGCTCGACGTGCTCGGTGATCTGGCCGAGCTTCGCAGGGCCAAAGTCGATTCGTGGCCTGGTCGTTCACTCCGCCAGGTGGACGGAAATCATGGAGGCCAGCATTGACGCAGAATCGTCCAAAGCACGACGGCTCGCGCTCGTTCGTC
>JAMHUH010000506.1:0-2015 GCA_035904925.1 Nannocystaceae bacterium
GACGCTTCGCCGAGTTGGCGACATGCTCGCGCGCGTCCTGATAGGCTCGCGGCGCGTGGTCGATCCCCACGAAGACGAACCGGACCCGTTCGGGGACGAAGTCGGCGACCAGTCGCGGTGGGATCGCTTGGTTGCCCAAGTCGGGCAACGGAACTCTCGCATCAAAGCGGCCGGGGGTGATCCGCTCGTCGACACGCCGCCGGTCATGTTGGATCGCTTCGAGGTGCTGCGCACCGCCGGCCAGGGGGCCAGGGGGTTCGGGTTCGAGGCGTTCGACACCGGCCTCGGGCGCCGGGTCGCGCTCAAGGTCTGCATGGCCACGCGCACCAACGCGGCAGCGGATCTCGAGCACGAGGCTCGATGCCTCGCCAAGCTCTCGCACCCGAACATCGTCGCGGTCTACGAGGTTCTTCGCGTCGAGTCCGACCTCGTCCTGGTCATGGAATACATCGACGGCCAGACGTTCCTCCAGTGGCAGGCGGCGACCCAGCCGAGCTGGCGAGTCATCCTCGATCGCTGCATCGCCGTGGGCCGGGCGCTCGGGGCTGTCCACACGAAGGGGCTCGAACACGGCGACTTCAAGCCCAGCAACGCGATGATCGATCATGAGGGCCGCGTGCGGGTGGTCGACTTCGGGATCGCTCGCTACTCGTTCGAAGCGAGCGCCGTCAACGAAGCCGGTGAGACGCTGGTCAACGGAACACCGCCGTACATGCCGCCCGAGCGGCTGTTGGGGAAGGAGCAGCTCCCGCGGAAGCCCGGATATCCGCTCGCCGACATCTATGCGTTCTGCGTGTCGGTGTGGGAGCTGCTCTTCGGGGTTCTGCCCTACGCGGGTGAGACCGTGCCCGCGATGTTGGAGTCGGTGCTCGCTGGCAAGTTTCAGACGGGGAGGGCTGGGGCGAGTGTGCCGGACGCCGTGCGCGACGTGCTGAAGCGTGGGCTCAGTGCTCGCGCGAGCGAGCGACCGCAGAGCATGGAGGAGCTGTTGCGGGAGTTGAGCGACGCGGCCGACGGGGCGAGCGCTCACCGGGCTCGTTGGGGGAAGAGGGTCGGTGTGGGGCTCGTGGCGGGGCTGGTGGTCGCGAGCGGGGGGATGGGGGCGATGTGGATGCGCGCGCCGGAGCGAGACGAGGTCGAGCCCGCGGCCCCGGTATCGGAGCCCGCTCCCGTCGCAGTAACCCCACCCCAACCCGATCCCGTTGCACTGACCCTCACGCTCGCGGTGGAGGCGGTGGAGGCCGTGCGAGCGGGTCATCCCGACTTGGCGATCCAGCACCTCGAACTCGCCCGCTCGCGCGCTCGCGTCGACAACGATGCGATCGCGCTGCGTCAGGTCGCCGATCAGGCCGAAGCCTTGGGAGACGAGTTCGACCTGGGTGGCGACATGCTGCGCGCGGAAGAGTGCTGGTTCATCGCCGGAGACATTTTCGCCGATCTGCCTGGGCGAACTGCGTCACTCGAGCGCTTGAATTTCAAAAGGACTCGAAACAGGTGACCGTACCATCGTCGTTGGTTACCCCGTACAAGCAGAAGAGAAACTCACCGCCATAGCACTCCCCGTCGGACGGATAGCAGGTATCACCAAAGCAACACATCGGCGCGCTGGTGCTATTCGGCGGCGCGAGATACTTCGGTTGGCAGAGCCCCGGCCGCGAGCACGCATCGTCGAGCGGAATGAAAGCCGTCACGATCTTCGAGCCCGGATCGACGACCCCGTATTTCACCGCGTACGGGTAGCTTCCGGTCGGACACGTCGCCCCGGTCATCAACGTCGCCGTGAACGTCGAGCTCGCCCAGCACACCGCCGCCGCGAGCACGGGCGCGTCGGGTCCGGTGTACCCGCAAGCACTCGGGACCGAGCTGCACAGATCGCGGTAAGTTGTCGCGTGGGCGTCCGGCGAGCCGATCAATCCGGCCGCGACCACGAGGGTGAAAACAGACGAGATCGATCCCGGGTTCCGCATGCGCCGACGATAGCCCGCCGTGCCCGCTTGGGGAACTCGACTCGAGCG
>JAMHUH010000507.1:0-2154 GCA_035904925.1 Nannocystaceae bacterium
CTCGACCGGCTGCGATCGGCCAGCCTTCAGGACATCAGTCAGCACTTTCAGCTCGAGATTTCGAAGCTGATGGGGTGAGGAGGCTGGCTCGGTGGAGCGTTCGCGGGCGATCGCGTCTTCGACGACCAGGCTCTACGGTGGGAAAGAGGGTCGCCCGCTCGAATCGCGGGGGCTCGAGCACGGAAGCCAGGGGCTCGACTCGCCTCGGAGCGACCCTCTTTCCCCCGGCCCGCCTTTGACTTCGAGGGTCCTCGCCGTCGCCAACAGACAGCGTGCGAACACGAGGCTTCGCCGGGAGGATCAGCGCTGCAAGATCGCGTGAACCACCGCCCAGGCGGGATCCTCGATCAGGCGAGCGAGCGAGGATCCGTGAGCCGACCCGTGACCGCGGACGCAGCCGCGATCGCGGGCGAGACCAAGTAGACCGGCCCGGGCGAGCCCATGCGGCGATCGAAGTTGCGGTTGGTCGTGCTCGCCGTGACCTCGCCTTCGAAGGGGATGCCGGGGCCGTTGCCGATGCACGAGCCGCAGCCGGGCTCGGACACGACGGCGCCGAGTGAGCGGAAGAGCTCGAGCAAGCCCTCGTCGTTGGCCGACTTGGCCACGTCGGCGCTCGAGGGGGTGACGGTGACGCGGACGTGCTCGGCGAGCTTGCGGCCGCGCAGGACGTCGGCGGCGGCCCGGAGATCGGCGAGCGAGCCGCCGGTGCACGAGGCGATCACGACGTTGTGGATGGCGACGTCGCCGACCTCGCTGAGCGACTTGCGGTTGCGCGAGTCGCCAGGCGTGGCGACGGTCAGCGGGACCTTGTCGAGGTCGACCTCGATGGTGCGCACGTAGGTCGCACCCTCGTCGGGGGCGACGAAGCGCTCGGCGTAGTCGGTGCCACGCCGAGCCTGCAAGAACTCGCGCAGCGGGGCGCAGGGCTCGACGATGCCGGTCATCAGGCCGCCTTCGACGGTCATGTTGGTGATCACCGAGAGCTCGTCGACGTTCCACTGATCGAGGCCGGGGCCGCCGAGCTGGATCACGCAGGTGTCGGTCGGCGACTCGCGCCACTGCTCCTCGCGGAAGAAGGGGTCGCCGATCAGATGCAGGACCAAATCCTTGGGCGAGAGCACGCCCTTGGCGTCGCCGGTCACCCAGACCCGCACGGTCTTGGGTACGGTCACGGGGATCATCCCAGTCCGCAGCGCGAAGGCCATCGCGGTCGAGCCGACCCCGAACGCGAACGCGTTCATGACCCCGGCGGTCGGGGTGTGGCTGTCGGTCAGCACGATGATGTCGCCGGGCCGGGCGTAGCTCTCGACGACGAGGCGGTGGCAGACGCCGGCGGGGTAGGGGCGACCCGGGCCGTGGAGGCGGATGCCGTTGCGCTCGCAGGCCTCGACCATCTCGGCGGTCAGGCCCTTGGCCGACTCGAGCCGGGCTTGCTTGACCCGCAGCGGCACGGTCGGCTGATCGATGAGCACGAAGTGGTCTTCGAACGCGGCGGCCAGCTCGGGCTGGTGGATCGGCGCGTCGGCCCACTCCTGCGCGTAGAGGTTCATGACCATGCCGCCGGTGTACTCGTGCATGCCGCGGAAGTCGGCCTCGCACAGGACCTGATCACCGGGCGCGACCGAGGCGATGCCGAAGGGCTTGCCCGCGCCGACCCAGGCCTTGCCGGCGACGATCTTCTCGATGCAGGTCATCGGCCGAGGCGCGCGCTCGGTCGTGTAGGTCGGGCCGACCTCGCCAGCCAAGACCTTGGAGCCGTAGCGGAGCAGACCACCGGCTTCGCTCACGGCTCGGAAGAAGGGCGGCAGGGCCTGGCCGAGCGCGTCGAGGTCGAGGTCCTCGCCCGCCTCGAGCCGGCCGATCACACCGAAGTCGGTGGTGAAGGGCAGGCCCGAGTAGACCATGTTCTCTTGGAAGATCCGCTGGAAGCTGCGGGCCACGACCAGCTCGATGCCGGCGCCTTGATGGGCGACCACGGCGACCTCGCGGCTCGAGCCGCTGCCGTAGGCGTCGCCACCGACGGCGACCTGAAAGCCGCCCGCCCGGACCGCCCCGACCTCGACCGCGTCCTTGAAGTTCTGCAGGAAGTAGGGCCCGAGGATCTCGCCCGTGTAGCCGAGCGTGCACGCGGCTCCGTTGATCATCGCGTCGGTG
>JAMHUH010000508.1:0-15425 GCA_035904925.1 Nannocystaceae bacterium
TGTAGAAGTCGACCGTGTCGTCGCTGGTGTTGTCGACCATGCAGATCTCCTCGCCCGGGATGTAGTCGACCGCGCAATCCCCCTTCACGCCATCCCAGAGCAGCTCGGGACCCGCCACGTTGTCGCCGATGAAGCCGGTGATCATCGGATCCGGATCCCAGCCGGTCAGCGTGAACGCGTTGTCGTGGATGTTGATGCCGCGGTTGTAGATGTCGTAGTTGGGATCGTCGTTGGCGCCAAAGAGGATCTCGGCGTAGTGGATCACGAGCACGCCCAAGCTCTTGTGGTTGTCGATCGTGTTGTTGTCGACCTCGACGTCGTTGGCGGCCAAGATGACCACGCCCGAACCGGCGGGAACCTGCGCGACCGTGCCACCGATCGCGAAGTTGGCCGTGTTGTTGTCGTGGATGTCGTTGTTGTAGAAGTGCGTCCGCGCGCCGCCGTTTTGCTCGAGCCCGGGCAAGTCGAAGACCAGCAGACCCGCGGTGTTGTCGTAGGCCTCGTTGTCGAACACCCAAGAGTCGAAGCAGTTCTCGATCTCGACGCCCGCGACGTTGTCGTAGGCGATGCTGTCACGGACGAGCACGTTGTTGGACTGGCCGACGTAGTGGCCCGCGTCGCGCGAGCCGATCACGACCGACTCGAGCACCGACACGTTGTTGCAGCCGACCGGATAGAGGCCATAGGCGCCGTGATTGTCGGTGTTGGCGTCCTCCCACTGGACCTTGACCCGCTCGAAGGTGATGTCGTCGACCTGGTCGCCGCGGATGCCGTCGCCGGGGGTGTTCTTGACCTGGAGGTCCTGGAAGGTCACGCCGTCGGCGATGATCTTGATGCCGTTGCCGCCTTCGGTCTGCGCGGCGAAGTCGAGCGCCGAGTCGTCCATGCCGGCGCCGCGGACCGTCACGTTGTTGACCGACAAGATGATCTCGTCGTGGAGGTTGCCGTAGACGCCCGCGTCGAGGCAGAGCACGTCGCCCTCGGCCGCCTCGCTGAACAGGCCCTGCACGGCCTCGAAGTCGTCGCCGGTCGGGCTGATCCAAGCCGCCGCGCCCTCGCAGTGGGCCGGCATCTCGGTGCCGGTCGTGTCGGTGGTGTCGGTCGTGTCGCCCGTGGTGTCGGTCGTGTCACCGGTGTCAGCCGTGGTGTCCGTGCTGGTCTCGCCGACTTCGTCATCACCTGCGTCATCACCCGTGCAGCCGACCAGGCTGACCGAGCAGAGCACGAGGAGGGGAATCGACAGGGCGACAGGGCTGATCGAGGTCGGGTATTTCACGGTGAAACGAGGATATCCGAAGGGACACCAGGTGTCGCTAGAGTGCGACACTTCGAAAACGACCGCGAAATGACCGCAAAGCTGGTTCGAACTCGCTCTGGTTTTCGCAATCTAGACCACACTCCCCCACTGGCCAGATCGATCGCCGCATGACTCGGCTGCCTGGCGACTCGCCCGCCGCGCAGCCCTCAGAACCTCGCGGAACGCTGAAAAGACAATGATCTCGTCGGTCTGCTCGCTGGTACACGGAGTGCTTTGGTCCTGGGAGTGATGACCGCGTGGGACCGCCTCTCGCAGACTCCTGAGCTGCGTTCCGTACCGACCGAGTCGGCTCGAGTCCGCTTCGTCGACGACGTGCTCGACCCAGCCACCTGTCGGTCGCTGATCGCCCGGCTCGGCGACGATCGCTGGCTCTCGACCACCGCCGATCTCCGTCGGCCCGCGAACGGCCCTCACGAGGCGCCCCGCCGCCGCGCCGAGCCCGAAGCCCCCTGTCGCCTGATCGGCTTCGACGAGCCGCCCCGCTTCGCCAGCATCGACGATCCGGTCTTGGCCCTGCGGATCTTCTATCGGATCGCCGCGCTGCTGCCCGAGACGATCGAGGGGGCCCAGCTCGCGGGGCTCAAGCCCTTGATGCGCTGCGTTCGACTGAGCGCTGGCGAGGGCACCGAGGCCCACCACGACCCCGCGCGCGAGTGCAGCTCGGGCATGCACAGTCACCTCAGCGTCGTCGTGTTTCTCAACGAGGACTTCGTCGGTGGCGGCGTCGAGTTCCCGACCCTCGGCAAGACCCTCGCGGCCAAGCGCGGTCGCGCGCTGGTCTTCCCCCACGGCCTGCTCCATCGCGACGCGCTGATCGAGCGCGGCGACGCGTTCGTCCTCCACGCCGAGGTGTTCTACTCGGGCGCGTGGCAGCCGATGCGCTGATGCGATGACGCGATGACGCGGCCGGCACCCACGAAAAAAGCGGGCGTTCCCCTTCGGGAGCGCCCGCTCTTTCGTGCGCCGCGAGGCGGCTCAGAGGTTGAAGATCAACGTGAAGATCGCCCCGTTGGCCGAGCCCGCGGTGCCGGTCTCGCCGTCGACCGGCACGCCACCGACCTCGACGCCGAAGACCTCGCCCAAGCCCGGCTTGACCAGGACGAACACGCCGTTGCTGGTCGTGCTCGTGTCGACGAAGCCGTCGCCAGTCTCGTTGAGGTAGCGGATCACCGCGCCGGTGGTGTCGGGGTCGGTCGAGACGATGACCGCGTCGGCGATGGGATCGCCGGTGGCCGCGTCGCGCACCAGACCGACGACGCCGCCCGCGGTGCCGAGCGGCAGCGCGTTGGCGAACTCGGGATCGGCCATGAGCAGGTCGCTGTACGAGGTCAGCAAGGACTCGGGCACGGCCCAGATGTCGTGGATCGCGTTGCCGGGCCCGTAGAAGTTGCCCATCGCCGGCGAGGCCAGACCCATGGCGGTCAAGAAGAAGCCACCCGCAGAGGTCAGACCGACGAGGCCGAGCGGAGCGCTGATCTGCGCGTCGCTGACGAAGTCGATTTGGCCGTTCGCGTCGCTCGTGCCCGAAGCCAGCGCGGTCGCGGTCGCGGGCATCAACGCGGCCTGCAGCGCGGCCGCGACCTTGATGTCGACGCTCGCTTCGATCGCGCGAGTCTCGAAGTTGAGGATGCGACCCGAGAAGTGGGTCTCGCACATGTCCGGCACGGCCGTGCAGGTGCCCTCGAGCGGGGGCACGTCCTGAGTCAGCACGCACAGGTTCGAGATGCAGTCGGCGTGGGCCGAGCAAGCCTCGCCATCGGCGGCTCCCGACGCGTTCGGGTCGTGCGTGGGGCACTCGAGCCCGCCCGTGTCGGTGGTATCGGCGGTGTCGGTCGCCGTCGTGTCGGCGGTGTCGGTCGTCGTGTCGGTCGCCGTCGTGTCGCTCGAGGTGTCGCTCGAGGTGTCGCTCGTCTCGCCGACTTCGTCGGTGCCGTCGTCACTCGAGGGGCAACCCGTGGTGACGAGCGCGAGCGCGAGAGCGAAACCGATGGAATGAATGGGCTGGGTACGCATGGATTCTCCTGTTCAAGCAAGTCTGCGGGAGGCCGGCCGAAGCCGCGGCGCAGGGTATCAGGGTGTTCGAGACACCTACAAGAGCGCGAGCGCACGCCGAAACGCGCGAACTCGGTGCGCCTCGACCGTGCCAGCTCCTCGACCCAAGGCTCGAATCGAACCAAACACGAGAGCCCGCCGGTCGTCGACCGGCGGGCTCTGGTGGCGCTCACATGGAGCGATCATGGAGCGATCGTGTTCAGGCTCGTGGGATCACTCTTCGCCCTGCTCTTCGGTCTCGACGTAGCCCTCGGGCAGCTTGAAGTCGAAGAGCTTGTCGGACAGACCCACGTTGGTCTTGATCTTCTGCATCTGGAAGTAGTTGGTCGATCCGTCGGTGTTGTAGACCACGAAGGAGTCGACCCGACCGGTGGTCGCGTGGACCATCAAGAGCACGGCCTTGTAGTGGTCGTTGGCCTTCTTCGGCATGATCTCGACCACGTAGTGATCGGCGTCGCCGTAGCGCTCGGTTCGGTCCTTCGGCGCGTAGCGGGTCTTGAAGTCGTGGGTCAGCGCCTTGCCGCCGAACAAGAACTTGAGCGCCGCGTCGACCTCGGAGTTGCTGCCGACCGAGGTCTTGATCACCTGCCGGGTGTCGTGCTCGACCATCCACAGGTCCTTGCCGTTCGAGTAGTAGTCGGCGTCCTGCGCGTTGCTGTAGTCCCAGACCATCTTGCCCGGCTTCTTGAGCCGGAGCTTGCCCGAGGTCTTGGTCGCCTCGCCGTAGGTCGGATTCCAGTAGGTCTGCTTGAACTTGGCCTCGAGGTCCTTGGTCCCGTCGTAGAAGGCCTGGACCAGCACCAGCACCTCGGACGACTTGTCGGGCCGCCACGCCGGCTGCGTGACCTTGGCGGGCTTGGCCTCGCTCGGCTCCTGGGCCCGGAGCGTCTCGGCGAGGGCTCGCTCGCCCGCGCCCGCAAAGCCGGGGCCGAAGCTGAACAGAGTCAAGGTGAGGAGGCTGGCGATCGTCGCGTTCATCAGTGGGTGTCTCCGGGGTCTGGGACGGCCGGCACCGGGAGCTTATTGGCGCCGACTGGTAAAGACCACGTGATCAGCCCAGCGATGAACGCGCGGGCTCACGAAAGGGCCTCGGCGCGGGCTGGAATATTCAGCCCAGCGCCTCAGGCCGCGCTGACGAACACCTCGCGTGGCTTGGCCCCGTTGGCCGGCCCGATCGCGCCCTCTTCCTCCATGCGCTCGACGATCTTCGCGGCTCGGTTGTAGCCGACGTTGAGCCGCCGCTGGAGCATGGAGGTCGAGACTTTCTGGGTCTCGGCGACGATCTGCACGGCCTTGTCGTAGAGGGGATCGCTGACCTTGTCCTCGACCTCGCCGCCGACTTGCTCGTCGTCGTCGCGCCGGGTGATGTCCATGTTGTAGGCCGGCTTGGCCTGCTTGCGGACGAAGTCGACGACCCGCTCGATCTCGGTCTCGGACACGTAGCAGCCATGCACGCGACGCGGCTCCTTGCCGCGATCCATGTAGAGCATGTCGCCCATGCCGAGCAGCTGCTTGGCGCCCTTTTGATCGAGGATCGTGCGCGAGTCGATGTCCGAGGTGACCTGGAAGGCGATGCGCGAGGGGAAGTTGTTTTTGATCGTCCCGGTGATCACGTCGACGCTCGGCCGCTGGGTCGCGACGATCAGGTGGAGCCCGGCCGCGCGGGCCTTGGCGGCCAGGCGCGAGACGTTGGCCTCGACCTCTTTGCTGGCGACCATCATCAAGTCGGCGAACTCGTCGATGACGATGACGCTGTAGGGCAGCGACTCGGGCCGGTTGGGCAGGGCCACGCCGCCGGTGATGGCCACGGCGTTGCCGTGGGCGTCGAACTGCACGCCCGAGAGCATCGAGCCGCTCACGCTGTCCTCGCCGTCGGCCGCGACCTCGGCCGCGTACACGGCCGCCTCGGCCTCGAGCGCCTTGCTCTCGCTGTCCCACTCGGCTTGCAGCTGCGGGACCTTCTTGTTGAAGCCGGCGAGATCGCGGACGCCCGCGTCGCTGAGCAGCGCGTAGCGGCGCTCCATCTCGTTGACGGCCCAGCGCAGCGCGAGGTTGGCCTTCTCAGCGTCGGTGATGACCGGCAAGAGCAGGTGCGGGATGTCCTTGTAGACGCTGAACTCCAGCATCTTGGGGTCGATCAGGATCAGCCGCAGCTGCTCGGGCGTGCACGCGTAGAGCAGCGAGCAGAGCATGCCGTTGACGCCGACCGACTTGCCCGAGCCGGTCGCGCCCGCGACCAGCAAGTGGGGCGCCTTGCCGAGATCGATCGACACGCACTTGCCGACGATGTCCTTGCCGAGCACCAGCGGGAGCTTGGCGTCGCCCTCCCAGAAGCTCGGGTCGGTCAGGTTCTCTTGCACGTAGACGGTCTCGCGCTCGGCGTTGGGGACCTCGAGGCCGACCGTCGACTTGCCGGGGATCGGCGCGAGGATGCGGATCCGCAGGGCCTCGAGCGCCATCGCCAGATCGTTCTCGAGGTTCTGGATGCGCGAGACCTTGACCCCGGCTTCGGGCTTGAATTCGTAGCGGGTGATGACCGGACCCGGATGGATCTTGGTCACCTTGCCGCGGATCTTGAACTGCGCGAAGGCTTCGACGATCCGCCCGGCCTGCTCGTAGATGAAGTCCTTGTCGACCTTGGCCTTGGCCTTCTCGACCGCGGCGAAGAGCTGGGCGGGCGGCAGCTCGTAGCCACCTTGCAAGTACGTGACCCGCTGCGCGCCCTCGCGGCGACCCTCCGGCTTGGGCTTGTTGGCGCTCGCTTGGGCGGCCGCCTCGGCGTGCTTGGCCCGCGCGCGCGCAGCCAGCTCGGTCGGCGTCAGCGGAGCCTTCTTGCGCTTGGGATCGCCCTCGCTCGCGTCCGAGTCATCGGAGTCGCTGGAGTCGGAGTCGCGCTCGCCCTCGCCCGCGTCGCCGTCGAGATCGGGATCTTCGTTGAGGATGATCTCGGGTCGATCTTCGGGCTTGTCGGACTCGGTCTCGGTCTCGGGCTCGGGCTCGCTCGGCACGAGCTTGGGCGCAGACGCGACCACGCGGGTCGGCGGCGCCTCGTTGGCGGCCACGAGCGCGGGCTCATCATCCTGCGCGTCGGCGTCATCGCTGCCGCGCTTGCGGTTCTTGCGAGGCTTGCGGGTCGGCTCGGGCTTGGCGGCAGCGGCCTGCTTTCGACGACGGCGAGGCTCGGCGGGGACTTCGTCTTCGGCCGCTTCCTCGACCTCGTCCTCGTCCTCGGCCTCTTCCTCGCTGGCCTCTTCGTCCTGCGCCGCTTCTTCGTCTTCCTCCTCGACCTCTTCCTCGTCGTCGGCCTCGTCGTGTTCGTCGAGCTCCTCGTCCTCGGGGTCCTCGTCGGCCCGCTCGCGCTGGGCGTGAACCACTCCGAGCACGCCCGACCACAGGTAACGCAGCACCCAGAGCGTGCCCTTGGCGATCCAACGGGCCGCGGCGATCAGGTGCGCGGTCGAGAGCGGCGTCGAGGCCAGGAGGCCCAGACAGATGATTGCGATCGTGAGCAGGTAGGTGCCCGCGTGATCGAAGAGCCCGAGGCTGACCTCGCCGAGCAGCTCGCCCGAGAGACCACCGGCCGTGTAGGCGTGCACGCGGTAGCTCGGGAACATCACGTGCAGCAGCACGCAGCCAGCCAAGGTCGCGGACGAGAAGCCCAGGCCCTCGCCGAGCTGCAGCTCCATGCGATGCCCGAGCAACGCCTTGACCCCGATCCCGACCACGCCCAGCACGATCAGGTACGAGGCCATGCCGAAGCCGGCATAGAGCGCGGCCGCGACCAGGCGCCCGACCGGGCCCATCAGCGTGCCGTCGCCGAACTGGAACGAGGCCAGCCCGCCAAACATCAGGGCACCGATCGCGAGCAGGGCCACGCCGAGGAACTCTCCCCATCCGCGCGGGATCCCCGGCTCTGCGGCTTCCGGCCTCCGACTCGTCTTGCTCTTGGCCATTTTCTTTATTGATTTCGGCGACTTACGCAGGTGTCGCGGCAGCGCTTTGGCCGGGGTACTGTCCGGCCCCATGCGACGTCTCGCCCTGCTGCTGCTCCCCCTTTTCGCGCTCTCGCTCGGAGGGTGCAAAAAAGATGAACTTCAGGCCGAACTCGACCGCGTCAACGCCGAACTGGCCAAGACTCGCGGCGACCTCGATGCAGAGAAGCAAGCCAACGGCGAGCTCCGCAGCGAGAACCAAACCCTGCAAGAACGGATCGTCGAGCTCGAGGGCGAAATCGCCCAGCTCGACTCGCAGATCAAGGACCTCGCCAACAAGGCCGGCGTGACCGAGAAGGAGCTGGCCGATCTTCGGGCCGAGAAGGCCAAGCGCGAGGCCGAGCTCGAAGTCTACCGCAACCTCTTCGCCAGCCTCAAAAAAATGGTCGACGCCGGGACCATCAAGGTCGGGTTCCGCGAGGGCCGACTCGTGGTCAAGCTCGACGAAGCGATCTTGTTCGACTCGGGCCGGGCCTCGCTCAAGGACGGCGGCAAGACGGCGCTGGCCGAGCTGGTCGCGCCGCTCAAGGACGTCAAGCGCGACTGGATCGTCGCGGGCCACACCGACAACGTCCCGATCCGCACGGCCAAGTTCAACAACAACTGGGAGCTGAGCGCGGCCCGATCGGTCGAGGTCGTCAGCTACCTAATCGAGAATGGCCTGCCGGCCGAGCGGGTCGGCGCGGCCGGCTACGCCGAGTTCGATCCGGTCGCCGACAACTCGACCCAAGAGGGTCGGGCGCAGAACCGGCGGATCGAGATCATCTTGATGCCGACCATCCCGCAGAGCCTGCAGGACATGCTCAAGCCCGGCTCCTGATCCCGCGTCGAGTCGCAAAGAGCCGCTCGCGCCGCTGCGCAAGCGAACAGCATCGCCAAGCGCCCGCTCGAACGAGCGGGCGCTTTTGTCTCGCAGGCCCGAGCAGAGCCAACAATCGGATCCAAGGGCCAGTCGCGGAACGAGCGACCAGACAACTCGTGCGCGTGGGTCCATGATCGCGTCGGGCATGACCGACGATCCACGCGACACCTTCTCGGCGGCTGCGCGCCGAAGCGTTGACTGGCTGCTCGGGCAGCAGCACGACGACGGCTCGCTCGGACCCGAGCGAGCCGACCTCGCGTACTACTACAAGGCGCCGCTGCTCTTGCAGCTCGGCGGTGAGGCCCGGGCCGCGCATCGGATGCTCGACTTCATCGCGGCCAACTTCCAGCGCCGCGACGGTAGCTTCGCCAGCTCGCTCGAGCACAAGACCGACGACCCCGTGCTGGCCAGCTACGCCGCCTATGTCGACGGCTGGCTGGCCATCGCCGCCCAACGCAGCGGCCGCTTCGAACTCGCGCGGCCGGCCTGGGCTCACTTGCGTCGCTTCGCCCACCCGGGCCTGGGCGGGTTCTGCTTGGACGGACACTACCGGGGCGAGGGCAACGACGTGATCGACATGCTGACCACCGCCCACCTCGGCATGACGGCGCTCTACTGCGGAGAGCTGCCGCTGGCCTTGGCCGCGGGCCACTGCTTGCGCCGCTTTTGGGAGCACCAGCCCGACCCCGAGCGACGCCTGCTGCTGCGCATGGACGACGCCGGCGAGTTCATCGACGCGTGGCCGGCCGAGCTCGCCAAGGTCCACGTGATCGAGGCGAGCACGAGCGACCAAGCGTGGTTCTTCCTCGGCTACCCGATCGCGTTCTTGGTCATGCTCGCGCGCGCGACCGGGAACTCGGCCAACCTCGCCCGCGCTCACCTCTCGACCGCCAAGGCCTTCGCGCAATTCGCCGAGCGCTGCGGCGACGCGCTGATCGGCGATCACTACGCGCACAAGGTCGGCTGGGGGCTCGGCTTGCTCGCGCGAGTCAGCGGCGAGGCTCGCCACCGCGAGCTCGCCCACGCGATCGCGCGGAGCATGGTCGCGCGGCAGAGCGAGGCCGGGACATGGTTGGACGAGGGCCCCGATCTCCGGCGCGTCGATCAGAGCGCCGAGACGGCGCTCTGGCTGCACGAGCTCGCGACGATGTGAGCCCGGCCCCGGCCCCGCGAGCTCCGCGGCCAACTCAGTGAATCACGGCGAGGTGAAGGCCGCCGGTGATCTCGAGCCGCGTGCGCAGGTTGACCTGGGCCGCGACCTGCCAGCGATCCGCGGGCGTCGAGGGCTGGAGCTGCAAGAGCGGCGTGGCTGGGACGACGCCGCTCTCGATCGCCTCGCCAGCGTAGTCGCGCAGCTGGTAGAGCGCGGCGAAGGGCGCGTTGGCGATCGAGCCATGGATGATCAACCCGAGGTCGACGACCCCGCGCGGAGCCGCGGCGCGCAGGACCTCGCGGGTGCGCGCGCCATTGGCCCGCAGGTAGATCGGCGAGGCGAGGTCACGGCGAAAGACGATCGTCGGACCGAGCACCGGGTTGCGGTTGATCTGCAGCTCGACGCGGATGCCTTGCTGGGCCGGCTGCTCGGGCGAGGGCGGGTCTTCGAGCGCGACCCAGCGCAGCCAGACCACGAAACAATCGCGCTGAAGATCGAAGCGAAGCGTCGGGTAGCAAGGCTCCACGGCCCGCAGTGTACACTCGCGGCCATGACCGCGAACGCGCCGATCGACCTGCCCGAGCGCCTCAACATGGCGCAGTGGTTCCTCGATGCTCGACTCGACGAGGGCCTGGGCGACAAGACCGCGATCTACTTTCACGAGCATGGCCAGACCCACGAGGTCAGCTACGCCGAGCTGGTTCGGAGCAGCTGCAAGGTGACCAACTTGCTGCGCGAGCTCGGGCTCGGCATCGAAGATCGCGTGCTGATCTTGCTGCCCGACACGCCCGCGTTCGCGGCCGCGTACTTCGGCGTCCTGCGGGCCGGCTGCGTCGCGGTGCCGGCCAACAACTGGCTCAAGGCCAAGGACTACGCCTACTACCTCGAGTACGCACGGCCCAAGGCGGTGATCGTCGACGCCGAGCTGTGGCCGGCGGTCGACGAGGCCCGGCAGAGCGAGGGTCGGCACACCAAGCACTTCATCGTTCACGATCGCAGCGGCGCCGCGGCGCCGGCCGGGACGGTCGACTTCGACGTCGAGGTCGCGCGCCAGCCCGAGCACGCGACGACCGAGCCGACCTACCGCGACGACTTCGCGACCTGGCTGAGCTCGAGCGGTTCGACCGGCAACCCCAAGTGCGTCGTGCACATGCACCACGACTTCGTGTGGAACACGATCGCCTACGCGCAGCGGACCTTGGGCCTGACGCGCGACGACATCACCTTGTCGGCGCCCAAGCTCTTCTTCGGCTACGCGCTGGGCAGCAACCTGCTCTTCCCGCTGGCGGTCGGGGCCAGCTGCGTGCTGATCGCCGATCGGGTCGAGCCGGCCGAGTACTTCGCCCTGCTCGCCCGCTATCGGGCCACGCAGTTCATCACGGTGCCGACGACGATCGCCAAGCTGCTCGAGGCCGCCGAGGCGGGCGCGGCCGAGGGTCACGATCTCTCGCATCTGCACTCGCTGGTCAGCGCGGGCGAGGCCCTGCCGCCGCAGCTGCACCGTGACTGGCGCAAGCGCTTCGACTCGGAGATCTACGACGGGATCGGCTCGGCCGAGATGTTCCATGTCTACGTCACCAACCGGCCCGGTGACGTCAAGGAGGGCAGCCTCGGCCAGATCGTCGAGGGCTACGGCTACGAGCTGATCGACGACGAAGGCAAGGTCGTCGGTCCGGGCGAGATCGGTACCTTGGTGATCAAGGGCCCCTCGGCGGGGCTCTGCTACTGGCGGATGCGCGACCGAAGTCGGGCGACCTTCCACGGCGACGCGGTCGTCGGCGGCGACAAGTTCATGGTCGATGCCGAGGGCTACTTTTGGTACTGCGGCCGCGGTGACGACATGCTCAAGTGCTCGGGCGTGTACGTGTCGCCGGTCGAGGTCGAGAACGCCTTGATCGGGCATCCGGCCGTGCGCGAGGCCGGCGTGGTCGGCCACCGCGACGAGCACGGGCTCGAAAAGACGCTCGCCTACGTCGAGCTCAACGTCGGCTTCGAGCCCAGCGACGAGCTGGCGGCGGCGATCATCGGCCACGTTCGCTCGGTCATCGCCGCGTTCAAGGCTCCGCGGCGGGTCGAGTTCGCGAGCGCCTTGCCGCGGACCGAGACCGGCAAGATCCGTCGGGCCGCGCTGCGCGACTTGGCGGCCACGACCGAGCTCGCGGCGACGAGCCAAGCGAGCGACGCGTGAGCACGGCTGCACTGCCGACCGCGCTCGGCCACATGACCTACCGCCAGGTCGAGGCGCTGTTGGCCGCGAGCGCGCCCAAGCTGGTGCTCTTGCCGACCGGCAGCACCGAAGCGCATGGCCCCCACCTGCCGCTGCTGACCGACTCGATCATCGTCGAGGAGATGGCCCGCCGCGCCTGTCTGCGCCTGCGCGAGGCCGGCTACGCGGTCGTGGTCGCGCCGACCCTGCACTACGCGGTGACCGAGTGGGCGGCCGACTTCGCCGGCTCGGCCGGGATCTCGCCAACCAGCGCGCGCGCGCTGCTGACCGAGCTCGCAACCCGCTTCTCGACCATGGGCTTCGACGCGACCGTGCTGATCAACGCCCACCTCGAGCCCGACAACATCGCCAGCTTGCGCGCGGTCGAGCGCGAGTGGCAGGGCCCCGGCAAGCTGCTCTTCCCCGACAACACCCGGCGCCGCAACGCCGAGCGGCTCAGCGCCGAATTTCAGAGCGGCTCGTGTCACGCCGGCCAATACGAGACCTCGCTGGTGCTCGCGGTCGCACCCGAACTGGTCACGCTGGAGCTGGCCCAGGCGCTGCCCAAGCACGAGGTCGCGCTGCACGAGCACATCGCCCGCGGGGCGCGTAGCTTCGCCGAGTGCGGGCTCGATCAGGCTTACTGCGGCGACCCGGCCCACGCCAGCGTCGCCGAGGGCCACGCGAGCTACGACCAGCTCGCGGCGATCGTCGTCGACGCCGTGCTCGCGGCGCTGCCGATCTGAGCGCGCTGCCGATCTGAGCGCGCGTCAGTCGAGCCGCTGCAGCGCGAGCCCGGCGGGCTTCTCGAGCTTGACCCGGTAGCGCCGGCCCGGCTCGACTCGGATCCGTCCGGCCTCGACCCAGTCCTGCTTGGGGCTCTCGCGCAGATACACGGTGTGGCGACCCGGCGCGAGCTCGAGGCTGGCGAGTGGTTCGAGCGCGAGCTGGCGCCCGTCGACCTTGATCCAGACGAAGAAGAATTGGTGCGCCGCGAATTCGACCTTGGCCTTGGGCTTGTCGACGGGCTCGCGCGCCCGCGCTCGGGCAGGCTCGGGCGTGGTGGCGAGCTTGGCTGGCGGCGCCTGCTCGACCGCCGCTGGCTCGACCGCCGCCGGCTCGACCGGCTCGACCGGCTCGACCGGCTCGTTCGCGTCGAGTTCGACCAGCTCGGCCGGCTCGGCAGGCTCCTCGAGGATCGGCGTCGAGGCAGCGACCGAGGGCTCGACCTTGGCTCGGACCTCGCCGCTCAGCCACGCGCCGCCGAAGCCCAGGCCCAGCCCGAGCCCGAGCAGCACGAGCAGCGCATGGCCGGCCAGGGTGCTTCGTCGGCCCCGCTCGACCCGCACGACCCGGTCGGCTCGTCGGCGCCGCTCGAAGGTCGGCGTGGTCTCGGAGCCCGACTCGTGCGGCAGCGTCCGCGTCGCGACCTCCGACGAGCCGGGCTTGACCTCGCCTTCGACGGCCGTCGGCTCGTCGCTGAGCTCGATCTGCTCGTCGCTGGGCTCGACGCCCAGACCCGAGCGTGGCGCCGCGACGCCGACGAAGCGCCGGACCAAGTGCGCGAGCTCGTCGCTGACGTTGCGGTAGCCCGACCAGCCACGCAGCAGCGCGAGCGCCTGCGTGGCCGAGGGAATTCGTCGCTCGCGATCGGCCATCAGCAAGCCCTCGCGCAGCGCGACCAGCTCGGGCGGGACCCCAGCGCGGACCAGCTCGGGGACTTGGCCGCTCAGGACCATGCCGAACAATTCGTCGCGCTCGAGCCCGGCGCGGAAGCGGACGCCGTCGAGCATCTCGTGCAGCAGCGCCCCGACGGCGAAGAGGTCGATGGTCGGGTGCTTGCTGTCGCCGCGGACCTGCTCGGGCGGCATGTAGCGCAGCTTGCCGCGCACGTGCAGACCCGAGGTCTCTTCGGTGGTCAGGCGGGCGACCCCGAAGTCGCTGACCTTGACCTCGCCGCTGACCGAGAGCAGCACGTTGTGGGGCGAGATGTCGCGGTGGACGATCGCCGTCCGCTCGTCGCCGCCGAGCTCGTGGGCATAGGCGAGCCCGCGCAGGACCTCACCGATCACGTGGGCGATGATCGCAAAGTCGATGACCTCGCCGGCCTCGCGCATGGCCGAGATCAAGCGCGAGAGATCGAGCCCGTCGACCCACTCCATCACCAAGTAGCTGCGCCCGCTCTGCTCGCCGACGTCGAACACCTGGACCAGGTTCGAGTGGCTGAGCATCATCGAGAGCCGGGCCTCGTCGACGAACATGCGCCGATAGACCGGGTTCTCGGCCAGGTGGGCGGCGAGCAGCTTGATCGCGACGGTCTTGCTCGCGCCACCCATGGCGCTGCGCCTGCCCATCCAGACCTCGGCCATGCCACCGGCGGCGATCTTGCGGACCAACGAGTATGTACCGAGCTGCTGCAATCCAATCCATGAAATGCCCTGATGTCATGATTTGTCAAGCCACACAATGTAGGCACTCGATGGGCGGGAAAATTATGTCAGACGTGCAGCAACCCCGCATTCACGCCGCTGATGGTTCCTGTACCCCGACCACTGTCCGGGTGAAACGGCGCGCAGAGGCGGTCGCTTCGCCGATTTTCTGGGCCATGCTCGGTCGAGCGGGACACTTCAGTCCACGCAGCAGCCATGGGGTTCATCCCTACATCTACCCTCTTTTGTGCTTTGTCGGCATTCGGATTCCCGCCAGGAATCGACATTCCCCACGCCCTCGTTTTCGTCGGCCCGGCGCTCGAATCGAGCGAAGCCAGCCGCGACCAAGCCACGTACCTGCGCGCACTCGATGCGCTCGACGAAGCGATGCTGGTCGCCAATACCGATCCCGAGCAGGGCATCGCTCTGTTGAATCGGGCGCTCTCGGCCCTGCACCAATTTGCCCCTTTGCTCGCGCTCGACCCCGCCGCTCGAATGCGACGCAGCCTCGCCCACCTCGCCCTGGCCCGAGCCAAGCTCGCGCGCGGTGACGAGCAGGGTGCCGCGCAGAGCGTGGACGCGACCTTGCGCGAGCTCGGTGAGCTCGAGCTGCCCCTCGACGAACTCGGACCCACCCTCGCTCGCCTCGTCGAGGCCCGGCGCGGCGCCCTCGAGGAGCTCGGCCATGGCAGCTTGCGGGTCGTCTGCGCCTCGGCCTGCGAGGTCTGGATCGACGAGAACCCGGGCGAGGCCGCGCTCGAGTCTGAAGGCTTCGACTTGGCCGTCGGATCACATCGCGTGTGGATCGAAGATCCTTCGGGCGCCCTCGCGCCCCTGCAGACGAGCGTCGAGCTCCTGGCCGGCGACTCGACCGAGCTGCGCTATCCCGCGCTCGTGCCCGCGCCGAACTTGGTGCCCGCCACGCCCGACTCGGACATGGATCGATCGAGTCCGAGTGGGACGAATCGTGAGGGCGCGCGAGATCGACTCGCGCCGCGCTGGGCCGAGCTGCTCGGCGCCAGCCTCGGCGTCGTCACCCTGGCCGCGGGCGCGACGCTGTGGGCGATCGACAGTCACTGCCCCGGCGGCGTCGATCCCAACGACGTCCAAGCTTGCCCGCAGCTCTACGACACCCGCGTCGCCGGGATCACGACGCTCGCGCTCGGCTCCGCGCTGGTGCTGAGCAGCGTGGCGCTGCTGACCACCGACGAGCTGCGCCTGCGTCGACGAGGTCGCGGCGACGCCGAAGGCCACGCCCGCGTCGGCCTCGATCCACGCGGGCTCGCGCTGCGCTTCTGATCGCTCGAGGCTCCCATGTCCACTCGCACTCGCTCGACGATCGCCCTGACGATGCTGCTGCTCGGACCGAGCGCGTGCCTCAAGCCCAACCCGCTCGCGCTGCTCGGCGACGAG
>JAMHUH010000509.1:0-2454 GCA_035904925.1 Nannocystaceae bacterium
TTTTGGTACTCGCGCACGAAGCCATCGTTGGCGCCGCCGTTGAATTGTTGATGCGAAGCGTTCCAGCCATGCGGCGGGTCCTCGTCGTGGACCCACTTGGCGGTGTTGAACACCGGGACCGGATCGCCGAGCAGCGTCGGGTTGCTCTCGCTGCCGGAGAGGCCGTCGACCGGCAGACCCTCGACGGCCTTCAGCGCGCCAAAGTAATGATCGAAGCTGCGGTTCTCCATCATGATCACGACGAAGTGATCGATGCCCGCGAGCAGCTCCTCGGCGCTCAGGTCACTCGACTCGCACACATCGTAGGGCGCCTCGCCCGTGTCGGTCGTGTCCGTGCCGGTGTCGCTGCTCGTGTCGGTCTCGCCCGTCGAGCCGCTGGTATCCGTGTCGCTCGTCGAGCCCGTCTCGCTCTCGCTGCCGAGCTCGTCGTCGTTGGCCTGGCCATCGTCGGAGCAGCCGGCCAGGGTCGCGGCGCCAACCAGCGCGCCGAGGCTCTGCAGCGCGCGGCGACGCGACACGCCAGAGCGACGACGAAGAGCGCGAGGAAGACGACGGATCGGGAGCGAGGTCATGCCGGCAGTATCGCGCTCGGACGTCACGTTCAGGCGACGAATTCGCGCGCGCAGTTCGGACGTCGCGCCCGAGGCGTTGCACCGCGGCTGCTATGCTGGCCGCGTGCCCAGGATCTCGCCGCCGCGCGCTCGTCCGCTCGACCTCCTGCGCTTTTTGGCCACGACCCTCGCGCGCGCCCTGACAAGCGCCCTGGCCCGGCTCTTTCGTGGCCCGGTCCGCGATGCCTGGAGCGTTCGGATGCACGTGATGGTCGCGATTCAGCGGGCGACCTACGAGCTGCTGCCCAAGCTCGGCGCGCAACGTTTTCATCGCGCGGTCGAGGCGATGAGCCCCTTGCTGACCGGCGGTGTGCGGCGCGAAACGATCGACCTCGGCGGCGTGCGTGGTGACTGGCTGATCCCCGAGCACGACGAGGGCGGCGTCATCCTCTACTTTCACGGCGGCGGCTACATCTTCGGCTCGCTGCGGACCCATGGTCGCATGATCGGCGCGTTGGCTCGTGCCGCGCGTGCCAGGGTCTTCGCGCTCGACTACCGGCTCGCGCCCGAACACCCCGCGCCCGCCCCGATCGAAGACGCCTGCGCAGCCTATCGGTACCTGCGCTCGACGGGCATCCCGGCCGATGCGATCGTGTTCGCTGGCGACTCGGCCGGAGGCAACCTGGTGCTCGCGGCCTTGCTCGCGCTGCGCGACGCTGGCGATCCTCTGCCCGCGGCCGGCATCGCCATCTCACCTTGGGTCGACCTCGCTTGCTCGGGCGAGAGCTTCGAAACCAACTCGCCCTACGACTTCGTCAGCAAGGCGGCCTGCACGGTCGCCGCCGAGGCCTATCTCGACGGCGGCGACCCTCGCCGACCCGAGCTCTCGCCGCTCTTCGCCGATCTCCACGGCCTCCCGCCCCTGCTGGTCCAAGCCGGTGCGCTCGAGGTCCTGCTCGACCAGATTCGAGCCTTCGTCGAGCGAGCCCGAGCCGCCGACGTCGACGTGCAACTGTCGGTCTACGACGACATGGTCCACGTCTGGCACATCCTGCACGGCGTCATCCCCGAGGCCCAACGAGGGATCGACGAGGCCGCCCACTTCGCGGTCGCGCAGGTCGGACGAGGCGCATGACGGCTGCTATGCTCGCGCTTCGGGCCAATGCCCTATCCAAGCGACCCCAAGCTGCGCGCCAGCACGCTCGAGCTGATCGGAAGCATCTGGACCCGCCTCCCGAGCGCGGTCGAGCGAGCGCGCGCGTGGGGCAGCGACTGGTGCGAGGTCTCGACCCCCTTCGTGCACACGCTCGGTGATCGCGTCATCGCCCACGTCGGCGTGCTCGAGATCCCCCTCGTCATCGCCGGCACGCCGCAGACCGTCGCGGGCATCCACGCCGTCTGTGCCGCCCCCGAGCAGCGCCGCCGCGGCCACGTCCGCGCGACCATGGAGCGCGCGCTCGCCTGGGTCGACGAGCGCTACGCCACCTCGCTGCTCTGGGCCAACGACCCCGCGATCTACGGCCGCTTCGGCTTCGTCCGCCACGAAGAGTCGATCTTCGTCGGCCCCGTCCGCGGCGGCGCGAGCGAGACCCTGCGCCCGCTCGCCCTCGATCGGCCCGAAGACATCGCCTTCCTCCGCGATCGCCTCGCCCGCCGAGTCCCGGTCTCGCAGCGAAGCGGCACCTGCGAGCCCGGCTGGCTCGCCCTGCTCGATCTCGCCCTGTGGTCGCCGGGCCCGAGCCTCGCCTACATCCCCGAGCTCGAATGCATCGTCGTCTACACCCTGCGCGAGCGCTTCTTGGATCTCTACGACGTCATCGGCGAGCGGATCCCATCGCTCGCCGAGATCGCGAGCCGGCTCGGGGCGAGGATCGATACTGCGGTCGTGTTCTTCTCGCCGGAT
>JAMHUH010000510.1:0-6084 GCA_035904925.1 Nannocystaceae bacterium
CCTGTCCGAGGCGGACATTGGCGTTGGGACCGGAGTGGGGGAGCCGAGCGTCAGGCCCCAAATATTCCCCGTGAAGCCCCCGGTTCGGGAGCACGGTCATGCGCGAAGGATCGATCGAGAGAGCACCCGCGAAGGATCGATCGAGAGCGCCTGCGAAACTACCCGCGCTTGCGGAAATTCCTCGCAAACCACTTCTGCACCAACTCGCGCAGATCATCGAAGGCCGTATACGAGACCGGCACGACCACGAGGGTCAGGATCGTCGAGGTCGTCATTCCGCCGACCAAGACCTTGCCGAACGCTCCATAAGGGATGCCCTCCGCGGGCGCCTCGGAGAAGGCCAGGGGGATCATGCCGCCGACGGTCGTCAGCGCGGTCATGAAGATCGGTCGGAAGCGCTGGAGGCCGGCTTGGACGATCGCCTCTTCGCGCGAGAGGCCTTGGGCGCGGGCGCCGTTGATGAAGTCGACCAGCACGATCGCGTTGTTGACGACCACGCCGAGCAACAAGAGCAGGCCGATGCTGGCGAGCGCGTCGAGGTGGCTCTTGGTGATGTAGAGGAACCACCACACGCCGACGAAGGAGAGCGGGATCGAGGGCAGGACCGAGAGCGGGAGCACGAAGCTCTCGAACAAGAAGCCCATGATCAGGAAGATGAACACGCAGGCGAGGCCGAAGGCGAGCATGAGGTCGCGGTTCTGCTTGCCGAGGTCGCGGGCCTCGCGATCGGCGTCGAAGGAGACGCCGGGCGGGAGCTCGTAGGCGGCCAAGAAGGCTTGGACGTTGGCCATCGCGTCTTGCCGGAGCTCGGGATCGAGCTCGAGCTCGATCAGGGCGGCGACCCGCTTGTTGTTGCGGACCAGGACGGTCTCGCCCTTTTGGATCGAGGTCTGGGTCAGGTTGCCGATCGCGGTGGTGGTCCCGGCCTTGGTCGGGACCTTGAACTCGAGCAGGTCTTCGAGCTCCTCGCGGTCTTGCTTTTGATAGCGGATCCAGACGTCGATCTCGCGATCCTCGCCGTGGAAGCGGGGCAGCGGGTTGCCGCGCAGGGCGTAGGCGATGGTGTTGCCGACCATGCCGGCCGAGACCCCGAGCCGCTCGGCCAAGATCGGGTCGAGCGAGAGCGCGAGCTCGTCGCGCTGGCTGTCGTCGCGGTTGGAGCCCATCACGCTGACCACACCCTCGACCTCGACGATCTTGCGGCTGAGCTCGGCTTTGACGTCCTGCACGCTCGAGTGGTCGTCGCCGTAGATGAACACCGGGAACGAGGTCGCGCGGCCGCCGTCCGACTCGCCGAAGTTCGAGCGCTTGGTCCAGCCGGGCGGGACCGGCAGCTGATCGATGATCTCCTGGCCGACCTCGCGATAGGGCGGGTCGCCCTCGCGCGGCGGATCGAAGAAGAATTGGATGCTGGCGTGGCCGGGCTCGACCTGGACGAACTCGCCGCCGACGTTCCACTCGCTGCGGTGCTCGGCGAAGAAGGGCTCGAGCGAGCGGAAGAAGAGGTCGGCTTCTTCGAGCGTGATGTCCTGCGGGATCAGGTAGTCGACCTGAACCTGGCGACCGCCCATGTCCTCGTCGAGCGCGACCTTGACCCCGGTCTCGGGGTTCATCGGGATCGCCAGCGAGGCCATCGCGAGCAGGCTGACCAGGACCACGTCCATCCGTCGGCGCAGGCTCAGGCGCAGCAGCCGGCCGTAGGCCTGGCCGAGCGCGCCGAAGGTCTTGTCGTAGACCCAGCCGAGCTTGGCCTTCCACCAGCGATCGGCCTGCATCATTCGGCCGCGGAGCGAGCGAGGGTCGACCTCGTGGAAGACGTCGCGCTCGAGCAAGAACGCGGCGGCGAGCGGGATCAGGACCAGGCCGACGAACAGGCTGGCCAGCAGCGACACGCAGACCGGCGTGACCATGCGGATCAAGAAGAACTGCATGGTCCCCGAGCTCATCAGCGCGGCCGGGAGGAACACGACCATGGTCGTGAGCGTGGCCAGGGTGATCGGCAGCGCGACCTCGCTGGCGCCGTGGAGCGCGGCGGCGAAGCGGCTGACCCCGCGGCCGCGGTAGTAGGCGATGTTCTCGGCCACGACGACCGAGTTGTCGACGACCAGGCCCACGCAGATCATCAGGCCGATCAGCGAGATCAAATTGATCGTCTGGCCCGAGAAGTACATGAAGGGCAGCGACATGAACATCGAGAGCGGGATCGAGAGCGCGATGATCACGGTCAGCCGCAGCCGACGCAGGAAGAAGAGCAGGACGAAGATCGCCAGGAGCCCGCCCTGCAAGCCCGAGCTGACCACCTGATTGAGGCTCGACACGATCGTGTCGCCCTGGATGAAGATCGGCTCGATGTCGAAGAGCATCAGGGCCGGATCGCGCTGCGCGGCCTCGATCTCGAGCTTGACGCGCTCGCAGACCTCGACGGTGTTGGCCTGCGACTCCTTGATGACGAAGATCGCCATCGTCTCGCGGCCATTGTAGCGATCGAAGCGCTCTTGCTCGGGGTACTCGTAGAGCACGTCGGCGACGTCGTCGAGGCGCAGGTCGTTGGCCCCGACGACCACGTTGCGCAGCTCGTCGACGTCGCGGTACTCGGCCAGCGAGCGGAGCAGGTACTTGCCCTCGCGCTCCTCGAGCGTGCCGCTGGCCATGTTGAAGTGCGACTGGCCGAGCTTCTGGGCGATCTCGAAGATGTTGAGGTTGGCGGCCTCGGCCAGCTCGCGATCGATCTCGATCCGAATCTCGCGATCTTGCTGGCCCCAGGCCGCGACCATGCCCACGCCCGGCAGCCGCTCGAGCCGGCGCATCAGGTGGCGCTCGATCAGGTCGTTGGCGTTGTCGACGCCCTCGGGCCAGTTGATCCCATAGAAGGCGATCGGGATGTTCTCGGCCGAGTGCTTCTGGATCTGGACCTGCTTGACGTCGTCCGGGAGGTCGGCGCGGACGCGAGCGATGCGATCGCGGACCTCGCGATAGGCGACGTCCATGTCCGCGTCTTGGTCGAATTGCAGGTTGACCCGGCCGCGGCTGCTGCTCGAGGTCGCGCTGATCTGATCGACCTTGGGCGTGGTCGCGAGCTCTTGCTCGAGCGGTCGGGTGATCTTGTCCTCGACGTCCTGGGCGGTCGCGTTGGAGTAGGGGACCTCGACCGACAAGAAGGGCGCCGAGAGCCCGGCCGGGATCAGCTCGAGCGGGATGTTGAGGACCGCGACCACCCCGAGCACCAGCACGCTGGCGCAGATCATCAACATGGTGATCGGCCGGGTCAGGGCCAGCCGGACGATCGAGTTGGAGCGCAGCGTCGCGTGTGGGTCGGTCATTTCGGCTCCTCGGCGGGTTCGGGCTCGGCTGCGGGCTCGGCTGCGGGCGCAGGCTCGTTCGCGGCGGGCTCGCTCGCGGCCGCGGCCGCGGCTGCGACGTCGGGGACCAAGCTGGTCGGGTCGAGCAAGGCGAGCTCGGCGTCGAGCTGCTCGGCGGGGCTGGTCCCGGCCCGGGCGACCAGGCGATCGACGAGCTGGTAGAGCACGGGGATCACGATCAAGGTCAGCAGGGTCGAGGCGCTGAGGCCCGCGATCACGGTGATCGCCATCGGCTGGCGAATCTCGGCCCCGTCGCCGAGCCCGGCGGCCATCGGGATCAGCCCGAGCACCGTCGTCATCGTCGTCATCAGGATCGGGCGAAGGCGGACCTTGCCGGCGATCTGCAGGGCCTCGGCGGTCGCGTGGCCGCGCTCCTTGAGCTGGTTGACGTAGTCGACCAAGACGATCGCGTTGTTGACCACGATGCCGGCCAACATGATCGCGCCGAGGAAGACCACGACCGAGATCGGGATCTCGAGCAAGATCAGAGCCAGGACCACGCCGGCGAGCGCGAGCGGGATCGAGACCAAGATGATCAGCGGGTAGATCAGGCTCTCGAACTGCGAGGCCATGATCACGTAGACCAAGAAGATCGAGAGGCCGAGCGCGAGGTAGAGCGAATTCGCCGAGGTCTCCCACTCCTCGCTCTGGCCGGTCACGGCCGTGGTCACGCCGCTGGGCAGCTCGAGATCGTCGAGCGCGGCGTGGATGTCGGCCGAGACGCTGCCGAGGCCCGCGCTCTCGAGGTTGGCGGTGACGAGGCCGACCCGCTGCTGACCGATCCGGCGGATCTCGTTGGGCCCACGGCCGACCTCGATGTCGGCGACGGCCGAGAGCGGGATCGGGGGCTTGCGGTTGGCTTGGCCGAGGGTCGCGACGCCAGGCGGATTGACGGCGAGGCGGCGCAGCTGGTCGATGTTGGCCTCGTGCATGCCCTCGACCCGGACGCGGATCGGGACCTTGCGATCACGGCGGTTGAACTTGCTGGCCTCGTCGCCTTGGACCTTGGCCCGGACCAGCTCGGCGACCTTGCGGATGTCGAGCCCGAGCCGGGCCAGCTCGTCGCGGTCATAGACGATCTGGACCTCGGGGTTGCCGGGCTGGATCGACGACTGGACGTCGCGCAGGCCGGGCATCGACGAGAGCCGGAGGCGGACGGCCTCGGTCGCCTCGGCCAGCTCGACCAGATCGTGACCGCGGACCTCGACCTCGATCGGGGTCTTGAACGAGAAGAGCACCGGCCGGGTCACGTTGACCTCGAGGTCGGGCACGCCTTGGACCAGCGTGCGAGCGACCTCGAGCGCTTGCTCTTCGCTGACCAGCGCGGTCTGGCCAGGCGTCGCCAGCAGCGAGACCGCGATCTTGGCGGTGTGCTCGCCCCGCTCGCCCGAGTCGTCGGAGTCGCGCTCGCTGCCGACGGTGGTCAGGGTCGAGCGGAGGTTGGGGACCAGCGCGCGGACCTTGGCCTCGATCGGCTCGACCTGGCGATCGGTCTCGTCGAGCGGGGTCCCGACCGGGAACACCATCTCGAGCGTGAACTCGCCTTGGTGGATCTCGGGGATCAGCTCGGAGTCGAGCCGCTGGACCCCGAACACCATCGCCACGAAGGTCGCGAGCGCGAGCGCGACGATGGTGATGTAGTGGCGCAGCGACCAGCGGATCAGCCCGCCGTAGAGGTTCTCGAGCGCGGTGATCAGCTTGTCGAAGGCCCACAAGATCGGCTTGAGCGGCCAGCCCAGCAGCCAGAACAGGCCGCCGACCAGCACGACGATCGCAGAGCTGACCAGCCCGACCAGGGTTGCGAGCAGCTTGCCGACCAGCTCGAACGCGAAGTGCAGGACCAGGCGCAGGGCGTAGTAGGGCAAGAGCAGCAGCTTCCACCAGCGGAAGGCGCCGCCGCCGAAGCTCTCGCGCAGCTCGCGAAACGAGGCCCACTGCGACCAGCGCTCGGCCATCCGCCGGCCGAAGCCTTGCTGCTTGGCGCCGCTCGGGATCTCGCGCGAGACCAGCATCGGGATGAAGAAGAGCGCGACCGCGAGCGAGGCCAGCAGCGAGAAGACCACGGTCAGGCCGAGGTCGCCGAACATCTGCCCGGCCACGCCCTCGACGAAGACCATCGGGAAGAACACCGCGACCGTGGTCAAGGTCGAGGAGATGACCGCCGAGCCGACCTCCGAGGTCCCGCGCAGGGTCGCGCGCAGCAGCGGATCGCCCTCTTTGCGGCAGCGGTCGATCGACTCGAGCACGACGATCGAGTTGTCGACCAGCATGCCGACGCCGAGCGCGAGCCCGCCGAGCGACATGATGTTGAGGCTGACCCCGGCCAGCTTGAGCGGGGCGAAGGTCACCGCGATCGAGATCGGGATCGAGAGCGCGACGATGACCGTCGCCCGACCTTCGCGCAGGAACAAGAACAAGACGATGACCGCGAGCAGACCGCCGATGATCGCGGTGTCGCGAACCTCGCGGATGCTCGACTCGATGAAGAGCGAGCGGTCGGAGACGACCTGAAGATCGGCCTGGTACTCCTTGGTCAGGCGCGGCGCGACCTGGGCGTCGATCCGCTGCCGGACCTCCTTGGCCATGTCGACGATGTTGGCGTCGGCCTCCTTGTAGACCTCGATCATCACGGCTTCGTTGCCGTCGATGCGGGTGATGACCTCGCGGTCTTCGTAGCCGAACTCGACCTTGGCGATGTTCTGGAGCTGGACGTCGCGGCCCGAGC
>JAMHUH010000511.1:0-35627 GCA_035904925.1 Nannocystaceae bacterium
AGATGTTGTCGACGTCGATGTAGACGCTGCTGACGATCCGCAGCCGAAAGTCGAGCTTGCCGCCGAGCAGGCCCGAACCACCCCGCCGCGGCTCGTCTTTGTCCGGGGCGTCGGCGATGTCGGGGACCTCGAGCGTCTCGTCGTCGCCGAAGATGTCGCTCATATCGAGCTCGTCGGCCGGCGCGACCTCGGGCCCGCTGACGATCGTCTCGGTGTCGTCAGGATCTCCAGAGGGATCGTCGCTGGGGGCGTCCTCGTCGGGCGGGCCGAAGAACGCGTCCATCATCGCGTCGTCTTCTTCGTTGGGCGGCGCGTCGTCGCTGGGCGGCGCGTCTGAAATGTCCGACGCGTCCGAATCCGGCGCGGAGGGCAAGTCCAGCGGAGGATTGGACGCGTCTGGAGGAGCCTGCCCGGCAGCGGGCGGCTGGTTCAGCGCGAGGAGGACAACGAGGTACGAATCGAGCGCGATCACGTGCGAGGGATCTCGGTCAGCCGAGCGCTGACCCGGGGTTTAGCGCAGCAGCGTGCGCCGCGAGAACAGGTCGTCTTCGACGCCCTGGTTGACCTTGACATTGGACAGCTTGATCTTGGTCTCGGCGCCGGTCTTGAGGTTCATCATCGAGATCTCGGTCGGCATCGTCTGACCCTCGACCTTGACCCAACCACCGCGGGTCTGCTCGCGGGTCGCGTTGCCGGAGCCGTCGAAGTACTTGATCTTGGTGACGCCGCCCTTGGTCTTGTCGATCGTGACCTCGAGCTTGGAGAACTGGCTCTGAACCTCGGCCTTGGGGGTCAAGGTCAAGATGGTCTCGTTGCCGGCCTGGCCGCTGAGCTCGGCGTCGAAGCGGTCGGAGAGCTTGGCCATGACCATGTCCTCGGCCGTGAACTCGCTGCCCAAGAAGCCCTGCGACTCGGTGTGGGCCGCGATCTTGCGGACCTTCTTGAACTCCGGGCTGTACATGTGCAGCTCGTCGCCGACCATCAGGATCTTCATGCCGGCGACATCACCGGGGGCGACGAACTCGATGTACTGCTTGGTCAAGCCCTTCATGACCATGTTGAACTCGAGCGTCGTCTTCTTCGTGCCGCCCTTGTAGATCTCCATGGTCGCCGTGTAGCTGGTGTCGCTGAACACCGAGGCGTCCTTGTCGATCTTCTTGAGCACCGCGGAGGCGTCGGCTGCCTGGGCGACCGTCGGGCTCAGGACCAGCGAGCCGAGCACGGCGACGGCGGGGGCGGTGACGAGGAAGGCGGCGAGAATGGTCGAGGATTTCATTGCGATGGGGCTCCAGAGGATTGGCCGAAAGTTGGAGGTGCGGCCTTCGCAGCTGGGCAGCTGCGCGGTCCCTTGGACGGCTTGCCCAGGGCCCTATTCTCGATCGGAGGGGCTGAAATTCAGCCTCCGAGGCGGGTTTTCGGGTCCCGAAGGACCCTCCACGGTGATCCGGATCACAGTTTGGCGATCCCGATGCGCGCAGCCGCTCGCCGACCGATGCTGAACGCAATCGACGTGCAGACGAATGCGCATACTGGGCTCACGCCCGCTTGCCCCGCAGCAACATCGGCGTCAGCCACACGGCCCCTAGCGCGGCGCCGATCAGCCCGATCGCGAGGCCCGTGCCGAACTGCTGCAGCGGCGGCATCTCGGAGAAGATCAAAACCGAGAAGGCCAGCGCGAGCTGAAGCGCGCTGATGAACATGACCGCGCCGAGCTGCTCGACCGCCTGCTCGCCCGGCTTGGCGCCGCCGATCTGTTTGGCCCGATGCCCGAGGTGGATGGCGAAGTCGACCCCGGCACCCAAGGCGATGGTCGCGACCATGCTGGTCCCGACCGAGATCGGATGCCCGAGCAGGGCCAGGATCCCGGCCGTGAACGCGAGGGTCCACAGCGCCGGCACCAGGGCGAAGAACGAGCGGGCCAAGATCAACACGATCGAGAGCGCGACGATCGAGGCCGCCGTCGAGGCCAGCAGCGACGTGGTCACGCTCTCGGCGAAGGCCTGGCCGATGATCGGCTGCCCGGTCAGACGGATCTCGAGCGGCAGCGAGCGCAGCTCGGCGCCCGCGGGCAGCTCGGTCGCGGCTGGCACCGTCCACGACTCGTCGTCGAGCTCGGCGAAGGCCGGGCGCAGCTCGTCGCAGCGTGTGCTCAGCTCGAGCGTCTCGCACCAGCCCTCGATCCGATACTTGCCCTTCTCTTCGTCGATCCACGCGCCGAGGTGCTCGGCCGCGGGGGCGATGCCCTCGGGGTCCTGCGCGACGGCGGTCGGCAGCTTCTCGCGCATGTAGGTCTCGAGCGACTCGCCGCGCTTGGTCAGCAGCTGCTCGGGCTCGAGCGCCTGCATCTCGGCGTCGGGGATGTCGACGGCGAAGATGCCCTCTTCGGAGTCGTCGAGCCCGTCGCGCAGCTCGACGACCTTGGCCAAGAGCAGCTTCGACGGCTTGCCGCCAGCGTCGAGCGCCGCGACGTCGATCGGCTTGCCGATCAGTCGTGCGAGCCGCTCGCTGGTCTGCTGCTGACGGATCGCCGCGACCGCGGGCGCCGAGCTCGGGCCGATCCACAGGGTGTCGTCGGCCGGCGTGTAGCGCTCGACGACCGCGCGGACCTTGGCGGTGACCTCGACCTGCTCGTCGCCGCTCATCGGCGCGAGCTTGACGTGGATCAGCGCCCCGTCGGCGTCGTCGGTCATCAGCTGGGCCATCGCAGGGTGGCCGATCAGGTAGGTCAGGACTCGGCCCGCGCGGCCGGAGTTCTCGGGCACACCTCGCCGACCGCCGAGCGCCGCGTTGAGCACCTCGACCGGATCCATGACCGAGCGGACGTCGGCGATGCCAGGGATCGCCCGGACCTGCTCGGCGATGTCGCGGATGGTTCGCATGACCTCGGCCTCGCCGAGGTCGCCCGCGATCGTCACCTGCAGGTAGGTCGAGCCGCCGAAGTTCTCGTCGAAGAATTGATTGGAGTGGCGGACCTCGCTGTCTTCGTCGAAGACGTTGGCGGTGTCGGGGTCGGCCCGCATGTCGCGAGCGAGGAAGAGGCTCACGCCCGCGAGCGCGACCAGCAGCCACCAGGGCGGGCGGCCGGGCAAGGGCAGCGGACGCTCGGCCTTGGGCGCGAGCAGCCCGTCGGGCAGGACCGCGAGCAAGCTCGGCAAGACCAGCAGGGCGAGGACCAAGAGCAGCAGCACGCCCGCGCCCGCGACCACGCCGAAGCGCTGCATCGGCACCTGCGGCATCACCAACAAGGCGAAGAAGGCGACCGCGGTGGTCAAGGCCGAGAGCAGGACCGGCAGCCACAGCTCGCGCAGGACCGCCGAGGCGCGGGCCTTGCTGGTGCCCGTGTAGCGCTGGTAGCCGGCCAGGATGTGGACGCCGAAGGCCCCGCCGAGCGCGACCATCATGACCGGCGTCGACGAGCTGACGATCGTCAGCGCCTCGCCGAAGCGCCCGTGCGCGCCCATGATCAGCGCGACGCCGAGGCCGGTGACCAACAAGTTGAGGACCGCGGCGGTGACCGAGCCGAGCAACAACATCGACGCGAGCGCGAGCACGCCGATCACGATCGGCGAGAGCCGCTCGATGTCGTGCCGGCTCGACTCGGACGCGGCCATCTCGACGTAGGGGGCGCCGGCGAAGTGCGACTGGCCCTCCCACTGCTCGGCGACCAGCGTGCGCATGTCGGTCAGGGTCTTGCGTCGGGCCGCGAAGGCCTCGGGGCCCGAGCCGTCGCGCGGGAGCAAGAACACCAGCAGCGCCGCCGCCTTGCCGTCCTTGGCGATCAGGTTGCCGACCGCGTCGCGGCTGCCGAGCACCCGCTCGCGGATCTGGTCGGGGTCGGTCATCGAGCTCGGAACCAGCGCGTCGACGACCAGGCCATCGTCGGTGACGATCGGGTTGGGCAGGTCGGTGAAGGAGAGCGCGGTCTTGACCCCGGGCAGCTCCTTGATCTGCTTGGTCAGCTCGCGGACCTTGGCGATTCGCTGGGGCAGCAGCATGCTGCCGCCCTCGGCCTCGAGCCCGATCAGCGCGACCTCCATCATGCCGAAGCGCTTGGCGACGGCGTTGAAGGTGATCACCTCGGGGTGATCGGGCGGCAAGAAGGCGAGGACGTCGTCGTCGTTCTCGATCTGGGTGACGCCGGGGATCAGCCAGGCGCACAGGGCCAAGAAGACCGCGAGGATCCACCAGCGGGCGCGGACGATCGGGTGGAGATCGTCGTCTCCGCCGCGGGCGGCGGAATCGGGTGCGGAGGCAGGGCTAGCCGGACGATTTTTCGCGCTCACCGGCCGGCAAGCGTGGGGCTAGCCCCATACCGGCGTCAACCACTCGCGGCGTTCGGGCACGCGGCCGTGAACGATGTCGTCGAAATACTTGTGGATCTGGCGCGTGATCGGGCCCACCTGACCCTCGCCGACCTTGCGGCGATCGACGGATCGCACCGGCGTCACCTGGGCCCCGGTCCCGCACAGGAACATCTCGTCGGCCACGTAGAGCTCGGTCCGGCCGATCACGCGCTCGACGAAGGGCAGGCCGAGGTCGCCGGCCATCGCGATGATGCTCTTGCGGGTGATCCCGTCGAGGTTGTCCTCGGTGCTCGGCGGCGAGAAGAGCACGCCATCGCGGATCACGAACACGTGCTCGGCGCTGCCCTCGGACACGGTCCCGCGTTCGGTCAAGAAGATCGCCTCGTCATAGCCGTTGTCGTGGGCCTCGCGGCGCGCGAGCGCCGAGTTGACGTAGCCGCCGATCGGCTTGGTCCGCGAGGGCAGGGCGTTGTCGGACACCCGCCGCCACGACGACACGCACACGTCGATCATGTCCTTGTCGATGTAGCGCTTGAGCGGCATGCACCAAATGATGATCGACGCGTCTTGATCGCGGAGCAGCGGGGCCAGCTCGGGCGCCTTGCTGATGACCATGGGTCGCACGTAGATGTCGGTGTGGACCTGGTTGCGACGCAGCAGCTCGATCACCGCGCTCGAGAGATCGGCCCGCGAGATCGGCATTGGTAGGCACAGGATCTTCGACGACTCGTCGAGCCGACGGACGTGCGCGTCGAGCCGGAACACGTTGACCTGCTCACCGTCGTCGGCCAGGTAGCCCCGGACGCCGCCAAAGCAGCCGAGCCCGTAGTTGAGGGCCCGGGCCCGCACGCTCACGGTTGCTTGCTCGTCAGCGACCCAGTTGCCGTCGATGAAGGTGACCATCGGCGGCGAGGATAAGCGATCGGACCTGGCGCGTCCGCGCTGAATCGGTGCGAACAAACGTTCGCGTTGACGGCCACGAGACGGCGAGTGCGTCGACTCATAGACTCCGTGCAATGACCGAGCAGCACAGCGTCGCGCTCGCCGGGGGATCGGGCTTCGTCGGGGTCCATGTCGCGTCCGCGCTGCTCGCTGCGGGCCATCGCGTGGTCATGCTCGATCGCGGCACGCGAGCCTTGCCCGGCCCGCTGGCGGGTGTCGAGCGCCGTCGCTGCGATCTCGCGGCCGGGCCGATCGAGAGCGAGCTGCTCGCGGGCTGCTCGGTGCTCGTGAACTTGGTCGGGATCAAGCGCGAGCGCGAGCAGACCTTCGAGCAGGCCCATGTCGAGATGGTTCGAAACCTGCGCGACGCCGCTGCGCGAGCCGGGGTCGCGCGCTTCATCCACGTGACCGTCGCGGGGGCCCGACGCGATCCGAAATTCGCTTACCTCGACAGCAAGGCGCGCGGCGAGGCGCTCTTGCTCGAGCCGGGCGCCGAGGTGCCCGCGATCACGCTGCTTCGACCGGGGATCATCTACGGGCCGGGTGATGATCTCCTGCGCAACCTCGCCGACTCGATCCGTGCGGCGCCATGGTTCCCGGCTCCGCGCGAAGCCGGCCGCTTCGCGACCCTGCAACCGATCGCGGTCGAGGACGTCGCGCAGGCGATCGTGCGCTGCATCGAGCGACCGCAGAGCGCCGGTCGCAGCTACGATCTCGTCGGTCCAGAGTCGTTCGAGCTGCCCGAGCTGCTCGAGCGCGTGGCGAAGGTCGTCGGGCGACCCTGTCGAGCGCTGGCGATCCCGCTCGGGCTGATGCGCCCGCTCGCGGGTCTGGTCGAGCGCTTCGGCCACGATCCCTTGATCACCCGCAGCCAGCTCGGTCTGCTCGTGAAGGGGGTCGTGGGCGAGCGCGAGCCCGCCCGCCGCGAGCTCGACTTCGATCCGCGGCCGCTCGATCGCGCCGCGATCGAGGCCGCGCTGGTCGACTTTCGTCCGCGGCTGCCGAGCGTGCGGCTGGTGCCCGATCGCGAGGCTCGGCGCGAGCTCGAGCAATGGGCCGGCGGGGCTTCGCCAGCGCGCTTGGGCGGGTTCGCCCTGATCGCCGTCGCGGCGCTGCTGAGCGGCCCCATGCTGATCCCCGCGGGTCTTTGGCTGCGCATGACCGGGCTCGAGCTCGTGCTCTCGCTGCTGGCCTTGCTCGCGCTGCCGCTCGCGTGGGCGCAGCTGTGGACGCCGAGCGCCAAGCGGCTCGCGCTCGGCGTCGGCCTGGCGCTCGGGCTCTGGCTCGCGTCGCTGGGCGTGACCTCGCTGATCGCCTGGCTGTTCCCCGAGCTGTGGTCGGGGGTCGGCGATCTTTATGGTTGGAGCCGCGAGCTCGAGCTCGGCGTCGCGCTACCGCTGCTGGTGATCGTCGTCGCCGGCGAAGAGATCGTCTGGCGCGGCGCGCTGGGCATGGCCTTGGCGGCTCGGGCCTTGGCGAGCGAGCGGGTCGGGCTGGCGTTGCTGGCTTCGGCGGGCCTGTTCACGCTCGCCCACCTGAGCACCGGCAACGCCCTGCTCTGGCTGGCCGCGGCGCTGGCTGGCGCGGCGTGGACGGCGATCGCGATCCGCACGCGCAGCTTGTTCGTCAGCTTCGTCTGCCACCTGCTCTGGGACGCGTCGCTCTTGTGGCTGACGCCGCTCGCCTGAGGCTCGCTCGTCGCTTCGAAGCGCGAACGCCCGCGCTGAACCAGCGCGGGCGTCTGTTCGATCGAGCCCGAGCTCGACGGAAGATCACTCGGACAGGTGGCAGCTCAAGCAGCCGAACTCGCCCTTGCCGGTGGTCACGTCGGTCTGCTCGCCGAGCATCTCGGCCATCTGCGGCAACACGACCGAGACCATGAACTTGGTCGTCTCTTCGTCGATGTCCATGCCCGACTGGATCGGGTTGTCGGGGTTGAGCGGGGTGAGGTCGTTGGGCATCGCGAAGTCGACCTCTTTGTAGTTGCTACCGTGGCAGTTGGCGCACTTGATGTCCTCGCCCTGCGCCTTGAAGGCTTCCTTCATCTTCGGCAGCACGGTGGTGCCCATGTACTCGAGCCGCTTGCCGCGGTCCATGTCGGCCCAGACCAGCGCGCCGCCGCCCGAGTCGCCGCCATCGCCCGCCGCGGCACCGTCGTCGCCGGCTTCGGCGGCACCCGAGTCGGCCTCGGCCGTGGTGGTTCCGTCAGGCGAGGTCGTGCTCTCCTTCTTGCATCCGACGAAGCCGAGGGTCGCGACGAAGCAAGTCGCGAGGGAGAAGGTGAGAAAGTTCGGAGTAGTTCGCATGGCTCGCTCGCGGGCCTGAGTACCACGAACGCGCGCTTTGCAACAGCGGCAGGGTCCGGTTCAGCGCTCGAGCGTACCGCTCAGCGCTCGAGCGTACCGAAGAGCCAGTCACAGAGCGGAAACGCGAAGTTGAAGTTGGCTCGGCGCATGCGGGCGGGATCGTGGTGGAGGCCGTGGTGGCGGCGGGCCCAGCCGACCAGCGGGAGCCGAGCGATCAGCCCGTCCTCGGGCATGTGGATGCCCAGGTGCATCCACTCGAAGGTCAGGTAGTAGAACACGATGGCGGCGTAGAAGAGCAGCGCGGTGTCGTGGCCGAACACCCAGCCGACGAGCAGAGCCATGGGCGCGCCGATCAGCCCGACGAAGACCAGCGACATCCACGGGGGAAAGAGCGTGGCCTGAAAGTCGCGGGCGCTGTCGATCGCCATGACCTCGCGCGAGAAGAAGCGGTGGTGCTCGCTGGTGTGGCGCTTGTAGAGCTTCGCGGTCAGGGCCCCGAGGTGGTGCATCGGCCCGCGGTGCATCGCGTACTCGACCGCGTTCGCGGTGATCCATGCAATCGGGATTACCAGCCAATCAAACCACGAAAGCGCGCGGATGGAGTCGATCGACACGAGCGCCGCAACCATGGCGCCGAGGCAGACGAGCGTGATGAAGCCGAGGTGCAGCCAGCCGCGGTAGCCCGGGGCGATCCGCTCGCGTCGATAGTCCTCACGAAAGGCTCGTACGCGCTCGGGAGTCAGGGCCACGGAGCTTGAGTAGCACACAAGCTCGGCCGAACGTAGATTGTTCACTTGGGCCCCGCGGGCCTGCGGGCGTATCGTCGGAGCGGCCACGATGCACGCTCGACGGATATCGATCTCGGTTTTGCTCGGCTTCACGCTCGCCTGCGCGGAGGGGGCGGCCGGCGACGAAGTCTCGACCAGCTACACCAGCGCGGCCAACGACGAGGACAGCGCCGGCACCGACGAGTCGGGCAGCGACTCGGGCACGCCGGCCTTCTGCGGCGACCAGACCTGCGACGCGCCGAGCGAGACCTGTCAGACCTGCGTGGCCGACTGTGGCGCGTGCTCGTTCTGCGGTGACGAAGTTTGCAGCGCGAGCGGGGGCGAGAACTGCATGACCTGTCCGCTCGACTGCGACGTCTGTCCGGGCTGCGGCAACGGCACCTGCGAAGGCAACGAGTCGTGCGCGAGCTGTCCGGCCGACTGCACGGAGGGCTGCACGGATCCCTTTTGTGGCGACCACTTGTGCAACGGCACCGACACCTGCGAGAACTGCTCCGAAGACTGCGGCCTGTGTGCGCCCTTTTGTGGCGACGACTCGTGCAACGGCGGGGAAGACTGCGCCTCGTGCGAGCAGGACTGCGGGTCGTGTGCGGGCTGCCCGAACGGCCAATGCGGCGAGGGGGAGTCGTGCCAGAGCTGCGCGGCGGATTGTGGGCAGTGCACCTGTCCTTGCAATCCCAATGATCCCAACTTCAATAATTTTTGCTATTATGGGCCGAATACGGCCGGGTGTCCGATGACCTTGGCGGGTGGATATTGTGATCCCAACGGGGATGGCAGCTATCAAGACGGCGATTGGAACCTCGGATACTACGAGTATCTGGCCCAATGCGGATGAGGTAGGCGGAGGCGCTCAGCCGCGGCCTTCGTTGGCGAGCTCGCGGCGGATCGCTCGAACGAGATCGTCGCGCTCGATCGCCCGCTGATCGGCGGCGATCGACTCGAGGCTGACCCGGCGGATGACGTTCATGATCGAACCACCCGAGAGCTCGTAGTCGCGGGCGATCGCCTCGAGCTCGACCTCGGGCGCGAGCTGGGCTTTGGCCGAGAAGCCGCGTTGCCACAGGCGCAGGCGCTCGGGCGGGCGGGGGAGCATGAAGTAGACGATCGACTCGAAGCGGCGGGTGAACGCGTCGTCGAGGTTGTCGCGCAGGTTGGAGGCCAAGATTGCGACGCCGTCGAAGCCCTCGATCCGCTGGAGCAGGTAGGCGACCTCTTGGTTGGCGTAGCGATCGTTGGAATTCGTGGTCTCGCTGCGCTTGCCGAACAGCGCGTCGGCTTCGTCGAAGAACAAGATCCAGCCTTGCTGCTGGGCCCGGTCGAACACCCGGGCGAGGTTCTTTTCGGTCTCGCCGATGTACTTCGAGACGACCAAGGACAGATCGATGCGATAGACGTCGCGCTCGCTCAGGCGGCCGAGCAGCGCGGCGCTCATCGACTTGCCGGTGCCGGGCGGGCCATGAAAGAGCGCGCGATGGCCCGGGCGCAGCCGCGCGGCCATGCCCCAGTCGTGCATCAGCGTGTCGCCGTGGCGCAGGAAGGTCTGAATCTCCTCGATCTGCCGCAGCGTGCCGGGGTGCAAGATCAGGTCGTCCCAGGTCAGCGAGGTCTCGAGCCGCTGGGCGGGGAAGTCGACGCCGAGCGCAGGCCGGACGCGCTGGCCGGTGATGAAGCGTGCGAGCTGCTCGGGCGAGATTCGCAAGGGCGCGCGCATCGGGGTCTGGTCGCGATGCAGCGGCGTGGCGCGAAGCAGGTCGGCGCGGACGAAGCGATGGTCGCCATCGATCACCCGCGCCGCCGCGAGTCGAGCCTCGAGCGAGCCGCCGCCGAGCACGAAGGCCAGGGTCTCGCCGTTTGGCTCGAACTCGTCGTCGATCCGCACGCCACCGAACTCGGTGAAGCGGCGATCGAAGGTCGCGTTCTTGGTGAAGAACACGTCGAAGAGCTGCGGGCGAAGGTGCGTGACCAGGGCCAAGTCCAAGGCCAGTCGCTCGGCCAGATCCGGGGCTCGTTCGCGCACGAAGCGGGCCCAGGGCGTATTCGAATCGCCGAACTCGGGCGGCGGCAGCTCGGTGATCGCCGTGGGCCCAGGCGCGTCGGCCGGGTTGGCGAAGTAGAGTCGAAAGCGAAGGTCGAGGACCTGCGTGAACCAGGTCAGCTCGCGCTCGAGCTCGTCGAGGATGATCATGCGAGGTCAGGAGTCTCGCCCAAGTCGGCGAGGACCGGAAGCGCTCGCGGGGCCCAGCCGTACCCCTGACCGCGGGTCGGGCTCACACGCCGATCGCGATCCAGGTCACGGTCGCGTTCCAGACGATCGAGTCGGCCCAGGTCGTGAACACCAGCCGGCAGCCCGACGTGGTGATCGAGTCGACGATGACGTTGATGCGCAGGTTGGCCTCGCGTCCGGTGTCGAGCGCGTTGAGCGAGACCAAGACCGCGGGCGCGCTGGCGAAGGTGTAGCCGAAGGCGACGTTGACGAAGGCCTGACGTGAGCCGCTGCCGTTGGCGATCGCCGTGCCGGCGCTGCCGCTGCGGATCTTCGGCATCGCGGCGGCGGTCGCCACCTCGTTCCAGCCGGGGCGCGCGGCCTCGTTGGCCGACCGGGCGATCTTGCGAAAGTAGAGCTTGTCGTTCTCGGCGTAGCTGGCCGCGATCTGCAGCTGGTGATGGTTGCCGGCGTTGTTGTGCCGGACCGCGATCATGTGGACCCAAGTGTGGGCGTTGTCCGGCACCCGTCCGGTCGGGTTGTCCTGCTGATAGAAACCCGAGCGCAGCGGCGCGTCGAAGCTGGCGGCCGAGCGTGCCCAACCGAGCGCGGCCGTGCCCTCGATGTCGAGGTCGCGGGCGATCGCGACGCTGCCGGCCTTGCTGATCTGCAGGGTCTGGCCGACGCCGCTGTCCTCGAGGGCGAAGAAGGCAAACCCGCCATCGGCCCGGACGCCGACGTCCCAGTAGGTCTTGCCCGCGGCGCCTCCCGTTCGGCCATAGCGGATCGAGGCTCGGGCTTCGGGCGAGTACCAAGGCACGTGCGGGTTCGAGAACATGATGCCGGACGCACCGCCAGCGCCGATCGTCACGTGTTGGTTGTTGCCGTCACCCCAAGCGTTGGTCGTGGTGACGACGAAGCGATCCCAGCCGTTGACCCCGGCGACGCGAACGTCGAGCGGGTATTGAGTCGAGGTCGCGCCCACGCACAGGTTGCCGACCGTGAGCGGGCCGTGGATGTCGGTCCGCGGCCAGTCGGACGCATAGTTGATCACCAAGGAGCTGGCCGCGTCGACGAGGGCGCGGCCCGGACTCCCGCGCCGACCCGAGCTGCCGAGCAAGAAATCGGCCGCCCGGACGGTCGCCGCACCTTGCTCGGCGACGTCGAGCTTGTTGAGCGTGGTCGTGTAGGTGACGCCGCCGCGAACGTCGAGCGTGGTGTTGCCGGCCCCCGCCTCGATCCGCAGCGTGTCGTTGGTCGGCCCGTGGATTCGAACGCCGAAGTCGGGCGCGTCGAGCTGGCCGTGGGTGAAGTCGATGTAGGGGTTCCCGGCCTCGCCCTGTTCGCGGGTGACCAATTCGATGCCGGCCCAATGACTGTCCGAGACGATCTCGAGCCGCCGACGCCGGCCGCCGTCGATCCGCAGGTCACCATCGCGGACATGCAGGCGGTCGCTGGGCGTGTTGGTCCCGACCCCGAGGTTGCCGGTCGCGGGATCGATGAAGAGGCGGGTGTTTCCAGCTCCGTCCGCGACGCCGAATCCGGGCCGATTCGTGGCGGGGTCGCTCGGGTTCTGGGCAGGGTTGAGGCTGATCAGCCAATCGGGGTTGGCCGCCGGATACGCAGAATAGAGCCGAAGTACCCGCTTTTGGTCGCCGCCCGCCGCGACCACGCTGAGCGGCTCGCCCGCCAGCTTGAACACCCCGTCATCGGCTTGGTTGAGCGGCGCATCGACCAAATCGGCGAAGTTCGATTCGGTCGGGATCGCGTTCTTGACGAAGTAGGACTTGAGATCTTTGCGGGTCTTCGTGGTGATCGCCATCGTGGTCTCCAAAGCTCGAGCGCCTTGGTTAGATCACACTCGGATCTCGCTGTCGATCCCCTTTGTGCTCCCCTTTGTAGTCACCATTGCACGGACAGCGGATCGGCCATCCAGCGCAGCTTCACCCAGCTCCACGACCATGCAAAACGATCGAGCACGAGGTCGTGGGGCCGCGGCTCGACCACCAGCGACCAGCCGCCCTCGCGGACGCTCAGCAAGGCCGGCCTTTGGATGAAGTTGGCCCGGAAGCTGGCGACGCTGGTGTCGCGAAGGATCGGTGCGTTGGCCAGGATGGCGGTCAAGAGCCGCTCGCACTCGTCGATCGCTTCGGGCGGCAAGGGGCGATCGAGTTCGAACGCCGCCGCGGGCGAGCAGCCACACAAGAGCTTGGCGAGCGCGAGCCGATGCTCGGGCGGGTCGGGGTGTTCGAACGCGACCTGCGAGAGCAGGGCGATGGCCTGCATCCGGGCCGGCTCGTCGAGGAATTGGCGTTCGGCGTCGAGCAGCCCGACGATCGCGAAGAAGCGCTCGAGGAAGGGCCACGCGATGACCAGGCCGGCGTCCTCGACCTCGATCGTGTCGAGCTGCTCGAGCGCGCGTCGCCGGGCGAGCCGCAGCGCGGGCGGCTCGGACGGCTGGGGTCGCTTGGCGATCGCGGGCTGGGCTCGGGCGGGCGGCTGCTCGACTCGCTCGTCGCGATCCGCTGCGTGTTCGGGGGCGTCGGGGTGGCTTCGCTCGGGCGCCTGCGCGAGCGAGGTTGGTTCGGGGTCCGGCTCGGGGGTCCCGGGCTCGCGCGAGTCGACGCTCGAGCGCTCCGGGGGCGAAGCCGCGTCTTCGCTGGCATCGCTGGCATCGCTGGCATCGCTGGCATCGGCGTCTTCGCTGGCATCGATGTCTTCGCTGGCATCGATGTCTTCGCTGGCATCGATGTCTTCGCTGGCATCGATGTCATCGACGTCATCGACGTCATCGACGTCATCGATGTCATCGATGTCTTCGCTCGCACGGACCTGTTCATGCGCATCCCCAGGCGCAATCGGGGCCATCGCGGCGCGCAGCCGGGCCGAGAGGCCCGCGTCCGACTCGGCCCGACGCAGGGCCGCGATCATGCTCGGTTGGTTGGCCACGACCTCGAGCACGAGCGCGGCCAACCTCTGATCGGCTCGGACTCCGCGGCTGACCACGCCGAGCAGGGCCTTGCCCACGCGCGAGCTCGACTCGCGGCTCGACCCGCGCTTCGACTTCGAAGCGGCGGCGTCGAGGCGGGCGAGCAGGTGTTCGAGCTCGCGCAGGTCGACCAGGAGCTCGGCGCCGCCGACTCGCAGGGCGAGCGCGTCGATCCACGCGGGGTCGCAGCGGCGGGCGAGTCGAGCCAGCCCGAGCGCGTCGTCGGCCAAGGCTCGCAAGAGCGCGAACAAGGGCTCGGGCGCGCGCGCGAGCGCGAGGCGAAGCTGGGCCGCGACCGGATCGGGGTCGCGGCGATCGGCCCACCAGGGCAGGTTGCCGGTTAGGGCGTAGGTCTCGAGCAGCTCGAGCGCCGCTCGCTCGGCCGCGTCGGGGGTCCGCGACTCGCCCAGCAGCCGCCGGAGCTGGGATCGCAGCGCCGCCTCGAGCTTGCGCATGAACTCGTCGTCGAATTCGCTGCTGCCGGTCGGGCCGAGGCCAGGCTCGAGCGAGCCGAGATCGAGCTCGAGCGTGTCGATTCGGTCGAGCCGCTCGGGCCCGCTCAGCTCGCTGCACACGCGATCGAGCATGGCCGCGAGCCTGCGCTCGTGCAGCCGACTCAGCCGCTCGCTCAGCGCCTCGGCGAGCGCGACCTCGCCGACTTCGAACTCGATCTCGATCGTGTGAATGCGGTGCGAGGTCACGGACTCAGGGAGTAGTGACGGTGACGCTGATCGCGACCCGGCGGACCAGGACCAAGCCCGCGCCGCTGCGCTCGATCGAGACGTAGAAGTTCGTGGTCTGGCTGAGCGCAGCGGTGGGCAGCTCGAGGTCGGCCCCGCTGCCTTCGAGGGCTTGGCCGACGATCGCGTCGCCCTGGATCAGGGTGTAGCGATCGCCGATCTCGCTGGCCTCGACGACGATGATCGCGGCCTCGCCTGCCGCGATCGGAGCGGCCCGCACGACCGGGACCGGGAAGAGCGTCGCCGTGCGCTCGAGCGCGGCCGTCAGCCCGCTCATGGCCTTGCGGGCGAGCACGTGCAGCACCCAATTGACGGCGATCGGCGGGCTGTCGAGGCTGGGCAGCGGCGGCGGCGTGGTCGTGCGATCACCCTGGCTCGGCGGGATGCGTTCACGCGAGATCGCGAGGTCGACGCCGATCCGCAGCTGGCCGATGCCCTTGTTGATGCGCTCGTCGAGATCGTCGCGCTGATGGAAATAGGCCGAGCGCGAGAACGCGGGCGCGTCGCTGATGGTGAACTCGTAAAAGACGCCGGGCTGGCCGTCCATCACCAACCAGGGGCCTTGGCTGGCCGCGTTGGCGACCTCGACCCGGAGCCGGAGCGCCTGGCCATGGTTGGGCCGAACCAGCAGGGCGAGCGCGCGGTCGAGTTGGATCGCCGAAGGCAAGGTCTCGAGGTTGGCGCTGGTCAGCGGCGCCTTGCGGTGCTGCTTGTTGGCCTGGATCAGCACGAAGGCGTCGAGCTCGGCGGGCTCGATCGGGAGCGAGATCTTCTTGCCCGTGCCCGACTTGGCCGGGCCGAGCGGGACGAAGCCGGGCAGGTCTTCCCAGAGCGCGGGCTTGCTCGGTCGCTCGACCCGCATGATCCGCTTGCCCTCGGCGACGTCGATGGTCGCGACCGGGCTCGGATCGTCGAACACGAATTCTCGGTCGCGGATCGCTCGGGTCCACAGCTGGTAGCTGACGCTGGCTTGGCTGGCCGAGACGTCGACCTTGCTGGTGCCGTCCCAGGCGACGATCGCCGGCGCGAGCGCGGCCGTGAGCGCCGGGTTGGCCCGGACCCGCAGCGGCAAGATCAGGTCGAGGACCGCCGCGCGGATCTCCGGGTGCTCGGGATCGCCGACCGACTTGCTGCCGTAGACGCGCAGGTCGAGGTCTTCTTGCACGTTCACGAGCGTGAGCACGATCGTCTGCGAGGTCCCGACGACCGAAGCCGAGAGCACGCGATCTTGCTTGGCGTGATCGACCAGCTGGTAGACCACGCCCTCTTGGCTGAGCAGGATCTCGACCTCGACGTCGACCCCGAAGTCGGCGATCCGGGCGTCGCTCGGCTTGGCGGCGTCGATGGTTCGATCGAGCGTGGGCAGCCGGATCTGGACGGTCAGGGTCGGGTCGACGCCCTCTTCGACCCGCACGACCCCACGCAGCCAGGCCGCTCGACGCAGGTCGGGCTGCTCGGCGCCCTCGCGCTTGACCGCGAGCACGCGGTAGCTGACGTCGTCTTCGATCGGGGGCGTGGGCAGGGCCAGCGGCCCGCCGACGCCCTCGCGCACGATCGCCTCGCCCGCGACCAGGATCGGCTCGCCGGTGTCGCGGTGGCGCAGCTCGTAGTCGACCCCGCGCTGGCTGTAGCCGAGCAGGATCTCGGTCGGGTTGCCGGGCGCGACGATGACGTTGGCCGGCAGCGGGATGTCGCGCAGCGGGTAGGTGCGAGCGAAGCCGAGCAGGTCGATCACGCGATCGCGAGCGTCGCGGGTCTGCAGCTGGAGCTCGACCGCTACGGTTCGCGACTGCAGCTTGGCGGCCCGATAGTCGGCATGCCGCGCGCGGAAGGCCGTCCACGCGGCCTCGAACTCGGCCCAGTGATCGACGCCGTCTGCGGCCCCGAACCAATGCAGGTGCGGGGTCAGGTGCGCGGGCGTCTCGGCGAGGATCGTCTGCCCGACCAGGTCCTCGAAGTCGCGGCCGAGCTCGAGATCCTCGAACACGTAGCTGACCTGCAGCGACCAAGGATCCGAGCTGCTCACGCCCGCGAGCAGGGGGACCTGCTCTTCGCCTTCGTCGACCTGTTGAGCGGCGTCCTCGGCGAGCGGGCGCAGCAGCACGTGCTCGACCGCGTGCGAGCGCGGGCGCTCGTGAAGGCCGAGCTCGAGCCGGAGTCGCTCCTCGAGGCCCGAGCCGGACGACGCGTCGCGCAGGTCGTAGCCCGAGCCTCGCGCGCCGCTCAGACGCGGATAGTGGCGCAGGAAGGTCTGGCGGTCGGCGAGGGTCGCGGCGTCGGGATCGTTGGCGTGCCGAGGCCCGATCCGCGAGTGATCACCGATCTGCTCGGCAAAGCGCGCGAGCAAGTGGGCGAGCAAGCGCTTGCGTCGTTCGAGCGGATCGCCGGGCTCGACCGTGGCGTCGAGCCAAGCTCGTTGGCTGGCGAGGTCGCCCGAGAGCAGCGCGCTCGTGTCGATCGCCGGATCGTCGACCGGCTGAGCGAAGTAGCTGCGGGTCCCGCCCTCGTCGGGCGAGAGCAGCTCGTGGGCGTGGGCGAGCTGGGCGAAGCCGTTGGCCAGCAGCTGATCGAAGATCAACAAGTAGGCCTCGAGCTGGCGGGCCTGGGCGCGTCGCTGCGGCGACGCTTCGTTCGGGAGCCCGAGCGGGCCGACACCGTAGAGCGCGGGCATCAGCCGCTGGACCGAGCGGTGGCGGGCCAGCGCGCGGACGCGGCCGCGGGGCGCGTCGAGATCACGGCTGTCGCTGGCGACCTCGGCCCGGGCGAGCCGTCGTCGAACCAGGCGCGCTTGCAGCTGCTCGCGATCGATCTGGACGGGCAGGCCGGCGCGCAGCAAGGTCAGCTCGGAGTTCGACGCCAAGCTGGCGATCTGTCCGGGCGGGATCTCGAGCGCCCAGGGCTCGTGCGGGGCCGTCGACGAGCTCGCCATCTCGATCGATCGCAGCGCGCGAACCTGCGGGACGTCCAAGATCGCGTGGATCAGATCGGAGGTGTAGAGGGTCGTGCGCGGCGCGGGCAGCTGATCGATGAAGCCATGGTCGAGGCGCGGGCCTTCGAAGAGGGCCTCGATCGCCTGGCCGCGCGCCTGGCCGGTCGCCAAGCTGATGAAGCTGGCCCGCGGCGCCAAGTAGCCTTCGATCCGCTCGATGACGTCGGCGAGCACGGCGACCGGGTCCTCGAGCGGGCCGACCTCGATCTGGGCGCGCAGCCAGACGTCGAATTTGCCGAGCAGCGCGAGCTCGTAGTCCTCGCCCAGGAGCCGGCCTCGGTGGACGCGCTCGGACACCTGCTCGAGCGCCGCGTCGGCCTGGAGCTGATCGGTGGTCTGCAGCAACACGCGATGCAGGCCCCGCAGAAGCACCGGCTTGGCCTCGGTCTCGCTCGGGTCGGCTTGCAGACGCAGCTCGCCGCTGCTGGCGTGGTAGTAGAAGGCCAGCGTCGGCTGGCTCGGATCTTCGACCCAGGCGTTGCCGATGCCCTCGATGTCGAGCACGCGCTTGCGCAGATCGGCGCGGGTGACCGGCTCACCCGTGAGGATCTCGGCTGGACCCGGGAGCCCGAGCTCCTCGGACTCGGCCAGCAGATCGGCCATCGGAAAATTCGCTCGATAGCCGAGGTCGGTGATCGCGTAGCAGAGCTGCTCGAGGATCGTGATGCCGGGGTCGTGGGTGTTGAAGTCGGTCCACTGGTTGCCCGAGAGCCGCCCGAGCAAGCGCAAGCCCTCGGCCCGGAGCGCGGCGTAGTCCATCGCCACGTGCGGGAGCGGGCCAATCGGCAAGGTCGGGAAGTCGCTGGTCATGGTCGGCTCCGCTCGATCACTGCGCGACGGCGAGTTGGACCATGACCACGACCGTCACGAAGCTCGAGGCGTCGAGGTTGTCGTCCCACTCACCCGTGAAGTCGCGCCAGCCGAAGGTGGTCTTGAGGTTGACCACGTTGTTGGTGAAGCCGGTCATCTCGGGCATCACCTGCATGGTCCTGAGCGCCTCGCTGCGGCCCCAGTGGATGAAGTAGGCCCCGAGGGCCACGGTCGCGCTCACGACGGTGCCCTGAAAGGTCTCCGACCACTGCCAGACCCAGCGACCCGCGACGCCATCGGTCTTCCAGGCGTGGTCGCTCGTCGTCAGCTTGACCGAGCGGAACACGACGATCGGCACGCCCGCGACCGGCTGGCCCGCCGGGATGGTCAGGCCGCCCGCGAAGGTGGCCCTGCCCCGCGTCCACAAGGCGCCAGTGTCCGAGGTGAGGTCGGCCACCGCGACCTCGTTGTGGTTCTCGAACAAGAAGCCTTGCCCCGCATAGGTTCGAAAGCGCAAGCGGTGACCTGCGTTGTGGAAGCCGGCCACCGCAGGCTGGTTGGCCGGGCTCTTGCCCTGTGGGCTCGCGCTGTAGATCACGTGATTCGAATCGTTGGTGTTCCACAGCTGCAAGCCACGCTTGACCCCCGTGTCGCTCCCATCGTTGACCGCCAACCCGCCGCGCACCGTCGTGGTCGCGGCGATCGCCAGGTTGGTGCTGGTGATCGAGGTGTTGGCGGTCGCGCTCAAGGCGAGGTCGCCAGCTTCGCTGGTGATGCCCAGGGCGGCCGAGCCAGGGTTGCCAAAGCCGATCCAGGCCTTGCGGTTCCCGGATCGCTTTTGCGGGAAGAACTGGATGTAGCCGTGGTCGGTGCCTTCGAGATCGATCACGCCTCCGTTGCCGCTCGCCTTCACGCCCGTGAGGGCCGTCAGCGCACCTTTGAGGTTGAGCGAGCCGGTGTTGGTGTCGAACTGCGCGGCCCAGCTGGCCGCGCCGAGATCGCGAATGTAGAGGTTGTCGTCGACGGTCAGATAGACCTGACCATCGGTGTTGCGATAGAAGGCGCCGTCGGCATCGATGTGGCCGACGCTGCCATCGACGACCACGCCGGAGCGCGCGCGCAGCAGACCGGCCTTGCTGATCGTCACCAGCTCACCCGCCCCACCGTTGTCGAGGGCCGAGAAGCCGAAGCGGCCATCGCTGCGGACGCCGACGTCCCAGTAGGTCTCGCCCGCGGTGCCGCTGGTCCGGCCATAGCGGATCGACGCTCGATCGCCGTTCCAGACCACGTGCGGGTTGGAGAACATGATGCCGCTCGCTCCGCCCGCGCCGATCGTCACGTGCTCGACGCCCGCGTCGCCCCACGCCGGAGAGTTTGCGACCACGAAGCGCTGCCAAGCGTCCGGGCCGAGCCGGACGTCGATCGCTCCTTGCGGCTCGTTGGTGCCGAGCCCGAGTCGCCCGCTCGCATCGAGGAAGAGCCGAGTGTTGCCCGCGCCGTCGGTGATGCCGAAGCCGGGTCGATTGGTCGCCGCGTCGCCGGGCGTCTGGGCCGGGTTGAGGCTGATCATCCAGTCGGGGTTGGCCGCCGGGTAGTTGGCGTAGAGCCGCAGCGCTCGCTTTTGGTCACCGCCGGCCGCGACCACGCTGAAGGGCTCGCCGGCCAGCTTGAACACGCCATCGTCGGCCTGGTTGATCTGGGCGTCGACGAGATCGGCGAAGTTCTGCTCGGTCGGGATCGCGTTCTTGACGAAGTTGGACTTCAGGTCTTTGCGGTTCTTGGTGGTGATCGCCATGGCGGCCTCGCAGTGCAGAGTGGCGGAGCCGATCGCTCAGCCGACGATGAAGTCGAGTTCGACCTTCATGTAGTTGATCCCGGTGAAGGAAGCTTGCCGGTAGCCAAGCTCGGAGATGACGTCGATGACGTGGGTCGGCGCGGCGACCAAGACTTGGTCGGGCTGCTCGGTCGCGACGTGGTAGTCGGTCGTCGGCGGGACCAAGCTGAAGTCGTCTTGGCCGCGGCCGCGAAAGAGCTTGAGCTCGGCGACATAGTCGACGTAGTCGCGGCGATCGACGAAGTCGAGGATGCTGCTGGCGTAGATCCGCCCGCCGATCATCAGCTCGGCGCCTTCGTCGTAGGCCCAGGGCGAGAGGTAGCGGACGAGATCGTCGTTGAGCCGCTTGCGAGCGAAGCCCTCGTCTTGGCCAGGCATGAAGCGCACGCCGAGCCGGACCATGACCGGCACGTACCTGGCGTTGCGGACCCGAATGTTGGCGGCGCCCGGAGCCCGCTCGTTCAAGTAGGTCTGGATGTCGGCGAGCAGGTTGGCCGAGGCCTTGGGTGCGAAGGCGTCGGCCGGCAGCGCGTCGCGGATGTCCGGGATGACGACCAGCTCGACCTGACCGGGCTCGTGCGCGAGCGCGGCCGAGAGGCACTTGGCCTTGTAGATCTGCGGGAAGTGTTGAAGGACCAGCCGCTCGTAGTCCCAGCTGCTCAGCGCCCGCTGTTTGTGTCGCAGCCGCTCGCTGACGCGCAGGTTGAAGCGCTCGGGTCGCTCGGCCGGCCTGCCACCGAAGGAGGTGAAGGGCTGCTCGATCGCTCGGATCCCTGCGTCGGGCTCGACCAGACGCTCGATGCTGCCGACCGGCAAGGGCTGGTCGTAGTGGTCGGGCGCGTTGCCCCGGTCTTCGAACACCACGCTGACGGCCTGGGCCCGAATGTCGATCGCCGCGCAGACGCTGGTCGGGTTGCGCGGGATCGAGGCGCGCAGCCAGTAGAGGTCGGAGCCGGGCAGGCGCGCGCTGGGGCTCACCTGCGGCAGCTCGAACTCGATGATGCCCGAGTTGATCAAGCCGCGGGTCGAGTCGGCGATCCGCTGGCCGTCGCCGAGCGGATGCCAGGTGTCGCCGTCGAGGCAGGACCACGCGACGCTGGCGGGCTCGAGCTCGGGATCCGAGGTGCCTTCGGCCAGCTGGATCAGCAGCGAGAGCCGCTCGGGCGGGTCGAGCTGGGCGAGGCCGACGTAGAGCTCGCCCGCTTGATCGTAGCGCGGCAGCAGCCCGGGGTCGGCGGGGCCGATGTTCGCCTCGCCAAAGGGGTGCAGGTGCAAGAGTCGATCTTCGCCCGACTCCTGCAGCTCGAGCTCGTGTGCGGTCCGATAGCCGACGCTCAAGCGCTTGATCATCGGCGTGTAGGGAGCCTCGACCCGATAGGCTGCGGCCGCCGCCGCGTCGGCGAGCTCGCCCTTGCTCAGCGCGATCGAGAGCTCGCGCGACTTGTTGGTCGCGAGCGAGGCGTAGATCGAGTGACCGAAGTCGAGCGGGGTCAGCTCCCAAACCCAGCTTCGGCTGTCGGCGCGCAGATCGGCGCCGAGCTCGAGCTCGGCCCGGCGGGTGTATTGGAAGCCGGGGCCGAGCGCCGCGCCGACGTCGTCGATGATCAGGCTGCGGCTGGTCTTGGTGGTCTCGTCGTCCGCGTCTTCGAAGAGCGCGGGCGTGCTCAGGGGCAGCTCGAGGTGGTTGTCGATCAACGCCACGCGAGTCGCGAAGCTGGCCCCGCCGCTGATGGCCGGATAGTTGAAGTAGTGGTCCGCGAGGCTGTTCGGCAGGCCCATCCACTCGATGTCGAAGTGGACCGAGTCGAGCCGCGCGCGGACCAGCTCGGGGTGGCTCAGGTAGAGCCGGGCGCCGACGTTGGGCCGATTGCCGAAGGGCTCGAAGGGCTTGCGCGGGTCGAGCCGGCGATCTTCTTGTTGCAAGCGGAGATCGCCGAGGCCTTCGACGGCGACGGCGAGCTCGGCCGCGGCCAGCTGGATCGGCTCGAAGGGCCCGAGCAGCGTCGTCCACTCCTTGGCCTTGGCGTCCCAGCGCTGGCGCAAGAGCACGCGCAGGGTCGGCCAAGCCTGGCTCGAGCTGGCGAGCGGCGCGAGCGGGTCGCGGGTTGGATCGACGACCAGCTCGAAGCGCAGGCCCGGGCGATCCTCGTCGAGTGCCCGCGGCCGGCCGCAGAGCGACCAGTAGTCGTCACCTGGCTTGCCGCTCGCCAGCGAGGCGCTGGCCAGGGGCAGCTCGATCCAGCCCTTGGCCGTGCTGACCTCGATCACCCAAGCCGCGGCCAAGCCCGCGCGCAGGTGCTCGTCGTCGAACTCGGCGGGCGCGATGCCGAGCTCGCGGAGGAAGGTCTCGCGCTCGAAGCTCGCGTCGACGAGCCCGAGCGTCAGCGTGATCGTGCGGGTGCCTTGGCTGAGCGAGAGCGTCGGCGAGCGGAGGCCAAAGCCGAGCAGGGGCGCGGGCGGATGCTGCTCGTCGGCCAGCGGCGGGCCGCCGAAGGTCTTCCAGCGCGGCGAGGCCCCGGCGTCGTCGAGCTGGCTGGTCGCGTCGGCGTAGGCGTAGAGGTTGCGCCACTCGACCTTGCGCGCGACCGGATCGGGCAGGCTCTCGACGTAGCGCTGGGCCAGCTCGAGCACCCGATAGACGTCGGCCCAGGTGTAGAGCTGGCCGACGTCGGGATCGCCGAACTGATCGCGGAAGCGATCGAGCACGCTCAGCTGACCGGCGTCGAGGTGCTGCTCGAGCTCGACTCGCGCGGACGCCCACGCGAGCGTCTGATCGGGCAGCTCGGCCGGCCGCGTGAGCACGTAGGTGACGACCCAATCGAAGCCGACCAGGCTGTCTCGCTCGGCCCGGACCCCGGCCAGGATCGCGCGTCGAGCCGCGTAGAGCTGCTCGCGGTGGGCGTCGGCGAGGATCCAGTCGACCTCGCTCCAGTCGAAGTCGTCGGCCTCGCTCGATTCACCGAGCTGCTCGGCGAAGCGGACCAGACGATCGAGGCGCTCGACCGGCATCGAGAGGTGGACCTCGAGCGCGCGGACCTTGGCCTCGTACTGCGCGATCGAGCTGGTCGCCCAGGGCCAGACGATCGCCGGCTGACCCTGGAGCGCCTTGGCCAAGTTGGCCGTGAACGCGGTCGGGTCGCTCGCGGCCAGGTTCCAGGCCAGCACGCCCCGCTGCCGCCGACCCGCGCGCTCGAGCAGGCGGTTGATCTCGGCCCACTCGGCGTCGATCCGCAGCTTGATCCGCATCAGCGCTTCGAAGGCTTCGAAGCCGATCGGAGCGAGGTGCTCGTCGATGTACTCGCGGACCGCGGCCTCGTTGCGGTGCTCGAAGAGGTCGTCGATGTCGTTGACCTGCGGGAGCCCGTCGGCCTTGAAGTCGAGCACCCCGACCCGGGAGGCGAGGTTGGCGTCGAAGTCACGCGGGTTGGCCGGGTTCACGACCCCGAGCAGCGCGTTGATCCGCGCCCACTCGGCGTCGGCCTGCTCGCGCCGATGGACCCGCTGCATCATCGTGCGCAGCTCGTGGTGCTCGAGGAAGAGCTTCTGATCGACCCGGGTGATGTCGAGCGGTCCGCGGAGCCCGACGATGAAGGGCAGATCGATCGCAGCGCCCGCCCAGCTCGGGATCGGATCGCCGGGCTTGGGCTGGCCGAGCGCGAGCTCGAGCGTGTCCTCGAAGGCCGCGCGCGCGGTCAGGCTGCGATCGCGGCGGACATCGGGGATGCCCGTGATTCGGCGATCGACGAAGACCGAGCGCAGCTGGCTGACCACGGCCTGGTTGACGAGCAGCTCGCGCTCGGTCCGATAGATCCGAGCGAGGCCAGCGCTGTCGCGGCCGGCTTGCAGCGCAGTCCCGGCCGGCAAGCGCAGCTTTGCGACCCGGTTGGCGAGGCGGACCACGATCGCCGCGCGATCGGGCTGGGCCGGGGCCAGCTGCATGCGCAGGATCTCGCGATAGTAGTAGTCGAGGTGGCGACCGGTCAGCTGCCCGAGCTGCTCGCGGGCGTGGCCGAGCAGCTCGATGAAGGTCAAGAGCAGCGCGAAGTGGGGCCGGCTCAGCCAGCGCGCCTGCTCGCCCTCGAAGCGCTCGGGCTCGGCGACGTAGGCGACGATGTCGGCGACCGACAAGTCGGGGTGGTTGGCGAAGGCCCGCCAGTCACCGAGCTCGCGCAGCGCGTCGGCGTCGGCGTCGGCGGTGTAGTAGCGCAGCCGCTCGACGAAGGCCTGCACGAACGCGAGCAAGTCGGCGCTGCTGCGCTCGTCGACGCCCGCGTAGCCGGGATCGAGGGCCGGCAGCGCGCGCGCGCGCTGGCTGGTCCCGTCGTGGCTGGTCGGCCGCAAGATGATCGAACGCCTGGACAAGTCAGCTCCCGCGAAACTTGGTGTTGGTGGTGACGAACTTGCCCTGGCCCGGGTACTCCGGGGTCGGGTCGGGCACGCCTTGGGGATCCATGGCCTTGCTGACGACCTTGAAGCGGGCGACGAAGCTGCTGCCGACCAGCAGCATCGGCGTGGATCCGGTCTTGGTCTTGCTCGCCTTTTGATCGACCGCGAGCGCGACGATCTCGAGCGTGCCCATGCCCCCGGTGAAGGGCGGCATCGAGTAGGGCACGTTGTCGACCTTGCCGCTGGCCTCGTCGCCCTCGATGCAGACCGGCTTGTCCGTGCAGGTCGCGGGCCCGCTCGCAGTGAGCTTGCCGGGCAAGACCGCGATGGTCGGCGGGAAGCCGAGGTAGGTGACCGTGTCGCCGTCGATCAGCACGTAGTCCATGGTCAGAGCCCCGGCGAGGTCGCCTCGTTGAGGTAGAAGGGAAACACCATGTTGTAGCGGGAGTTGGTCCCGAGCACCGCGTAGTCGAGCGCGACCACGAGGCGTCCGGCCTCGCTCGGATCGGGCGTGACGTCGACGTCGATCAGCTCGATCCGAGTCTCGTGCTGGAGGATCGCGTCGTGGATCATGTTGGTGATCCGGTTGACCAGAGCCTGATCGATCTCTTCGAAGAGCAGCTCGTCGAGCTGGCAGCCGAACGACTCCTGCATGGCCCGCTCGCCCGGCCGGGTCGCGAACAAGATCGCCAGCGCCTGGTGGATGTCCTCGACGTCGGCGACCAGCGCGAGCTCGGCCCCGCCCACGCCGAACTCGGGCGGGAAGCTCCAGCCGGTGCCCAAGAAGCTGGGCGGCGTCGAGTCGCGGCGGCTCATGGGGCTTGGTCCTGCTCCGTCTCGGGCAGCTGCGCGCGAGCTTGGGCTTGGATCCGAGCGATCACCGAATAGACCCGCGCGAAGGGCAGGGCGCCCAGCGACTCGAGGATCAAGTTGACTTCATCGACGCTCAGGTCGAGTTTGATGGTCTGGCTCTGGCTCATGGCTCTGGCTTGGGCTTGGTCATTGGACATCGACGGCGCTGCCCTTGATCACGACCTTGCCGGTCGCGTCGATGGTGAAGTCGCTGGCGCTGGTGATCGTGATGCCCTTGTCGTTCATCAGGATCTCGTTGCCGTGCTGATCGGTGATCGACAGGGCCTTGGCTTTGTCGTCGAGCTTGATGGTGTGGCCCGCAGGCGTGGCCAGGACCAGGGCGTCGCGCTCGTCGTCGAAGCGGATGAAGGTCCCACCGCGGCTCACGAGCACGCGCATGTCGTTGGTGTCGCTCGGGCCGAGGTGCTCGGGCAGGCTCGGCTTGCCGTGCAGGGCCCCGAGCACGATCGCCTGGCGCGGGTCGTCGTCGAGGAAGCCGACCACGACCTCGTCGCCGGCCTCGGGCCAGAACACGAAGCCGCGATTCATGCCCGCGTCGGGCCGAGCCATCCGGGCCCAGACGAAGCCTTGCTTGTCGTCGAGGGTCGGCAGCTCGATCTTGATCCGGTGCTCGCCGAGCGGATCGGGCTCGAACGCGGCGACCTTGGCGATCTGAAGCCCGCGAACCGGCGGCAAGAGGCCCCCGGCCGCGACCGCGGCGATGTCGGGCTTTTGCGCGAACCATTCGGGGGGCAGCCCGAGCGCGAGCTCGGTCGTCCAGCCCTCGTGGTCGAGCTTGTGGGTGATCGCCGAGACCAGCGCCTTGCCGTTGAAGCGATCGCCGACCCCGAGGATCTCGACCGTGTCGAGCGGCGCGAGCGTGGCGTCACCCGAGACGCTCGCGCGCCCGCGCAGGAGCGCGAGCCGACTTCGCAGCAGCCGGGCGTCGGCCCACGCTTGCAGCTCGGCGGGCGCGAGCGCGGCCGGGTGAAAGAGCTGGCCTCGCTCGCCGCCGAGCTTGCCCGCGATCGCGGCCGCGTCGAGGTTGCCGACCGCGATCTTGGGATCCTTGGCCGCTTTGGGCTTGGCGAGCTCGTGCGCCGGCAGGTCCCAGCCGACGCTCTCGAGCGCGGCCCATTGCTCGCTGCCGTCGATCTCGAGCGAGAGATCCGAGGTGTCGTCGAGCCCGTAGTCGAGCTTGCGCTTGATTGGACCGAGCGCCATCGGCTTGACCGAGACCTTGCCGAGGTGGGCGTCGACGACCAGGCCCGAGACGTCCGCGCGCGAGACCATGAAGTCCCAGTCGCTCGCGTAGTACTGGATCAGCTCGGCGTGCTCGAGCGTGGTCAGGGCCAGCTCGCCCACGCCGATCTTGGCGGCCTCGAGCAGCTGCCGAATCGCCTGGTCGTCGCTCTGCCCGCGGAACACGGCGCTCTTGCGCGAGCGCGTCAGCTTGAACGCCGCGTCCTTGAGCTCGACCCGCAAGGTCGAGCCCTCGCCCCCGCTCTCGACCGCGTGGCGAACCACGAGGCCCTCGAACACGACCTTGTCCGCGCTCTTGCCTTCGAAGCGGAGCGCGACCCGGATCGTGGCCCCGGGCGCGAAGAAGGCCAGGTTGCTGGCCGCGAAGGTGCGCTTGGCGACGCTGCCGTCGAGCAAGGTCAGCTTGGCCTCGGGGATCTTGTTGAGCTCGCGATGGACCTCGAGCCCGATCAGCTCGAGCTTCTCGTCGAGCTTGGTCTCCTGGTTACCCACCAGCATCGAGATCGTCGCGACCGGGACGGTCATGTCGATCCACCCCCCGAGCGTTCGAAGGGCGGGAAGATCAGCGCCTGGCCAGGCTCGAGCTCGCGGAAGTCGTCGAGCCCGTTGACCTCGGCGACCTGCAGGTAATACGCGGACGAGCCATAGATCTCGCGGCAGAGCAGCGGCAGCGTGTCGCCGCTGCGGACCACTCGCCGGTGGGTGAGGTCGGGCGAGGAGAGCCGGTCGAGCGAGGCTTTCTTCTTGGGGTCGAGGTCCTCGACGAAGACCGCGGCCAAGGTCGCGTGCAGGGCCGAGCCGTCGCGCTCGAACGCGGTGTAGTTGATGTCGACCGATTGCAGCCGACAGTCGAAGCCGGGGCCGAGCACGCTCTTGTCCCAGCTGAGCCGGAGGTAGCTGGGCTCGTGGGTCTCGCCCTGGATCTTGTAGCAGAGGTCGAGGAACTGCTTGATCCGCTCGGCGACGCTCGGCACGTGGCGGAGCAGCTCGACGCCGAAGTAGCCGACCTTGGTCCCGTCGAACACCAGCGAGACGTTGAGCAGCTTCGATCGGCCGTGCGAGAAGCGAGCTTGCGCCGAGCTGGTCGCGATGCCCTGCTTGGCCTGGAACACGCTCTCGTGCTTGATCGAGAGCGTCTCGGGGTTGTACTGAACCTCGAGCGTGTTGATCAGGCCGAGCTTCGTGGTTCGCTCGGAGTTCTCGTAGGCCGCGATCGTCAGCTTGGCGAGCTTGAACAGGTTGCCGATGCCCATGGGTCTCCTCAGCGCTCGCGCGCGCGCTCGAGCTTGCGCAGGACCTCGCGCACGCAGGCCGCGACGATCGCCTCGCGTCGCTCTTCGGTCGCGGCAGGGTGGGGGGTGGGTGGCGGCGGCAGCTGGGCCGGCGAGAGGTTCGTGACGCTCGCGCCGAGCACCGGGCTCGGGCGCAGGCTCGGCTCGACCACGGCCCGAATCACCAGCTGCTTGATCTCGATGGTCATCAGATCCTCATCGCCTGCATGCGGGTGTAGGCCAGCTCGAGCGTGTCGATGAGCAGCTTGTCCGCGCTCGCGTCGAGATCGGCGGTCGACCAGCGGACCGGGAAGGCCTTGATGAACATCCACGCGGCCAGCGGGACGCCGATCTCGCTCAGGAGCGTGACGATCACGTTGGAGGGCGCGAACTTGAACAAGCTCATCGCCGCGTTGAACTCGACGTTGAGCAGCGAGCCGACCACGAAGCCGCGCTCGAGCGTGAGGGTCTCGTAGCCGACCCGAGACGGCAGCTTGTGCGAGTAGAGGTTCTGCCCGCCCTCGGCGAGGGTCTTGGTCTCGACCTTGGCCGAGAGCCCGCCGACCCGCTGGAAGCGGACGTCGAGCGGGTTGGGCACGGCACCACCGATCAAGAAGAACACCGCGAAGCGATGGCTGAGCGGCGGGCCAGACAGCTGATCGAGCGAGAGCGGTGGGATCGGAAATGCCATGCTGGTGCTCGCGTCGGTTCACGCTTCGATGATCGAGATGTGGGTGATCGAGATCCCGGCGGCCTTGATCTCGAGCGTCTCGATCGCGACCTCGCTGGACTTGGCGTCGAAGACCGGCGCGCTGAGCTTGACCGGCAGGGCCTTGGCGACCTTCCACTCGATCACCGGGTTGCCTTGCGGGTCACAGAGCTGGATCTGCATCATGACCGGGGTCTTCGACTCGAGCCACTCGTGCAAGCGCTTGCTGCCGATGATCGTGCCTTGCTCGAGCGTGACCGTCTCGTACTTGTCGATGAAGTACTTGGCGATCTGCTCGCCCTCGAGGAAGCTCAGCCCGTGCCGGTAGGTCAGGGTCTGATGCTCGCGTTGGAGGCCCGAGACCTTGGCGAAGCGCATCGTCTCGCCGTCGACGCTCACCTTGAAGTTGTAGGCGGCCAGCGGATAGTTGGTCCGCTGGCTCTGCGTCGTCTCGGCCACGCGGATCAGGCCTCTTGCAGGGTGATCGAGTCGGCCTTGAGCTCCATGCTCTCGATCGCGGCGTCGTTGGACTTGGCGTCGAAGGTCGGGGCGTCGAGCTTGACCGGGAAGGCGTTGCGGACGGTCCAGGAGATCACCGCCGCGCCCTTCTCGTCGCAGAGCCGAATCGAGATGTCCTTCTTCTCGATCTGGTTGATCTGGACGGTCTTGATCCAGTCGTAGAGGGTCTTGATGCTGGTCGTGCGGACGATGCCCTTCTTGAGCGTGATCGTCGGCGGGGTCAGCTGCGCCGGCATGTGCAGGATCCGCGGACCGACGGCCCCGGCGGCGGTCGGGCTCTCTTTGTAGGTCGTGGTCTCGTAGGCGATGCTCAGGCCCGAGACCTCCGCGAATGCGACCGCCTCGCTACCGATCTCGACGCGGTAGTTGTAGACGGGCAAAGGGTAGTCGGTCTTGATGGTGTTGACGCTGGTGGCCATGGTTTTCGCTCGTGGCTAGTGGGATCGATCGAAGGGGTCCGCCGGGCTCAGGCTTCGGCCAGCTTGTGCGAGAAACGCAGGATGATGAACTCGGCCGGGCGCACCGCCGCGACCCCGATCTCGACGATCATGCGGCCCTCGAGCACGTCCTGCGCGGTCATGGTTCGGCCGAGCCCGACGTTGACGTAGTAGGCGTCGTCTGCCTTGGCGCCCTGCAACGCGCCTTGCTCCCAGAGCCCATAGAGGTAGCTCTCGATCATGCCCTTGACCTTGAGCCAGGTCGTCGCGTCGTTGGGCTCGAACACCGCGAAGGCGCTCGCCTTCTTGGTCGACTCTTCGATCATGATGAAGAGCCGACGCACGGGCACGTAGCGCCACTCGTTGTCGTTGCCGGCCAAGGTCCGCGCGCCCCAGACCAGCGTGCCGCGGCCGGCGAAGGCCCGGATCGCGTTGATCGACTTGCCGGTGGTCGGCTCGACGTTGAGGAGGTCTTGCTGGGCGAGGGTGATCTGCTCGGTCGGGCCGATCGTCGACATCACGCCGACGTTGGCCGGCGCCTTCCAGACTCCGCGCTCACGATCGACCCGGGCGTAGATGCCCGCGATCGCGGCGCTCGGCGGCAGCGTGACCCGTTGATCGGCGAGGCTCTTCTTGATCTGGTTGTAGAGCGTGGTGTTGCTCGACTTGAGCGAGGCCAAGGTCGGCGCGTTGGCATCTTCGCCGACCGTGACCGTCGCCTCGTCGTAGAGGTGGGTCAGCGAGGTCGCGAGGTAGGGGTGATAGGCCGCGCCGTAGGCCAGGTTGTCGGCGCCATAGCCAGTCCGACTCGCCGCCACGTCGCCGTCCTTGACGTCGAGGATCGCGAAGCGGTCGGCCAGCTTGGCGCACAGGGCCAGCGATTGGGTGTTGAGGTCGTTGAAGTCGGTCTGGCCGAGCGCGACGATCTCGGGCATCGCGATCAGGGTCGGCTCGTCCTCGCCCTCGAGCGCGGCGAGCCCAGCTTCGAAGCGGGGCTTGGCCAGCGCGCTGCTGTGGTTGTCGACCGAGACGACGTAGCAGCGGCCGCCGCCGTTCTTGAAGTAGAGGTTGATCGCGTACCAGAGCAGCCAGGCCGGTTGGGCGTCGATCGCCGCGACCTTGCCAGCGGCGTCGGTGCTGAACACGGTCGCGGGCGACTTGCCAAAGCGCAGCTCGTACTCCATCAAGGTGCTGACCTGCGCGACCTCGACCTCGCCAGGCTTGCCTTTGGCGGTGTAGCCGACGAAGGCTGGGATGGCGGTCGCAACCTCGGCCACCGAAGGCGGCAGAGTCGAGATCTCTTCAACGTAGACACCGGGAGAGTTGTACGTGGGCATGGTCGTAGCGGGGTTGGCAGGATCGAACTCGGACTAAGGGATCTTGTGCAGGTCGATGCTGGGCTCGCTGACCTGCGGCAATGTCTCGGGCTTGCGATCGCGTAGGGCGATCAACTTGACTCGGTAGAGGATCGACGGATGCAGCGTGGTTCGCAACGCATTCCAGACCTCGTTCTGGCCGGCGAAGTCGAGCGTGACGAGCTCGAGTACCAGCTTCTCGATACCGGCCGGCAGGTCGGGTGAATTCTCGGGCTCGAACACCCGCTGGGTCTGGAAGTGTTCGATGATCTTCGACAGGTGTTCCCAACTCGATTCGTATTGTTTGAATCGAGCCACGAAGAGCACATAGAGGATCAGTCGAATGTCCGGCTGGACTCGCTGCGTGGTGCCGTCTTCGACTTGCCGGGCGTAGAGGTCGGGCTGCCGCAGGACCCGCTCCTCTTCGACGTTGATCAGCAATTCCGAGACAGCGCCGAGCTTGAAGGTGATTGGCTCGATCTTGTCGCCGTCGAGGAAGACCACCTTGTCGCCGCTCGGATCGTCTGGCGTCACACCGAGATCAGCCTTCAGCTGCTCGTCGAGGTGCTTGCGCAGAAATACGAGGACGTCACCGATCATCGTCGACGCTTCGCCACGACCGAGTCGCTGGCGGGCGCCAAGCTATCAGCAGTGACACTCGCGCGCAAGCCGAAACCGTTATAGTCGCGAAGTGTAAACTATTATACGGAGATAAGAATGGGGGTACCCATCCCGAATGCTGATCCTCCGATCGGTGTGATCGGACGTGCACGTGACCTTGGTCGTCTCAGCCGGGAGTCGCGAAGGCCAGCTCGATGGCTTCGACGACGTCGCGGACCTCGAGCACTTCGATCGCGCTGCGCAGGCGCAGCTCGTCGCGCTTGTTGTCGGCCGGGACGATCGCTCGGGTGAAGCCCATGCGGGCGGCTTCGCCGAGCCGTTCGTCGAGCCGGGGGATCCGACGCAGCTCGCCGGTCAGGCCGACCTCGCCGACGGCGATGGTGCCGTGGGCGATGGGCTTGCGGACGTGCGAGCCGGCGACCGCGAGCAGCACGGCCAAGTCGGCGGCCGGCTCGTTGAGGCGCATGCCACCGGCGACGTTGACGAAGACATCTTGGTCGACCACGAAGAGGCCGGCGTGACGATCGAGCACGGCCAAGAGCATGGCGAGGCGGGCAGGATCGGCGCCGACGCAGGTTCGTCGGGGGCTGCCGCCGGGGCTGGGCCCGAGCAGGGCTTGGACCTCGAGCAGGAGCGGGCGTGAGCCCTCGAGCGAGGCGGTGACGACCGAGCCGATCGGCTGCTCGCGGTCGCGGGCGTGGTCGGCCAAGAAGGCTTCGCTCGGGTTGGGGATCTCTTTGAGGCCGCGGCCGGTCATCTCGAACACGCCGAGCTCGGCGGTGCTGCCAAAGCGGTTCTTGCTCGCGCGCAGCATTCGAGTCGCTCGCTCTTCGTCGCCCTCGAAGCTGAGCACGGCGTCGACCATGTGCTCGAGCAGGCGCGGACCGGCGAGCTGGCCGTCCTTCGTCACGTGGCCGACGAGCACGACCGGGACGTTGCGGGTCTTGGCGAAGCTGAGCAGGTGGCCGGTGACGCTGCGGATCTGCCCGAGGTTGCCGGGCAGACCGTCTTGCGCGTCGCTGTAGACGGTCTGGACCGAGTCGACGATCAGCACGCTCGGTCGTCGGTCTTTGCTGCTGGTGCCGGCGACCTCGGCGCTCGCGGCATCGAGGATTGCGTCGATCCGGGTCTCGGCCAGCAGCAAGAGCCGCTCGTCGCCCGCGATGAAGTCGCCACCACGCAGACGCGCGGCCCGATTGGCGACTTGAGCGATCGACTCTTCGCCGCTCGCATAGAGGACCACGTGGCCCTGCTCGACCAAGCCCGTGCAGGCTTGCAGCAGCAGGGTCGACTTGCCGATCCCCGGCGCGCCGCCGACCAGGACCAGCGAGCCCGGGACCAGCCCACCGCCGAGCACCCGATCGAGCTCGCCGACGCCGGTTCGCAGCCGCTGCTCGCTCGCGGCCTCGGCCTGGGCGTGGGTGACCGGCACCGGCTTGCTCGCGCCGCCGCTGGGCGAGAGCACGACCCGCGAGCCCTCGCTCGGGCGATCGACGAATTGCTCGACCGTGTTCCACTCGCCGCAGCTCGGACACTGCCCGAACCAGCCGCTGGTCGCCGAGCCACAGGCGCTGCACTGCCAACGGGTCTTGGGTTTGCTCGCGCGCTTGGTCGTCGCCATCGCGCGGAGTCTAACGCTTGGCTGGCGAAGCGCGGGGCGGGGGTGGCCAGCGGACGGGCCGCGAGCCCGATCCGCCGAAGCGCTCAGCTCGCGAAGCGCCCCTTGCAGACCTCGACGAGCGCCCGAACCCGATCCCGATCGACGGCCTCGTGGACCTTGCCCTCGCGCTTGACCCACGTGCCGACGATCGCCGCCTCGGCCAGGGGCAAGAGCGTGGCCGCGTTGGCGGGGCTCAAGCCCGAGCCGATGATCACCGGTCGGCCTGCGCTGGCCGAGCGGACCCGCTCGAGCAAGGCGAGGTCGACGGGGCGCCCGGTCGCCTCACCGCTGACCACGACGGCGTCGGCCATGCCTCGCTCGACGCAGTCGCGGCTGGCCGTCTCGGGCTCGATCGGCGCGAGCGGGGCGGCGTGCTTGACCAGGACGTCGGCCCAGATCTCGACATGGGTCGCGTCGAGCTGCATTCGGTAGCGCAGCGTCGCGTGGGCCTCGCCCTCGATCAGGCCTTGGTCGGTCACGTAGGCGCCGGTGTGGACGTTGATCCGGACGAAGTCGAGCCCGCACGCGGCCGCGATGCCCAGCGCGCTGATGCCATCGTTGCGCAGGCAGTTGACCCCGACCGGCACGCCGAGCTGCTTGCACGCGTGGCCGACGTGGGCGAGCGCGGCGGCTTGCTGGGCGGGGATCCGCTCGTGACCGGTGCCTTTGACGAAGGGCGCCGAGCCGAAGTTCTCGACGATCAGGCCGTCGACGCCGCCCTCGACCAGGGCTTCGGCGTCGGCTCGCGCGCGCGCGTAGGCGGCCGCGAAGCCGCCGCCGCGATGGCCAGGATCACCGGGGAGGGCGAGGAGATGAATGACGCCGATCAAGCCACGCATGCGCTGCTCACTGCTCTCACGGTCACTTGCGGAAGGTCAAGGTCACGCTCGCGCCGGGGTCGGCCTCGACGCGCAGCTCGCCGCGATCCATGTCGAGCGTGAAGCAGGCGCCCTCGCCCGAGATCGTCACCTCGCTCGGGCCCGCGCCGAACAAGCGCGGCGGCAGGACCAGCTCGGTCACGCCCTCGCTGGCGGTCCAGCTCGCGCTGCCTTGCTGCGTGCTGGCGGTCCATTCGAAGCTCGGCTGCTCGCCCGCGACCGCGCGCAGCCAGGGCCGAACCCACGCGTCGAGCATCGGCTGCGGGTTGCCCTGCGCGTCGACCAGCGAGAAGTTTTCGAAGTTCCACAGCGGGTCGTTGAAGCTGTACTCCCAGATCGTCGCGGACATCCGCAGCGCGTCGATGCCGGTGGCGACCTCGTTCAGCCACTCGGGCCCGGCCAGCTCGTGCGGCTGAAACCCGAACTCGCCGAGCAGCACGGGCACGTCGGCGTCGCGCCCGAAGCTGGCGATCTCACCCAGGTAGATCTGCGGGTTGGGCTGGTTGGGCGCGTAGGTGCTGGCCCCATAGAAGTGCGGGCCGTAGATCAGGAAGTCGCCCTCGGGCCGCGGATGAACCAGGTTGATGCCGAGCCCGGCCCCGTCGATGCCCGGGTTGTCGTAGACGACCAGCAGGTCGGGCGCGAGCGCGTGCAGGTAGGCCGCGACCGCCGTGTGGAAGGGCGTGAGCACGTCGAGCTTCCACTGCTGGACGTCGTTGTTGGTCCCCCAGCCGGGCTCGTTGAGGATCTCGAGCGCGAGCACGCCGGGGTGATCGGCGAAGCGCTCGCCGACCTTGGTCCACATGACCAAGAACTCGTCGGCGAGCCCGGCCTCGTTGGCCCAGAAGCGATCGAAGGCGAGCCGGACCTCGGGGCTGGTCAGGTATTCGAGCCCCCACTTCGCGTTCGGACAGTCGAACCATGGCGCGTCGGGGTCGGGCACCGACCAGGTCGGGAAGCCGTCGCCACAATAGTTGCGGCTCCAGACGTCCTGATGAAAATCCACGATCACCCGGATGCCCTGGGCCCAGGCCGCGTCGACCAGGACCTCATAGCGATCGAGGTATTTCTCGTCCCATTGATCGTGGACCGGCTCGAGCGCCTCCCACGAGAAGGGCAGGCGGGCGGTGTCGAGGCCCCACTCGTGCATGCGAGCGAAGTACTCGTCGGCCAGCGGACGCAGCTCGGCGAGCGAGATGTCGTCGGCGATCACGAAGGGCATGAAGGGCGGGGTCTTGTTGCGGTTGCCGGTGTTGACCCCACGCAGGACCACGTCGCGACCCGACGCGTCGCGCAGGACTCCGCCGAGATCGACCTGCAAGCGGGCGTTGGCCAGCTCGACCGCGGGGATCGGCGAGGCACACGAACCGGGCAAGGGCGGGTCGCCCGTCTCGCTCTCACTGCTGGCCTCGCTGCTGGACTCGCCGCCGCTGGTCTCGCTGCCGCCGCTCTCGCTGCTGGTCGCGCTCTCGTCCGCGCCGCCGGGATCGGGCTTGCAGGCGCAGAGGGAGACCAACGCGAGCGCGAGCGGCCGAGCGGAGTTCATGCGGCCCTCATACCATGACCGGCTCAGGTGTGGCTGGCGGAGAAGTCTTGAGCCCAGCCGCAGGGCAGCGTGACCATGGCCAAGGCCGCGAGCCCGTTGCAGTCGGCGCCCACACACTCGATCTCGATCTGCTGGCGACCGCTCATCGCGTTGGCGGTCGAGAAGCTGCCGGTGACGGTGACGTTGTAGTGGACGATCGCGTCGAGCCCGAATTGCGTGCCG
>JAMHUH010000512.1:0-7080 GCA_035904925.1 Nannocystaceae bacterium
CGTCCGTCGAGCCCCAGCCCGCGGGGTTATCGACGCGCTGATTATCACGCAGCCGCTGACCCACCCCGGCGTGTACCCGCGCAATCCGTCCGGCACGTGCAGGATCGTCGAAGGCGAGCGCGAGCTCGGCGGGCTTCTGCTGCCCAACTTCGAGGACCCAGAAGATATGCTGGTTCCCGCCCGACTGATCTGCGGGACGCCCGAAGCATGGGTTCACGCGCCGGTCCCAGCAGGCTTTGGATGGTTCGGACAGATGTGGTTTCCGCGCTCGCTCTACGCCGGCCAGATCCCAACCGGCATTCATGCCGGCTCCCACCTGGCAGAAGTGCATGGTGGCTGGCTCCCCGCCGACCTCGCGCCGCTGCTCGATCCCGAGCGCCAGGACTTCGACCGCCGCTTCTTCAGCGGCGCCGGTCCAGGGCTTCGCGCCTCCCACCTTCGCGGCGACGAGGCGCTCGAGCTCTACGGCTTCACCCACGACGGCCCGCTGCGCAGCGCCCTGCCGGGTCATCGACCCGACGTGATCATCGCGTTTCGTCGCCGCCCATTGCCCTACTCGATCGCGCTGCACACGATCGAGCTCTTCCCCGACGATGGCCTCGCCACGCTGACCTGGGTCGCGCTGGCCGAGCCGCCGCAGTTGCTGCCGCTCTCGCTCCCCGACCCCGAGCGGCTCGCCGAGTACGACGTGCTCGAGGGCGTCGACGTGATGGTCGATGACCACCTGCTCTTGCAACGTACCGGCTGAGCCCGCGTCGGCAAACGACGATGATCCACGGTGTGACGCTCAGGACGACTCCGTCGGCCTGAGGGCGGGCGGGGGAACGCCCACCATGAAAATCACTCCCCGCGGAGCTTGGTGAGCTTGTCCTCGACCTCGGTGACGCGCTTTTGCGCCTTGTCGAGGTTGTCGTTGACGACCTTCTTGCGGTTCTCGAACTCCTTGAGCCCGTTGACCGGATCGTTGCCGTTGCGGATGGCCTCTTCGACCTGGGGGATGTGCTCGACGGCTTGCTCGCGGATCTCGAGCATCCGGTTGGCCTCGCGCAGCTGGTCTTCCCAGTAGGTGATCTCGTCGGCGACCGAGGCGAAGCTGCTCGGGACTTCCTTCTTGCCAGGGTCCGGCGCCATCCCGCCCGAGGTCACGATCGAGTTGGCGATCCGCGGGTTGAGCTTGGGCTTGTTCGGGTCGGGCCGGGCGTTGGGGTCGTCCGACTCGCGGGCCGCGATGCCCGACTTGCCGCCGCCGCCCGACTTGCTCTGCATGTTGGCGGACTTGGTCTTGTCGGCTTCGCTGCGCTTGGCCGCCTCGTCATCGTCACCGCCGAAGATCAGCAACCCGGCGACGATGAGAATGCCGGCACCTGCGAGCAGGGCGGGGAGCATGCCACCGCCGCCTTCTTGGGGCTTCGCGTCAGGAGAAGTCATCGGGGCGGAGTGTAGCACTGCTCTTGGACGAGCGATGCAGGATGCGGAGAATCCGCTAGCCCTGACGCCTATCATTCGCCCACGTGTCCGTGGAGCCCGCCGAGATCGACGCCGATGTGGTCGAGGACCCCGACGACGAGGCGCTCTTCGACGAGGTCCCGCTCGACGACATCCCGCTCGACGACGACCTGATCTTCGACGAGGCCGGCCAGCCCTTCATCGAGTTCGAGCTCGAGGTCGGACCTGGCAGCGAGGGCTACCGGCTCGACCGCTTCCTCGCCCAGCGCTTCGTTCGGATGTCCCGCACGCGCGTGCACAAGATGCTGGCCGCTGGCGGGATCCGCTGCCGCAGCAGCGGCGAGCCGCTCGTCAAGAATTCCTTGCGCGTGCGAACGGGTCAGGTGCTGGTGATCCGTCGGCCGGCGCCGGTCGAGCCGCCGGTGCTGCTCGACTACGAGATCCTGCACCAGGACGAGCACCTGCTCGTGCTCGACAAGCCGGGCAACCTGCCGGTCCATCCCTCGGCACGCTACCACCGCAACACCCTGACCGCGCTGCTGCGGCGGCGACTCGGGCCCAAGCACGGCTGGGAGATGGCGCACCGGCTCGATCGCGAGACCTCGGGCGTGATCATCTTCGGTCGGCGTGGCAGCTCCGGCCCCGCGCTCAAGGGCAGCTTCGTCCGCCGCGAGGTCGACAAGCAGTACCTCGCGCTCGTCTACGGCCGCCTCGTCGACGAGCCCAGCATCGACATCCCGCTCGGTCCCGCCGCCGGCTCGCAGATCCTGATCAAGGTTGGCCGCCGCGAGCTCGACGATGGCGGGGTCCCGGCCCGCACCGACGTCGAGGTGCTCGGCCACGGCCAGCTGCGCGGCGAGCCGATCACCCTGGTTCGTTGTCGGCCTCGGACCGGCCGCACGCATCAGATCCGCGTCCACCTCTCGCTGATCGGTCACCCGATCGTCGGCGACAAGATCTACGCGCTGAGCGAGCAGTCTTTCCTCGACGTGGTCGAGAATGGTCGGCCGGTCGCCGAGCTCGAGGCCAAGCTCGGGCTGTGGCGTCATGCCTTGCACGCGCGCTCGCTCGAGCTGCCGCATCCGGTCTCGGGCGAGCGCGTGCGCTTCGAGGCGCCTTGGCCCAAGGAGCTGGCCGAGCTGCTCGAGCTGCCGCCAGGCTGTTAGCCGCTGTTAGCGACCCCAGACCGCGAGCGCCCGCTCGAGCAGCGGAATCTGGGCCGCGTTGATCTTCTCGCTCGCCGCCGCGAGCCCGAACCAGCCCGCGCGATCGACCTCGGGGAACGACTGCATGCGTCCCGATCGAGCAGGCCACTCGAGTTCGAACCGGTTGCTGCGCAAGCTCGAGACCTCGGCGTCGCCGAGCCCCGCGAAGCCGATCACGCGCTTGCCTCCGCGCTGCTGGATCTCGCCGAGCGCGAGGTAGTCGTTGGGGTCGCGGCTCGGCAGCGCGAAGCCGGTCTCCTCTTCGAATTCCCGCCACGCGGTCGCGAGCGGAGCCTCGCCCGGCTCGAGCAGACCCTTGGGGATCGACCAGGCGCCGAGGTCCTTGCTGGCGAAGAAAGGCCCGCCGGGATGCACGAGCAAGAACTCGAGCGCCGCGCCGCGGCGGCAAAGCAGCAGTCCTGCGCTAGTTTGGGCGGATCGAGCGGACAGGGCCACGAGCGATTCTATACTCCCGCCCGTGCAAGCTCCGAGCGCCGCTCCTCCGGTCAAGCCTTCCCGTCGACGCAGGCTGCTGCGCATCCTCGGCATCCCGGCCCTGGTCGTGCTGCTCGCGGCCGGCAGCTTGGCCTGGTCGATGTGGCCCTCGGTCGACGCGATCCCCGAGGTCCTCGATCCGATCGAAGCGGGCGTCGACTTCGGCGAGCTCGACCTCGGCAAGCAAGGTCCGATGCCGGCGCTGAAGCTGGCCGACCTGCGCGGCAAGAAGGTGATGATCGTGATCGAAGGCAGCGAGAGCTTCGGCGGCGACGAAGGCAAGCTGCTGCGCTCTGCCTTGAACCGCTGGACCTTGCCCGACAACGTGTTCGCGCTCAGCGTCGGCGACGCGCCGATCGGGGCCAAGGTGATGTCGGGCAAGATCGAGCGCGAGTTCGTCGGGCCGATGCGCGAAGAGATGAAGCTGCCGATCTACGTCGACTACGGCGGCAGCTTCACCGCCGCCTTCAGCCTCCCCGCGGGCCACTTCGGCTTCGTGTTGCTCGACGAACGAGGCGAGATCGAGATGCGCCTCGCCGGCGACGCCAAGCCCGAGCAGATCGCCGAGCTCGCCAGCTTGGTCGGCGCCATCGAGCCCGCCCCCGGCCCGGCCGCGCCCGCCTTCGCGGTCGGGGAGCTGAACCCGGAGGCCTGCGCCAACAAGCACTGCGTGTTGGTCTTCCTCGATCGCAAGGTCGCGCGCAGCGACATCCCGGGGCTCGAAGAGGGCGGATTCGAAGGCGAGATGGAGCAGGTCTTCGAGCAGATCCGAATCCCCTCGGTCCGCTTGGCTCGCGTGTTCGCGGCCGACTGGCCGACCGACCGGGCCGACATCACTGGCGCGATCGTGGGCGAGGCCGAGGGCTGGGAGGTCCCCGGCTGGCAGTTCGTGGCCGAGGCGAGCGAGGCCCGCGAGGCGTTCGGCATCGGTGATCAGGCCGCCATGGTGATCGTCGATCCGCAGGGCCGAATCGCGTTCTCGGAGACGGGCAAGATTTCGTTCTGGAAGCTCGGGCTCGCCGCCGATCTGCTCGGCGTCGAGCCCAAGGGGTTCGGCAAGCGCAAGGACCAGAAGCACGACTGAACCCGACTCGCGAGTGGGGCACGGTTGGGATCGAACCAACGTCCTGCCGCTTGCAGAACGGCCGCGTCTACCTCTGCGCTACGGCCCCGGCCAAGAGTAACAGCACGGGCGAGGGTCCGAAGGCTCGCGCCCGAAAGTGCCCGCGAAGCTCGCGTGGGGAACGCTCGCGGTGGTAGGTTCACGCATGCGCTTCACTCCCCTGCTCTTCGCCGCGCTCGCCCTCGCCTCCGTCGCCTGCTTCCAGCCCGAAGCCAACGACGGCGTGGAGCCGCTGCGCTGCGAAGACTACTGCTCGACGATCTCGGACTCCTGCCAAGATACCCAAGAGCAGTACCCGACCGACATCGCCTGCATGAACGTCTGCGGGCTGATGCTCCCCGGCACCGAAGGCGACGCGCAGGGCAACACGCTCGCCTGTCGCTTCACCTGGGCGCTCGAGGCCCCCGAGAAGACCGGTGAAGAGCTCGACCAGACCTGTCGCTGGGCGGGGCCGGGTGGCGATGGCACCTGTGGGGGCAATTGCGAGAGCTTCTGCAACTTCGCCATGGAGATCTGCACCGGCGACAACGCCCAGTGGAGCAGCGCGACCGAATGCATCTCGGCCTGCAACATGCTGCCCGAGGATCCGCCCTACAACACCATGGCGGCCGGTCCGAACCGCTCGTGCCGGCTCTATCACATGACGCTCGCGACCACGAACCCGGCCGATCACTGCCCCCACGTCGGCGGCGCGGCACCCTGCGCGGCGCCCTGAGCCTCACGCGTTGGCGAGCGCCTGGAAGAGCCGAAGCGCCCAGGGTGAGGCTGCCTCGAGCTTCTTGGGATCGACCTCGGCCAGCACCTTGAAACTATGTGGGCCTTTGCCGTAAGGGCCCGACTTCGTGTCCCTGGTCGCGCTCTGGAGTGCCCGGTACACGTCGAGCTTGGCGACCTTCTCGATGTCGGCCCGCGCGGGCAGGGCTTCGCGGCGAAAGCCCTTCTTGAACAAGCGCTCGAGCGCGTCGGGGTCGGCGAGAAACCATGCCTCCATGACCTCGACCATCAGATGCAAGTGTTCGCTGGTCGCCCCTGCGGGCTGGTCCCAACCGTCGCCCTCGCGCAGCTTCACGTGCTCCCAAGGGTCTTCGGAGATCATCGGCGCTTCGCTGTCGACCAACAACATGATCATGTCGTCTGGCCCGGCGTTGGCGAGTTCATGGCAGAAGCTGTCGAAAGCGGCGCGGCGGCTGCCGCAAGGCACCACGCGCGGCAACACCCCTTGGATCCCGGCCTTCTCGAAGAGCCGCTTGAAGCCCTTGCGGCACTCGGCGCTCAAGTCCGCTCGATCGCCGGCGCCCTCGACCAGCAGCTTGCGTCGACGCGACTTCACCATCGTGTCCCGCCGATCTCGCCCCGAGTCCAACGTCCGCCCAGCCCGTGCTCTTTGTCGAACTCGTCTGCGGCGAGCCGCGCAAAGGTCGTCGAGTCACCATCGCGCTCGCAGACGACGACGGCCGTGGGGTGATCCGTCCACGCGTCGAGGAAGGCGGGCGACTGGGTCGTGACGAGGATTTGCGTGCGCTCGCCAGCCTCGAGCATCAAGTCGCGCAGGGTCGGCAGCACGTCGGGGTGCAAGGAAATTTCGGGCTCCTCGATCACGATCAGCGGCGGCGGCGTCGGATCGAGCAAGATGGTGAGCAGCATCAAATAGCGCAGCGTGCCGTCCGAGAGCCGATAACTCGAGATCTTGCGATCGCCTTCGATGAGATAGACCTGGAGCGCGCCGCCTTCGGGGACGATCTCGATGTCGTCGAAGCCCGGGGAGACGTCCTTGAGGAGCTCGAGCAAGCGCCGCTTGATGGCGGGGATGCTCTTGAGGGTTGCGAGGCGGCTCGGAAAATTTTCGAGGTTCTCCAAGAGCGAGTTGGTCGGCGAATCGGGGCGCCGCGAGGATCGCAATGGGCAGTCCGGTCCGGCGGTCCAATTTCGATAGACTCGCGATTTATCGAGATTCTCGCCAAAGCTCGTCGACTCGCGGAATCCAATCGGATCTTTTCGCTGGGCTAGAAACGACAATGTCGAGTCGAGATCTTCAGCCGACTTGAAACCATTGACAAATGCCGCGATCTCTTTGAACAACAACCCATTATTCGCGCGAAAATACGCGTCGCCCCCCTCGGCGAGCAGCCACTCCTTCACGATGGTGAAGGATCCACCGCGAGTCCCGAGTTCGAGCCCATAGTTCGCAATCGATGGCCCCGCAAACCCAGCCGACACCCGCACCTCGAGCACAGCCGACTTCGCCTCGGCCCCGCCATCCCGCGGTCGCCACAAGAACTCCCCAATCCCCCCACCCTCGCGCAGCGGCTTCGCTATGTCGCGAGGCGCGTGCCGCAACACGTTGATCGCCTCGATCAAGTTGGACTTGCCCGAGCCGTTCGCGCCGACGAGCACGTTGACGTCCTCCAACGCGAGCGTCGTGCCCTCGGGCCCGAAGGAGAGGAAGTTCGTGAGCGTGATCGACTCGAAGAAGCGAGCCATGCCCGACCCTACTCGATCTCGACCAGCAAGTCGCCGACCGCGAGCGAGTCGCCGACCGCGACGGCGATCCGCTTGATCTTCCCCGCCACCGGCGCCGCGGCGATCGTCTCCATCTTCCTCGCCGAGAGCACGACCAGCGGATCGCCGACGGCCACGCTCGCGCCGACCGTGCAGCGCAGCTCGACGATCACGCCCGGCATCGGGGCGCCGATCGAGCCGGGTTGGTCGGGCTTGGCCCGCTCGCGCGCCGCGACGCTCTGCTCGACCGACTTGTCGCGGACCAGGATCGAGCGCGGCTGGCCGTTGAGTTCGAAGAAGACCTCGCGCTGG
>JAMHUH010000513.1:0-5781 GCA_035904925.1 Nannocystaceae bacterium
GCTCTCTAACATGGTTGATGAGATGGAGCGGCGCTTCGCGCTCATGAAGCAGCATCGGGTACGCAAGATCAGCGAGTACAATCAACATCCTGACGTCGAGGTCAAGCTACCTTGGAGGTTGATCGTTCTCGACGAGTACGCTGACCTGACCTCCGATCGCGACGACCGGCTTGCGATCGAGCAGGCTTTGCAGCGTCTCACGCAGAAGGCTCGAGCCGCGGGTATTCACGTCATCGTCGCCACCCAGCGACCCTCGGCGGAGGTCATCAGCACCACTGTTCGCTCCAACCTGGGAGCCCAGATGGCCCTGCGAGTCAAGACCGCCGTCGACAGTCGTATCATCATGGATGACACTGGAGCTGAGGCCCTGGCCGGGAACGGCGATGCGTTCTTGAAGGGTAGCGGTGGAGACAAGATCCGCTTGCAGTGTGCAAAAGTGTAGGGCGCGCTTGGGCACCAGCGGCACCATGGACTGGACCTCGCTCGGGCACGCGGGCTGGCTGATCGAAGCCGCTGGGCTGCGCCTGGTCTGCGATCCGCTGGTCGAGGTCGATCATCACGGCGGCGTGTTCGAGGTCCGCCCGCGCCGGCGCCTCCGAGCCGCGGCGGTGCGGGCCGACTTCATCTTGATCTCGCACCGTCACCCCGATCACTTCGACGTCCGCAGCCTCGCCCAGCTCGCCGCGCTCGACCCCGACTCGGTCGTGATCACGCCCGACGAGCTGGTCGCCGCGACCGCCCGGGCGCTCGGCTTTCGCAGCGTCCGGGTGGTCGCGGCGGGCCCGCTCGTCGGGCTCGAGCGCCTGCGCTTCGTGACCAGCGCGTCGCTCTCGAGCGAGGAGTGGGGCGTGATGATCGGCAGCGACGAGGGCGTGGTCTGGAACCAGGTCGACACGGTCTTTCGCGACCTCGATCACCTGCGCGGGGTCCTGCGATCCGGCTTGGCGGCGCTCGGCGCCACGCGGATCGATCTGGTCCTGGCGACCTGGCAGCCGATGCTCGAGATCGCGGCCCAGCTCGGCCACGCGATCGAGTTCCCGCATTCGGCCTACGCGGGCTTGCTCGCCCAACTCGCCGCGATCGAGCCCGGGGCGATCGTGCCGGCCTCGGCCGGGACCATTCATGCGGCGCCCTACGCCTGGCTCAACCAGGTCGTTTGCCCGGTCGACGAGGCTCGCTTCTTGGCCGACGCCGCGCGAGCCTGCCCGAACGCGCAGGTGCTCGCGCTCGAGCTGGGCGCCCGCTACCGAGTGCGCGCGGGCGCGAAGGTCGAGGTCGACGCGGACGCCGGCGCAGCGTTGATCGAGCGGCTCGAGCCCGGGCCCGAGCCGGAGTTTCGGCCCTTCGCAATCCCAGCCCTGCACGATCCGGGCGAGTTCCTCGGCGCGCCCGAGTCGGTCGAGGTCATGCACGCGCAGGTGCTCGAATGGATCGAAGGCGAGCTCGCCCGAGCCCTGGTCGCGCACTTCGACGACTTCGAGGTCGATCGGCCGCTTCGCTTCGTCGTCGAGGTCGTGTTTGGCGATCGCACGCTGGCCCGCACGCTGATCGTCGACGCGCAGACATGCACGAGCGTCCCGGGCTGCGATCCGAGCTGGGATGTCTACGACGCTGCCGCCGGCACGATGCTCTGGGAGGTGGTGGTCGGCCGCCGGCATTGGGGCGATCTGCTCTTGTCGGGCGGTCTGCGGGCGCGCTCGCGGGCCTATCGAGTCGATGCAGCGGGGCTGCATCGGGCTCGGGTCGGGGAGACTTTCTTGTATTATGCGCTGAGCTACGCCGACTCGGTCGCGCGCTCGGTCGCCTGGGAGGTCGCGCAGGCGCTCGCACGACGAGCCTGAGTCTCGAGGCAAGACGCAAAATCGTCGTCTTCGGCCGCCGCTCGATCTCGCTATCCTCACGCTGTGACCGCAACAGGCCGTCCTGAGCAGATCTTGGTCGTCACCCGCAGGCTGCTCATCTTCATTTTTGTTTCACTCGTCATCATCGGTGGGATGTTCGCCGCCTCGATGAGTTTGTTTGATGAGCACCTCTGGATTTCCGGGCTGTGCCTGGAGTGTGGAATCATCGGGGGATTCGTGAGCATTCAACAGCGCCTGCACACCGTCGGGGACGAGGAATTGGGCCTGCTCGCCGAATCATGGTATTCGATTCTCTTGGTCCCGATCTACGGTGGAATCTTCGCGTTGGTGCTCTACTTGATCTTCTTGTCGGGGCTGATTCAGGGCCAGCTCTTCCCTTTGTTCGACATGCCCGTGTTTCACAGCCCCGCAACGGACGCCGACATCCAAGCGCTGCTGAACGACACGGTGCCGAAGAGCGGGGGCGACTTCGCCAAGCTCTTGTTTTGGTGCTTCGTCGCAGGGTTCTCCGAGCGCTTCGTTCCGCAGATCATTCAGCGGGTCTCCAAGTCGGTGACGGCCGACGGCGATGCGAGCGGATCAGGACAGGGGTAGAAGCGCCAAGTCTCGCAAGAATGGCGTGCACGCAGCCCCAGCCCTCTGCGAACATGGCCCATGCCGAACGTACGCTTCACTGGCCCTGCCCGCGAGAGCACCTGGAGGCGGGTCGCGGCCGGGATGTGGGGCCCGCAGTCGGATCCGACGATCTACGGCTCGATGGATCTCGACGCGCGGGCGCTGCTGGCTCGGATCGCGGCGCTGCGCGAGCAGGGGGTGCACGTCACGGTCACGCACGTGGTCGCGAAGGCGGCGGCCGAGGTCCTGCATCGGCTGCCGGATCTCAACGTGGTCTTGCGTCGGCATCGGGCCTGGCAGCGCGAGGGGGTCGATGTGTTCTTGCAGGTCGTCGTGCACGACGAGCAGCGGCCGGGGTTGGCGACGACCGAGCTCTCGGGCGTGAAGATCGATGACGCGGATCGCCTCGATCTGGTCGCCTTCGCGGCGCGGGTCGACGCCGAGGTCGCGCGGACCCGCAAGTCGAAGGACCAAGCGCTCGACCTGACTCGCAAGCGCCTGGCCGGGTTTCCGCGCTTCGCCCTGCGCCCGCTGATGCAGGCGGCTCGCTACTTGACGACCGAGCTCAACCTCGATCTGTCCAAGCTCGGGGTCAGCCGCGATCCCTTCGGCTCGATCGCGGTCACGAGCGTGGGCATGCTCGGGATCGAGACCGCCTTCGCGCCGCTGCTGCCGATGGGCGGGCCGCCGATGATGATCACGGTCAGCGCCATCAAGGATCGCGCGGTCGTCGACGAGCATGGGCAAGTGGTTGCGCGCCCGGTCCTGCGCCTCGGCGGGACCTTCGACCATCGCGTGATCGACGGCTATCAGATCTCGGTGCTGGCGAAGGAGCTGCGAGCCCTGCTCGAGAGCGAAGTTGCGAGCCTGTGATCTCGCTCTTGTTGACCTGCACGCGCGCTCCGGTTAGGCAGCGGGCCATGCGGGGAACCTGCTGATGCGGCGCGTCGTGGTTACGGGAGCCGGAGCCGTGAGCCCTTGTGGCCCGACGATGGCGGCGACCTGGGACGCGCTGATCCACGGCCGCAGCGGGATCCGAGCGATCGAGAGCTTCGAGGTCTCGGACATGCGCTGCAAGGTCGCCGGCCAGTGCCGCGACTTCGAGCCCAGCCTCTACTTCGACAAGTCCACGCTGCGGCACTCGAGCCGCTTCATCCATCTGGGTGTCGCCGCCGCGCAGATGGCCGTCGACCAAGCCGGCATCGACTTTGGCCAACAAGACTGCTCGCGCGTGGGCGTGCTGCTCGGCGTCGGCATGGCGCCCGCGCAGAACACCGTCGACGCGCACGAGATGGTCGAGGCCAAGGGGCCGGCGCGGATGTGGCCCTTCTTCATTCCGGCGACGATCTCGAACATGGCGGCGGGCCACGTCGCGATGCGCTTTGGCCTGCATGGGCCGAGCTTCTCGCCCGCGAGCGCGTGCGCCTCGGGGGCCCACTCGATCGGGACCAGCTTCGACATGATTCGAATCGGCCGCGCCGACGTGATGCTCGCGGGCGGCTGTGAGGGCAACGCCAACCGGATCACGATGTGCGGCTTCGATGCCCTGCGTGCGCTGGCGACTGCCAACGATCCGCCCGAGCGGGCCATCCGGCCCTTCGACGCGGCGCGGACGGGCTTCGTGCTGTCCGAGGGCGGCGCGATGCTGGTGCTCGAGGAGTACGAGCACGCCAAGCGACGCGGCGCCGAGATCCTGTGCGAGCTGGTCGGCTACGGCGCGACCACGGACGGCTATCACATCACCCACCCGGCCCCGAACCACGTCGGCTTGGCCGCGGCCATGCGGGGCGCCCTCGACGACGCCAAGCTGGCCCCCGAGGCGATCGGCTACCTCAACGCCCACGCCACCGCCACGCCCGCGGGCGACGTGCTCGAGGCCCAGGCGATCGCCGGGGTGTTCGGCGAGCACGCCCGAGCCAAGCGACTCCTGGTGTCGAGCACCAAGAGCATGCACGGCCACCTGCTCGGCGGCGCCGCGGCGCTCGAGGCCGTGGTCAGCATTCACGCGCTGCGCAGCGGGATCGTGCCGCCGACCATCAACCTCGATCAGGTCGATCCGGCGATCGAGGGGCTGCTCGACTTGGTGCCCCACGAGGCGCGCGAGCAGCCGCTTGGCGCGGTGATGTCGAACGCGACTGGGTTTGGTGGGCAGAACGCCGTGCTCGTGTTCGCGCGGATCTGATACATCGGAGAAGATGACCGCGAGGATCCCCGACAGCAGCGTCGCCAAGGTGTTCAGCGCGGCGCTGAAGGGCGGTGCGCTGGTCGATGAGGGGGATACGTCGATCATTTTTTACGACCTCACCCACATGCGGGCGAGGGTCGATGCGTTGAAAGCAGCGTTTCCGTCGGCGACGCTGCATGCGACGGCGATCAAGGCCAACCCTTTGCTGAAGATCATGCGCCAGCTCGCGGCGCTCGATCTGGGCTTCGAGGCGGCCTCGCTGCCCGAGCTCGTTCTGGCCGAGCGCACGGGGGCGGCTGCGAATCGAATCGTCTTCGACTCGCCCGCGAAGACGGTGTCCGAGCTTCGCCGCGCGCTCGAGTTGGGGTGTCACATCAACGCCGACTCCTTGGCCGAGCTCGACAGGATCGCGCAGCTGATCGAAGGCGAAGGTCTGGCGACGACGAGCACGATCGGTGTCCGCGTCAATCCCCAAGTCGGGGATGGTCGCATCGCTGCGACCAGCGTCGCCGGGCTGTCGTCGAAATTCGGGGTCGCGCTCGCCGAGCAGGGGGCCGCGCTCGTCGACCGCTTTGCCCGGCACGCGTGGCTCGAGGGGCTGCACCTTCACATCGGCTCGCAGGGCTGCTCGATGCCGCTGCTGCTGGGCGGCATCGAGCGTGTGCTCGAGCTGGCCAACACCATCGACGCCACGCGCGCGGCGAAGGGCGAGCGCCGACGGGTTCGGATCTTCGACATCGGCGGGGGCCTGCCGGTCGCGTATCATCCGGACGCGGCACCTGACTCGATGCAGAGCTATGCCGAGGCGATTGGTCGCCGATGTGGTGATCTTTTCTCGGGCCGGTTCAGGTTGATCACCGAATTCGGCCGCTATGTCCACGCGAATTCGGGCTGGGTCGCCAGCCGAGTCGAGTATGTCAAGAGCGGCCAAGCCGGCAAGACCTTGATTGTGCATGTTGGCGCCGATCTGCTGCTTCGCAAGTGCTATTCCCCCGCCGATTGGCATCATGAGATCATGGTCGTGGATTCGCGCGGGAACCCCAAAGCGGGTATCGATGATTCGCCCTACACGGTGGCCGGTCCGCTCTGCTTCGCCGGGGACATCCTCGCTCGCGGGAT
>JAMHUH010000514.1:0-2015 GCA_035904925.1 Nannocystaceae bacterium
CCACGAAGCGATCTTCGTTGGGCATGGCCTCCATGGCCTTGCGGTAGCGGCTGCGATAGAACTCGGCCAGCCGACCGCGGGCGACGGTGAACACGTAGGTCTTGAGGCTGGCCTCGCCGCGGTAGTTGGGCAGGGTCATGATCACGTCGGCGACGAGGTCTCGGACGTCGACGGACTCCGGTAGGCGACACGAGAAGAACGTGGTGAGCCGGCGCTCGAGGTCTTTGATCGTGGCGTCGTCGGGGACTCCAGCGGTCATCCGGGCACCTTGGCGCGGGTCGGCGCGGGTGCGCAAGTCGACAATTGTCGACTTGCCGAGGGCGGGGCTCGTGTCGACACTCGCCGCGTGGCGTTGATCGACGATCGCTCGTTCGGTGAGCTGGTTCGCAGCCTTCGGCATGCACGTGGCATGACCCAAGAGGCGCTGGCGAAGCGCTGCGGTCTGTCGGCAGACACGATCCGGCGCGTGGAGGCGGGGATGTTTTCGCCGAGCCTGCAAACCCTTCGCAAGTTCGCGTTCGGGCTCGGGCTGAACCTGGGCACGATCTTCGAGGCGTTCGAGCTGGGGGAGACGCGGCGCGAGCAAGAGATCGTCGACCTGCTCGCCTCGCGCTCGGCCCACGATCTCAATCGAGCGCTGCGGGTGTTGATCGTGTTCTTCGATGCGATCGACGCGAAGGCCCATGGAGAGAGCGATGACGACGACGACGAGCCGATCGACGACGCGCCGCCCGACGAGGAGCCCGAGTAGCGATGCGAGCCCGCGCGTACTCGGCCCGGCTCGACGAGGGTGGTCGCGTGGTCTCGCTCGACGCCAGCGTCGGTCCGGGCTCGCCGGGCCTGACGCTGAGCCACGGGGCCTCGCACGAGGGCGTCGAGGGCTTGGCGCTGCGGCTTCGGGTCGGGCTGGCGCGCTGCGGTCACGTGCTGCCGCCTCGCGCTCGACGAGTCGTGCTCGGGCCGGCGGGCGCGAGCCCGGGGATCGATCTCGCGGCGTTGTGCGCCTTGCTGGCGAGCCACGAGATCATCCCGGCCGAGTCGCTGAGCGACGCGCTGCTGTGGGGCACGCTCGACCACGAGGGCCGACTTCGGCCAACGCCTGGAGCTCGACGCGTCGCCGAGCTCGCTCGCGCGGCGGGCATGCGTCGGCTCTTCGTGAGCGCAGCGAGTGCGCGCGAGCTCGCCGACGCGCCGGGCCTGAGCATCGTGCCCGTGCCCGACGTCGCCACGCTCGTCGCCAACCTTCGCGACGAGCTCGCGCTCGGGTTCGGCGAGTCGAGTCGGCTGTCCTTGCCCGCGCGCCCGGGTGCGCCCGACATGGCCGACCTGCGCGGGCTGGCTCGCGTCCGCGGGGCGCTCGAGATCATGATCGCGGGTCGACACGGCGCGCTCTTGATGGCGCCGGCCCGCGTGTCGACGATGTTGATCCGCCGACTCGCCGGTCTGATCCCCGAACCCGACGAGACCCTCGCCGCCGAGCGCCTCGCCTTGGGTCGCGTCGGCGCCGATCCGCGAGCCTTCGTGCAGCGCCTCGATCCCACGCTCGCGCCCGCCGAGCTGCTCGGCTCGCACCCGGCTCGACCGGGACCGGCATGCCTGGCGCATGGCGGCGTGCTCGTGCTCGACGACCTTCGCCGCTACTCGGCCCCGCTGCTCGACGCGGTCCGCCGAGCCGCGAGCGGCTGCCTGCCGGGTCCGCGAGCGGCCGAGTTCGTCGTGCTGGCGACCACGCGAACGCCCGAGCATCGGCGGCCGGGCTTGCTCGCGCGGCCGCGGGCGCTCGCCGAGTGCGTGGCGTTGGTCGCCGAGTCCGACCCCGAGGATCTCGACCTGCCCGGCGCGTCGACTCGTGTGGTCCGCTCGAGGATCACCACGGCCCGCGCTCGCCAGCAGCAGCGCTTCCGCGGCCGCTGGCTCGATCTCCCGTGGACCTGCAACGCGCAGATCCCCGGCCAACCAAACGTGCTCGACGAATTCTGTCCGACGAGCGAGAGTGGTCGGGCCCTTCTCGACGA
>JAMHUH010000515.1:0-3979 GCA_035904925.1 Nannocystaceae bacterium
GCGAGCGCCCGAGCAGGGACCAGCGTCGCGTGGCTGCGCTGATCGGCGTCAGCCTCGGCCTGCATCTGCTCGGCTTCGCGGCGCTGGCATGGTTCGGCGATGGCCTCGAGTCGAACATCGCCCATCGCGGGCGCGAGCCCTTCAGCAACGAGCGCGTGATCGTGCCCATCGATGTTGCCCCGCGCGAGACACCCGAGCCCGAGCCCAGCTTCGAAGCCGAGCCACCGCCCGCGCCCACGCCTACGCCGGATGCTCGGCCCCTCGTGCATCCGCATCACCACGCCGACTCGAACCCGGCCAAGCCCGAGCCCGTCGCCGCGCAGCCATCGTCGTATGCCCTGCACGGGTTCCAGCTCAGCAGCGAGGGCACGATCGCCGCTGGTTCGGGCGAGGGTGATGCGTGGGGAAGTCCTTCGGGCAGCGGCCACGGCTCCGGCTCGGGCGGAGGCGGTAGCTCGAACCCCGAGCCCGCGAAGCCAGCCACGCCCAGCGCCAAGGGCCCCGACGTGCAAGCCAAGCCGCGCGGCAGCGTGGTCGAGCCCGACTACCCACCCGAGCTCGAGCGGCGCGGGATCGAAGGCGACGTGCTCGTGCTCGTCTGGCTCGACGAGCACGGGCACGTGATCAAGGCCGAGGTCGTCGAGGGCTCCGGCTACGAGAGCTTCGATCACAACGCGCTCATGGCCGCGCAGCAGCAGGCGTGGACGCCCGCCAGCGTCGGGGGTGAGGCCGTCGCCAGCAAGCGTCGCTATCGGATTCGGTTCAAGCTGCCCTCGCGCTGAGGCGAGCCAACTCAACCGCGCTTGGCCTTCACCGCCGCCTCGAGCCGCACCCCGAGCCCGGCGTCGGCCTTGGCGAAGTGGCCGATCGAGCGCGCGATGATGTCGTCGCGGCGAACCTGCGCGAGGCTGCCCGCGAGGCTCTCGACCAAGCGCTCCTGGGCCGCGGCGTCCATCACCCGAAAGAGCATGCCGGCCTGCACGAAGTCGTCGTCCTGCGCGTGGCGGACATGCGGGAAGGTCCCCGTGCTGCCCTCGATCTCCCAGCCGAGCCCCGAGCTCGCGTCGGTCTGGACCGGCCCGCCCTCGCTGTTGGGCTCGTAGTTGACGCTGCGGCCCCCGTTGCCGCCGACCGGCATCGCGCCGTCGCGGCCGTAGTTGCGTGCGCCCCCAGCCACGGCCTTGGGCGAGTTGACCGGCAGGTGGCTGGCGTTGATCCCGAGCCGATAGCGATGCGCGTCGCCGTAGCCGAAGAGCCGGGCTTGCAGCATGCGATCGGGCGAGGGTCCGATGCCGGGCACGAAGGCGCCCGGATCGAAGCTCGAGTTCTCGGTCTCGGCGAAGTAGTTGTCGGGCGCTCGGTCGAGCGTCAGCTTGCCGACCTCGATCAGCGGGTAGTCGGCGTGGGGCCAGACCTTGGTCAGATCGAAGGGGTTGAAGCGATAGGTCTTGGCGTCCGCGTGCGGCATGATCTGGACCTTCAGCGTCCACGAGGGGCACTCGCCGCGCTCGATCGCCTCGTACATGTCGATGTGGTGGTGGCTCGGGTTCTCGCCGCCGAGCTTGGCCGACTCCGCGTTGGTCAGGCAGCGGATGCCCTGATCGGTCTTGAAGTGGAACTTGACCCACGCGCGCTCGCCAGCCGCGTTGACCCACTGGAAGGTGTGCGAGCCGAAGCCGTCCATGTGGCGCAAGCTGGCCGGGATCCCGCGATCACCGAAGAGCCACACGAACTGGTGGGTGGCCTCGGGCGAGTTGGCGAAGAAGCCCCACACGTTGTCGGGCTCTTGCCGGTTGGTGTGGGGATCGGGTTTTTGCGAGTGGATGAAGTCGGGGAACTTGATGCCGTCGCGGATGAAGAAGATCGGCGTGTTGTTGCCGACCAGATCCCAATTCCCGTCTTCGGTGTAGAACTTGACCGCGAAGCCCCGCGGATCACGAACGCTGTCGGCCGCGCCGCGCGAGCCGGCCACCGTCGAGAAGCGGGCGAACACCTCGCTCGTCTTGCCGAGCTCCGCGAACACCTTCATCGTCGTCCACTTGGGTAGGTCCGGGTTGGTCACGACGAAGCGGCCGTAGACCCCCGTCCCGACCGCGTGCACGACCCGCTCGGGGATCCGCTCGCGGTTGAAGCGAGCGAGCTTCTCGATCAGGTGGTGGTCCTGCATGAGCACCGGGCCGCCCGGGCCGGCGCTCTGGCTGTTCTGGTTGTCGGCGACGGGGGCGCCTGCTTCGGTGGTGAGGGTGTCGGCTTGCGTCTTCACCCGGTCACCTTGGCGCTTCGGATCAATAGCGTCCAAGACCAATGATGGATGATATTCATAGCCCATGGCTATGAAGCACTTTCGCGATCCGCCCTTCACCCTGCGCCAGGTTCAGTACCTCGTCGCGGTCGCCGAGACCGGCGGCTTCGGGGCGGCTGCCCAAGCCTGCGGCGTCTCACAGCCCTCGCTCAGCGCCGCGGTGGCCAAGGTCGAGGCGACGCTGGGCGTGTTCTTCGATCGCCACTCTCGATCGGTCCGCTTGACCGACGAAGGCCGGGCCCTGCTGCCGAGCCTGAACCAGATGCTCGCGCTCGCCAACGATCTCGTCGAGCAAGCCGAGACCCTCGCCGACCCCGAGCTCGCAACCTTGCGGATCGGCGTGATCCCGACCGTCGCCCCCTACTTGCTGCCCGCCGCCCTTCGAGCGCTGCGCGAGCACATGCCCAAGCTGACCGTGCATTGGATCGAGGCGAAGACCGCCGACATCGAGGCGGCCCTGGCCTCCGGTGATCTCGACGCCGGCATCATCGCCGACCCGCCCTCGAGCCCCGACATCGATCAGCGCGAGATCGGCCGCGACCGCTTCATGCTCTTGCTCCCCGACCAGCGCAAGACCAAGCGCAGGACCAAGGCCAAGCTCAGTGACCTCGCCGGCGAGGACGTGCTCTTGCTCGAAGACGGCCACTGCCTGCGCGACCACGCCATGGCCGTGTGCATGCGCGAGGGCGCGAGCGAGTCGCCCTTTCGCGCCACGAGCTTGTCGACCCTCGTGCAGATGGTCGGGGCTGGCCTCGGCGTCACCTTGTTGCCGAGCAGCGCGGTCGAGGTCGAGGCCAGCCGCGCGCCCGTGCGGGCGCTGGCCTTCGCCGAGCCTGCGCCGAGTCGAACCTTGCGCCTGCTCTGGCCTCGCCGGACCCGGCGTGCGGGGTTGATCGAGCGGATCGGCGAGCTGCTCGAGCAGGCCTTCCGCGAGGGCCATACATGATAAAACGTTGGGCGATGGCGGCGAAGAATGTCCATGGGCTCGTCATGACATTCGCTCTGGTGATTGCGACGGGCAGCTGCCGTGGTCGCGACGAGATCGACTCGCCCTCTCCCCCAACGACGCCCACGCCGATCGTGGCCCCCGAGCTCGAGCCTGGCTCCGTCGAGCCCGGGGCAGCGATGGGGGCGGAGCCGAAAGCGGGCGAGGAGGCCATCCCCCTGACCCGCGGCAGCGGTGCTTGCGAGGTCACCATCCGCGCGCTGCTCGAGGCCGAGGAGTACCGCGGCGGCGGGCCGATGACGCCGGCGCTCGAAGCCAGCCTGTCGAGCGACCCCGACTTCGCGCGCATGTACGAAGCCGAGAGCCACGGTGACCACCACATTCAGTGCCTCTACCAGGTCGAGCTCGCCCACGAGCCGGGCAAGCGCTACCGCCGGCGCCACGTCGTCAGCAACACCTTGCGCGAGTTCGGCCCGGAGATCTGCGCGGGCCTGGCCGCCGAGGTCGCCGACGACATCATCCGCACCACCCGCGACTGCAGCGACTACGCAGCCGGGGCCTACTGGGGCGACGTGCTCGAGCCGCTGCCCTGATGTGCGCGCAATCGCGGGGCCCGGGTGTGCGCGCACATCGAGTGTGCGTGCGTCGTCCTCGAAATCTGTCCGAATCGCGGTCTCGAGGGGGCTGCGACGCCGTGTTGGCCTTGGTCCATGGCTTGCACTTCGGGCGTG
>JAMHUH010000516.1:0-2375 GCA_035904925.1 Nannocystaceae bacterium
GGCCAAGGGGATCCGGGCGCGGGCCTACTCGGACAAGGTGATCGCCGGCGCGCTGATGTTGGCGGCGGACGAGGTCGAGCGCGGCGAGCTGACCTACATCGCGCGGCTGACCACGCGGCCGCAGGTCGACGATCTCGAGGCCGCGCTGGCCGAGGCTCGGCGCGAGCGGGTGCGCAACACGGGCGAGTCGGTCGACGAGGAGCCCGAGCTCGCCGACATTCCCTTCGCTCGCTTCACGGGCGTGGCGTTGTGGAAGTCCGACTTGCGCGAGCTGATGGACTTCGCGGGCGATCGCGTCGACGCGGGCAGGCGCAAGCGCATGCGGCCGCTCGCGGAAGGCGAGGACCAGCGGCTCGAGCTGCTCGGCGACGACGTCGATCTGGTTCGGGCCTTCTTGGTCCGCGAGGGCAAGGACAAGCTGCCGTTGCGGATCGAGGGGATCGCCGAACGGATCAAGCGCTACGACCGACTCGGGCGACTCGGTGTGCGCGACACGGCCGGCCTGCGGGCGGCGTTGCGCGAGTACTTGGGTTGTTGTCGCGGGCATCAGCGGCGGCAGGCCGATGATCCGCTGGCGACGGCCAAGCGCGAGCTTCAGTTCGCGAAGATCCCCGGGTACTTCCCGACGCCCTCGGACTTGGCGAGTCGCATGGTCGCGGCGGCGAGGATCGACGAGGGTATGCGCGTGCTCGAGCCCTCGGCCGGGTCCGGGTCGATCGCCGAGGTGATCCGGGCGCGGCATCCCGACGCGACGCTCGACGTGCTCGAGGTCAACGCGAGCCTGCGCGGGCTCTTGCAGGCGCAGGGGTTCGCGCTCGCGGGCGACGACTTTTTGAGCTACGCGCCGGCCGGGGTTCGCTACGACCGGATCGTCATGAACCCGCCCTTCGAGAAGCGGCAGGACACGCGGCACATCGATCACGCGCTCGACTTGCTCGCGCCCGGTGGGCGGCTGGTGGCGATCGCGTCGGGGAGCTTCGAGTCGCGGCCGGATCGGGAGTCGGTGCGCCTGCGGGAGCGGCTCGACGCGTTGGGTGGGCGGATCGAGACGCTGCCGGCGGGGTCGTTTTCGGAGTCCGGGACGGACGTGCGGACCGTGCTCGTCGTGGTCGATGCGGAGCCGGAGGTGATTCAGACGCGGCCGGTGTTGGTGGCGGTCGCGGGCAAGGAGGCGTGTGCTTGCAAGACGGATCCTGCGGCCGCGTGTGCTTGCAAGAAGAAGGCGGCTGCCGAACCCAAGCGCGAGGTCGCGGTCGCCAAGCCGGCCGTGGTTGCGAGCAAGCCGGCCGTGGTTGCGAGCAAGCCGGCCGTGGTTGCGAGCAAGCCCAAGCGGAGCGCGAGCAACCCGATCGTCGCGGCGCCCGTCGGGCCGATCCAGCCAGCGGCGATCCTCGAACGCTGGCGCGAGGCGAAGGAGCGACGGCGGACGCAGCAGCAGTGGACCAACATCACCAAGACCGCGTGCTTCGAGCTGCGCGACGGCGACGAAGACTCGGTCACGCTCTGCCCGGTCTTCTTGCCCAAGCCGGTCGGGCACTGCCCGCCGATGAAGAACACGGCCTTGCAGTTTGGGTTGTGCGAGTTCGGCGAGGAGGTCGAGACCTTCCCGGTCGGCAGCGACAACAAGGGCGTGATCGCGGCCAAGGCCGAGGGCGCGGCTCGCTTCGCCCGGCTGCGGAGCAAGCGAGCCTCGGCCGACGACTTCGATCCCAACCAGCTGCCGGCGGGCGACGACTTCGAGGCCATGCAGGCGTACCTCGATCGCGTGCTGCCCTCGCGCGTCGTGTTCACGCGCGACCGGCCGCTCGCGGTGATCGACGTGTACCCCGACTTGCCCGAGCTCGTGACGCCGAGCGGGTCTCGGCTGCCGCTCGGATCGGTGCGTACGGCCGAGCCGGGCTCGTCGCTCGAGCCTCGGGTGCACGCGGGCTCGAGCATGCCGCTCACGACCTTCTTGCGGCGGCTCGACTCCGACTTGATCGGGTATCGCGGGCTCGCGGACGCCGAGGTCTTGCGCAAGGTCGTCGGGCTCGTCGACGAGCCGCTGGACGAGGTCGCGTCGCGCGGAGGATCGCTCGCGGACGTGCAGCATGCCGTGGCGCGCGGGCGATCGATCTACTGGATGCGATCGTCCTCGGGGCAGACATGGGGGCCGATCACCGCCGACGGCAAGACGCCGACCGACGCCGTGCTCGAGAGCTTCGGCGCGCTGCATGGGGCGCTGCCCTTTTGCGAGCTGCCCGAGGGTTGGGACGCCGAGGACACGGTGATCATCGCAGCGATGGTTCAGCAGGTGCCGGCGTGGTTGGCGTGGAACCAGCGGACGCTCGCCTCGATGTCGCGCAAGGCCGGCCAGGCGTGGACGGCTGGGCCCG
>JAMHUH010000517.1:0-3329 GCA_035904925.1 Nannocystaceae bacterium
CGGTCGATCTGCTCGCGGGTGAGGTCGGCGTCCGCGAGCTTCCAGGCCCACCCCAGGCCGAATTGTCCGAGTCGATGCTGGCGGCTCGCCGGGGTCTGCGGGATCTGTGCCGCGAGCTGATCGAGCCGCATCTGCGCTCGCCGCTGCGCTCGCTGGCCTTCTTTGCCCAGCTTCCTGCCCGCCGCGAGCCCGGATGAACCCTAGCAGCCCGTGGCGCAACCCACCACGACACCTCGCTTTGTCTTTTCGACGAGGGCTTTGTCGCCTCAGCTTGCTGTACGCCCGGTACAGCGGCGCTTCGGCTTCGCGCCCCCGCCGAAAATCCCGACGCGAGGAGCCGCGCTGGGTTGCGCCACGGGCTGCTAGGGTGCACGCACCCACAGCTCCTGGCGCCGCTCGACCTTGTCGTGATCGCGGGCGATCACGGTGATCGAGTTGCTGCCCGAGACCAAGGGGACCTCGGTCGTGAACGCGAGCGTCCGCGCGGCCGGGCCCTCGAGCTCGGCGTTGGGCTGGTAGAACACCTTGCGCTGCGGCTGGCCCGGCGCGGAGCCCTGGACGATCACCACGACGTCGCGCACTCGGGTCGCGTGGCTGGCCGTGCCGGTGATCTGCACGCGCTTGCCCTCGACCTGCTCGGGCACCGGCTCGATCGTCAGCTTGGGCGGATCGACCATGCGCTGCCCGAGCTCGATCGGCTTGGCCGAACCCTTGGCGAGCTCGACGCGGTCGGCGGGGATCCACAGCCGCCGACCTTGGCCCTTGGGCCCGGCCATCGCCAACCACTCGCCCGTCTGGCCCTCGACCTCGATCACGCTGCCGGGCGCGAGCTCGGTGACGATCGGCATCGAGGCGTCGGCGCCGGCGTAGACCCGCAGCGGCTCGTCGCCCGCGACCCGACGAAAGCGATCGCTGGTGATCGCCGTGATCGCGTCGCGGCCGGGCACGAGCCGAAAGAGCAGCTTGTCGTCGACGCTCTCGTGCAGCACGCCGTCGCCGACGATCAGCTCGAGTTCGAAGGGCAGCGCGGGATCGGCCTTGGCCGCGATCGAGATCCCGAACGCACCCATGAACGAGCCGCCGCCCGCCAAGGGCCCATGGACGAAGAGACCCTCTTCGAGCAGGCCCTGCTTGCCCGAGAGGTTGCGCAGCAGCACCCGGGCGTCGGGCGCATCGCCGCCGTCGTCGTAGGCCCGAAACGCGAGCAGCACCCGCTCGCCCGGTTGCAGCACGCCGTCGCCGTTGCCCTCGATCGTGAAGGGCGGCTCGCCCGGGAAGGGCTCGCTCGGCGGCCGGCTCGGGCCGCGCGCGGCCAGCCGAGGGTCGTCGATGATCCAATAGTCGAACGCGAACTGGGGCCGCGGCGCGCCGACGACCGCGAACTTCAGCACCGCCTCGCCGTCGGGCGTCGGCTCGGGCTCGCCGACATGGGCCGCGACCGCGAGCGTGTCGACGAAGTCGGTGTGCCAGCCCATGACCTGCAGCTCGAGATCGCGGCTGACCGTCTGGCCGGCGCCGAGCTTGCCGATCAACACCTCGATCCCGTCGAGCTCGTCGCGCGGACAATCGGTGATCAGGTGGACTTGCTCGAGATCGTGGTCGCTGGGGTTGCGGACCTCGACGTGCAAGGTGAAGGGCTTGCCGGCGTGGGTGATCGGCAGCTCGACTTGGCCGGGCTCGCCGGTCGGGCCGATCGCCATCGCCAGCTCGAGCTTGGTCTCGCGCTCGGCCGGATCGTCGAGCGGCGACCAGTCGATCTTCCATGGCTCGATGCCCGCGCGGATCCGCTGGTCCTCGATCGCCGCGAGCTCGCCGACCAGGGCCGGCAGCGCCTCGACCTGGGCCCGTCGACCGACCTTGCCCACGAGCTTCGACGCGACCTCGCGCGCGAGTCGGATCTCGGGATCGGCGAGCTCGATCGGCGTCGGCAGCTCGGCGCCTTCGGGCGCCTGGGCGAAGTAGCGGAGCGAGAGCTTGGGCTGGGCGATCGCGGCCTCGGCCCGAGCTTCGGCGTCATGGATCGCCGAAGGCAGATGCAAGGTCCGCGCACGCTCGCGCGAGCGTTCGAAGCGCTCGAGGTCGTACATCGCCGCGACGCTCTCGTACTGGCTGAGCTGCACCGGCAAGAGCTGGAGGTCGGGGATCACCCCGATGCTCTGGATCTTGCGGTCGCCCGCGACCCGGTACTCGGCGATCGTCAGCTTGAGCGCGACCTCGCGTCCATAAGGAGTCGCCTTGTGCAGCTCTTGAACCGTGCCCTTGCCGAAGCTCGCCCGTCCGAGGATGACCGCGCGATCGAGGTGCTTGAGCGAGCCGCCGACGATCTCCGCGGCCGAGGCGGCCTCCTCGTCGACCAGCGCGACGATCGGGACCTCGAGCGGCATCGCCAGCGCGGCCGTGCCGTCTTGCTGCTCGCGCCCGTGGGCCGAGTGGACGATGACCAGCTCGCCGCCGGTCACGACCTCGTCGAGCACGCCGGTGCCCTGAGTCAGCAAGCCGCCCGAGTTGTCGCGCAGATCGAAGATCACGCCCGCGAGCTCGCCTTGGCTTTGGAAGTCGGTCAGCGCCTCGTGCAGCTTTTCGGTCGTGTCCTCTTGGAACGAGGCGATCTGCACGTAGCCGATGTTGCCCGGCAGCATGACCGGCCGGATCGCCGGGATTCGAATCACGCCGCGCGTGATCGAGATGGTCTGGAGCCCCTCGCCGCGGCGAATCTTGACGACCACGGGCGCGTCGACCGGCCCGCGCAAGAGGTTCTGCGCGTCGCTCGAGGTCATGTTGATGGTCGACTGCTCGTCGATCTCGAGCAGCACGTCACCGTCGCGCAGGCCTGCCTTTTGCGCGGGCGAGTCCGGCAGGACCCGGACGACCACGACCCGGCGATCCTGGCCGCGGATCTCGGCCCCGATCCCGCCGAAGTGGCCACGCGTCTTGATCCCGAGCTCGGCGTTCTCCTCGGGCGTCAACAGGATCGTGTGGGGATCGAGCGGCGACAAGAACCCGTTGATCGCCGCGTACTCGAGCTCGTGCAGCGGCTCGTCCTCGAGCGAGAGCACCTCGGCCGAGAACTCGAGCACATGCTCGAGCAAGTCGGCCGCGGTCGCGAGATCGTGAACCTCGGCCAGCGGGAATTCCTGGGTCCGCGAGCGGACGGTCACCTTCAATTGTTCGCCGACGATCTCGCCGAAGAACTCGGGCAGGTAGAGCCCGAGCTGATCGGCCGCAGTCGCGAGCTGGCCGCGAGCGTCGAAGCGCGACTTGTCGAAGTAGTCTTGCTCGACCAGCGCGACCGACCAGATCAACAAGGGGAAGCTGCGGGTCTCCAAGTG
>JAMHUH010000518.1:0-9997 GCA_035904925.1 Nannocystaceae bacterium
GCGTTGTCGCCTTTGTCGAAGCAGGCGGTCAGCGCCACACAGAGGGAGAGCATCGTGGAAGTGAAAATAATTCGTCGGTGCATCGTGGGCTCTTCGGGGATCGAGGCGCCCAGCATCTACCAATGCCGGCCCTGGCGTCGAGACAATCGAACACAGCACGTCGAGCACAACGCGATCGAGCGCGGGCCCGCGGACTGGTAAAGTGGCGGCGATTGGCCGAGGCTGAAGACGAACCCGCGAACGTGCTCGGCGGCGGCCGGGCGGTCTTCGCGATCTTGGCCTTGCTGGCCTGCATGATCGGCGGCGGGGCGCTCGGCTGGGCGAAGGGTGGACCGCTCCTCGGCCTCCTCGGAACGTTGTTGGGGGCGGCATTGGGCGTGCTGATCTTCGCCCTCGTCCGCTTCGTCGACCATGCCGAGCGCTTTGGTGAACGCTCGGTCCCCGACCTTCGCGCGCTCCCGGCCGAGCAGGCCTTGCGGGTGCTCGGCGCGATCGTGGCGGGCTCGGGCTCGACTTCGGATCCCCAAAAATCCGTGCCTGGGCTCGCGTCTGGATTGCTGGCCGAACTGGCCTTGGTCCGCGAGCTCGCGGCTCGAGGCGATCACGCGCAGGCGCTGGCCAAACTCGACGCGCTCGCGCCCTCGCATCCACGCGCGCCCGCGCTGCCGGCCGAGCGCGCTCGCGTGTTGCGAGCGCTCGGCCGCGGCGACGAAGCGATCGTCGCGTCGAGCTCGGCGATCGAGCTGGCCCTGCATGGCGGCATGAACCGACTCGCCGCGCAGCTCTTCGCCGAGCTCGATCTCGACGCCGAGGCGAAGCTCGAGCTGGACGCGGCGAGCTGGGCTGGGCTCGCGCGGGCGCTCGACGTGCACGGCGACGAGGCGGCGGCGAGTCGCTGTCGCTCGCGCTGAAGCGCGGGCTCAGTCGGCCGCGAGCCCGAGCGCGTGGTCGGTCAGGAATTCCATCGACCCGCTGGAGACGTCGTAGAGCACGCCGACGATCGCGATCCGACCCGCGGCCAAGAGCCTGGCCATGGTCTCGCTCTCATGAGCGATCTGCTGGACGACGCTGATCACGTTTCGCCGGGCGACGTCGTCGATGAAGCTGCGCTTGCGCTCGGGCGCCCAGGCTTCGAAGGGATCGCCCCGGTCGAAGTCCGCGTCGAGCCCGACCCCGCGCTGGATGCCGTGGAGGATCGGCTCGAGGTGTTGGCACTGGGTCAGCTCGGAGATGTTGTTCGCGCCGCTGAGCTCGACCGCGGCCGTGACCGCGCCGCAGCGAGTGTGGCCGAGCACGACCACCAGCCGGGCGCCCGCGACCGCGCAGCCGTACTCCATGCTGCCGAGGACCTTCTCGCTGATCACGTTGCCGGCCACGCGCACGCTGAAGATGTCGCCCAGGCCCATGTCGAAGACCAGCTCGGCAGGCGTGCGCGAGTCGATGCAGCTGAGCACGACCGCGAGCGGGTGCTGGCCCTTGGCGGTCGCGTCGACCTGGCGGGCGAGGTCGCGGTTGAGCTGCTGGCCGGCGCAGAAGCGTTGGTTGCCCTCGCGCAGGATGTCGAGCACCTGCACGGGCGTGACCCGGTCTTGCAGCTCGCGGGTCGAGTAGTCGACGTAGAGGATCTCGTCGGCGAGCTGGTAGTCCTCGTGAAAGCCGATCATCGACAAGCGCACCCGTCGGGCCGGGGCCCGGACGTCGCGATACTCGCGGATCAGCGCGAGCACGTCGGGGTCGATGTACTCGGTGCTCTCGGCGTCGAGCAGGACCTGGCTGCCGCGCGGGATGCCTTCGAGCGTCCGCTCGAGCGCGGTCTGGTTGAGGAAGCTGAGCTGGGCCGGCAGCACGATGTGGAGCAGCTCGCCGTCGAGGTGCTTCTCGGCGATCCGTCGCAGCGGCCGACGAGCGTGGCGGCGCAGGATGAAGCCGAGGCTGATGGCGATGCCGATGCCCAGGCCGATCAGCATGTCGGTGAACACGATCGCGAGCACGGTCGCGGCGAAGGGGATGAACTGGTCGCGACCGCTCGCCCACATCGCGCGGATCAACTTGGGGCTGGCGAGGCGAAAGCCGGTGATCAGCAAGATCGCGGCCAAGCTGGCCAGCGGGATCCGGTTGAGCAAGGTCGGTAGCAGCGCGACCGAGCCGAACAAGAGCAGCCCATGGAAGATCGCCGAGCGCTTGGTCGCCGCGCCCGCGTCGATGTTGACCGAGCCGCGGATGACGACCGCCGTCACCGGGATTCCGCCGAGCAGGCCGGCGAGGATGTTGCCCGCGCCCTGGGCGAGCAGCTCGCGGTTGGCTGGTGAGCGGCGCTGCTCGGGGTCGAGCTTGTCGACGGCCTCGAGGTTGAGCAGGCTCTCGAGCGAGGCGACGATCGCGATCGTGACGCCGGCCGTGTAGACGGCCGGGTTGGACCATTGGCCGAAGTCGGGCGCTTGCAGGAGGCTGAGCAGCCCGGCCTCGCCCACGACCGGAACCTGGACGAGGTGGCTGGTCGAGATCGCCCAAGGCTCGCCGAGCGCCTCGAAGCCGAGGGCCATGGCGAGGCCGAGCAGCACGACCGCGAGCGGAGCCGGGACCCGCGACTTCGCCAGCCGCTTGCTCCGGCTCCACAGCACCAGCAGCGCGAGCGAGATCAGACCGATCGCGGCGGCGCCGAGGTGGAGGTCGCCGAGGATCTCGAGCAGCTCCGAGAAGGTGTTCTCGTGGTCGGGCTGTTCGAAGGCCATCTCGCCCTCGGGATCGCTGTCGTGGCCGAGCACGTGCGGGATCTGCTTGAGGATCAGGATCACCCCGATCGCGGCCAGCAGGCCCTTGATCACGCTGGTCGGCACGAAGGACGAGAGCGCGCCGGCGCGGGCGAGGCCCAAGCCGATCTGCAGCAGGCCCGCGAACACGACCGCGAGCAAGAAGGCGTCGAAGGAGCCGAGCGCGGCGATCTGGGCCAGGACGACGGCGGTCAAGCCCGCCGCTGGACCGCTGACCGAGGTCTGCGATCCGCTCAGCGCTCCGACCACGATGCCACCGATGACGCCGCTGATGACCCCGGCGATCAAGGGCGCGCCCGAGGCCAGCGCGATCCCGAGGCAGAGCGGCAGCGCGACCAGGAACACGACCAAGCTGGCCGCCAGGTCGCGGGCGAGCGGGTGGCCGGAATTCGCGGAGGCGCTCACGAGCGGGCTCCTTGCGCGCGGAGCGATTGGTCTGCGAGACGCGAGGATGAAAGCCGGGAGATGGACGAAGTGAACTCGAGCATGACGAAGCAGGAAGCGAGCGAGACGAAGCGAGCGAAACGAGGCGAGCGTGGCCTGCCGAAGCGGCAGGTCGGGGCTCAGCCGAGTTCGTCGTCGTCGTCGTCGGCGCTCGCGCTTCGTCGCGGTCGGTTCCAGCTCCGACGTGGCGGCGCCGGTCCTCGAGGCGCGAACCTGCGGGGCGGGCGGGGCATCCGAATGGCGCGTGGCCGTGGCCTCGCGCCAAGCGAGGCGCGGCGCGAGGTGTTGGCCTGCACGCTCGCGTCGACGGACGACTTGCTGTCCTCGCCGCCTTCGCTCTCGATCACCTGCTCGCGCTCGCGCTCGACCGTCGACGCGCTCGTGAACACGAGGCCGAGCGCGAAGAGCAGCGCGAAGGCGAAGCGGGCGAGCAGGCCACGCGACCCGGAGGGCCGCGTGCGAGGAGGCGAATCCGTCACCAGACTGCCTTCATAGCACGAAAGTCGTGCTCTGCGAAGCTCGCGCAGGCCTCAGCGTGGGCTGTCGGGCCGCGGCGGCTGCTCGCCGTAACGGCGGACCTCGAGCTTGGCCGGGCCCTCGGTGGGCAGGGTCACGACCCACAGATCGCCGTACTGCAGCTCGTCGATCGTCACGGGCTCGACCACGCCGAGCTGCTGCAAGAGCGGCGGGATGGTGTTGGAGTGACCGACCACCAAGACCTGGTCGCCAGCCCGCTTGCGCAGGCGCGCGACCAACCCCGCCGTGTCGCCGGGCGGATAGATGATTGGCTCGATCCCGGTCACGGCCAGCACCGCCGACGCGGTCTGGCGCGAGCGGGCGAAGTCGGTCAGGTAGACCGCGTCGAGCTCGGTGAGCGGGAGATCGTCGGCCAGCCCGAGCGCGCGCAGCTGGCCGATCCGGGCCAAGGGTGGATCTTTCTTCTCGGCCTCGCTCGCGTCGGCCGACATCGCCTGCTTCTCGGCGTGGCGAACCACATAGATCGTGACGGGCTCGACCTCGGGCACGGGGCTCTGGCAGGTGCACGAGCTCCCGCCCGCGCCCGCGAGCAGGACGAAGGCGAGCGCGAGGGTGGTGCGGATCGCTCGTCGCCGCGTGGTGTTTGCTCGGTGGTTCATGAGTTCGCAGGGCCTCAGCTGGGCCTCAGCAGGCGGGTCGGCGCGAGCAAGGCGTCCTCGCCCTCGTCATCGAGGAAGGGATCGGCGCCGCGGCCGACCGCGCCCGCCAACAATTGCTTGTCCCACAAATGCGAGGGCTTGACGTTGGCGACCGCGGCGATCATGTGGCTGCGGATTCGCGGGTTGTCGAGCTCGAGCGTGGCCAGCAATTGCTTGACCTTCTTGCGCTCGAGGTTGGGCTGCGATCCGCACAGATCACAAGGCACGATTGGAAAGTTGGCCAAGCGGGCGTATTCGGCGATCTCGGACTCGGCGCAGCTGGCCAGCGGGCGAATGATGGTGTTGCGACCATCGTCGGAATGCAGCTTGGCCGGCATCGCCTTGAGCTGACCCGAATTGAACAGGTTGAGCAGCAGGGTCTCGATCACGTCGTCGCGGTGGTGGCCCAGGGCGATCTTGCTGGCGCCGAGCTCGACCGCGACGTCGTAGAGGATGCCGCGACGCAGCCGCGAGCAGAGCGAACAATAGGCCTTGCCGGCGGCGGTGTTGGCCTGGACGACCGAATAGGTGTCCTTGTGAATCAAGCGATATTCGAAGCCCTCGGCCTCGAGGTGGCCGCGCAAGACCTCGATCGGAAAGCCGGGGTGGCCCTGGTCGAGGTTGACCGCGATCAACTCGTAGGCGAAGGGCACGACCCGCTCGTAGGCGCGCAGCAGGTGGAGCATCGCCCACGAGTCCTTGCCGCCCGAGATCGCGACCATGATGCGGTCGCCCGGCTCGATCAGCGTGAACTCGCGGTTGAGCTGCGACATCCGCCGCAGCAGCTTGCGCTCGAGCCCGGCGCGATCGGGCGCTGTCATAGCGCTCCTTGAACCAAGCCGATGAGCCGCGGCGTCTGGCGAACCAGGGTGTCGACGTCGACGCGGTGGTGCGAGCGATAGACGAAGCCGAGCAGGTGATCCTCGCGGCGCCAGAGCACCAGGTAGGCCGACTCGCTGGTCCGACCGCCGACGTCGTACTGCTTCATGTCCTTGAACCCGACGCTCACGCCCTCGATCGCCTCGACCCGGGGCATGTCCGCGATCTTGGCGTCGAGCTCGGCCTTGGCCGCGTCGTCGTCGACCTTTTGCACGACCGGCTCGATCACGGTGTCGCCATCGACGACCGAGTGCAGGGTCTTGGCGACCTCGACCGCGACCGGGGCGAGCTGGACTCCGCGCGTCACGAAGGACTCGACCCCGCCCGCGTCTGCGCCCTCGCGGACCAGCGCGAGCGCCTTGTCGCTGAGCTCGCCGCTGTCGGGCACTTCGTCGGCCCACCAGCGCTTGGCCTTGCCGCTGGCGTCGTTGGCCAGCGCGCGGGTCTTGTCGCCGGCTTGCTCGGCCAAGTCCTCACCAGCCTGCTTGGCCTTGTCGCCAGCCTCGCGGGCCTCGTCCTCGACTTGCTCGCGCGAGCAGCCGAGCGTCAGGACCAACGCGAGCGCAGCGCGAGCGGGCTGCGAGGGCCGCGAGGGCCGCGAGGCGGGCTGCGAGGGCCGCGAGTTGGATCGCCAAACCATGGTCGCTCGAAGGTACGGCAGTCAGGGGCGAGCGCCAAGTCGCGCTCGGCCTGATATGCTCCGCGCGCTCCGTGTCGGTCCTTCGCACCATCGTTCACTCCTCGCGCGCGCTCGCAACCACGGCCAAGGACGTCGCTCGCTTCCGCGAGATCGCCCAGGTGTTCATCACCCACGGCTTTGGTTGGGTGGTCGCCCAGCTTCGACTCCGGCGCGAGCTGCAGATCGATCACCAGGGCGAGGACACCGGTCGCGCGGCGCTCAACAGCCCCGACACCGGCAAGCGTCTGGTCAAAGCCTTGACCTTGCTCGGTCCGACTTGGGTCAAGTTCGGGCAGATCCTCTCGACCCGGCCCGACGCGATCCCCGAGTCGATCATCGTCGAGTTGCAGACCCTGCAAGACGCGGTCGAGGCGATCGAATTCGCCGACATCGACAGCCAGCTGCAGCGCAACCTCGGCAAGGAGTGGCGCAGCAAATTCGAGCGCTTCGAGGAGGCGCCGCTGGCCTCGGCCAGCATCGGTCAGGTCCACGAGGCCGTCGTGCTCGAGGGCCAGCGGGTCGTGCTCAAGATTCAGCGTCCCGACATTCGCTCGAAGATCGAGAGCGACCTCAACATCCTGCACACGATCGCCGGTTACCTCGAAGAGGCCTTCCCCGAGGCCCACATCATGGACCTGCGCGGCATGGTCCGCGGCTTCGCCAAGTCGCTCGCGCAAGAGCTCGACTATCGGACGGAAGCCGGCAACATGGACCGCTTCCGGCGCAACTTCGAGGGCCACCCCGACGTCCACGTGCCAGCGGTCTACAAGCAGCTCAGCACCGATCAGGTGCTGACCATGGAGTACATCGACGGGCGGAAATTCGACAAGGTCATCGAAGAGGGCCGCGCGCCCGACGACCTGGTTCGTCGCTATTTCAACGTCGCCTACAAGATGCTCTTCGTCGACGGCTTCTTTCACGGCGACCTTCACCCCGGCAACATCTTGCTGATGGAGGACGGCCGGCTCGGGCTGCTCGATTGCGGCATGGTCGGGCGGCTCTCGCCGAGCCGCAAAGAAAAGGTCATCGACATCATCCACGCGGTCATCAACGAGGACCTCGACCTGCTCGCGCGGACCTTCTACTCGCTGGCGATCCCGCAGGGTCCGGTCGACTATCCGGCCTTCGAGGCCGACTGCATCGCGCTGGCCGAGCAATACCTGGTCGGGGTCCCGCTCTCGCAGATCGAGATCGGCGGGCTCTTCCAGCAGCTGGTCGAGGGCGCCGCACGCCACGACGTGCGCATGCCGACCGACTTCACGATGATGTTCAAGGCGATCTTGACCACCGAAGGGTTGGCCAAGGCGCTCGCGCCCGACGTCGATCCGATCGAGCTGGCCCGGCCCTTCATCACCGAGATGATCACCGAGCGCTACAGCCCCGAGCGGCTCAAGCAGCAGGCGATCCGCGACCTGGTCGCGTTCTCGGGCATGGCCCGGAGCATCCCGACCGCGGTGCCGATGCTGCTCGATCATCTGCAAGCCGGAAAGCTCCGCTTCGGGACCAGCGACGAGACGCTCGAGATCCAGCACAAGGCCGCCGACCTCCGGGTGGGTCGCTCGATCCGGGCCGCGATCTCGATCACCTTCGTCGCGTGTGGGACGGCGGTCATCGGTGTGGCGGGCTTGCCCATCGCGATCTGGGGCATCCCTTGGTTGAGCATCGGATTTTGGATCCTGGCATTGCTGCTCAACGCGACACTGCTGCGCAGCAAGGCCGTCTTGATTTCGCGCTGACGCTCGATTTCAGCCGCGGGCGGCTGACTCGGCAGTCAGCCGCTTGTGGCTGTTCTCGCGCATGCACGCGTTGGCGTCGAAGCAGCCGCGCGAGGCCTGCTCGGGCATACTGTCGGCATGGTCTCTCGCCTTCGTCTCCGCTTCACGTCCCTCGCTTGTCTGGCCATCTCGAGCCTCCCGCTCGCGTGCAGCGATCGCCTGGCCGACGGCGTCAGCGGCAGCGGAGTCGCGGACGAGTCGGGCACCTTCGCCTCGGCCGACGAGATCGGCACCGAAGCCGAGGGCGGCTCGACCAGCATGTCCGGCAGCGAGAGCGCGAGCACCAGCGCCGAGACCACGAGCATGTCGGACACGGGGAGCACGTCGGACACGGGGAGCACGTCGGACACGGGGAGCACGTCGGACACGGGCAGCACGTCGGACACCGGCACGACCGGCAACGAGGTCTGCGTCGGCGCTTGCGGGACGCCGGGCTGCGGCGCCTGCCCCGACGGTGAGTTCATCGACTTCGGCGACTTCAGCATCGGCGCGACCGAGGTCACGATCGGCCAATACACCGAGTTCCTCGCGGTCGACTTCGGCCTCGAGGGCCTGCCCGACACCTGCACCTGGAAGGCCGACTTCACGCCCGACAGCTGGGGCTCGCAGTCGCAGAAGAACCCCGACCTGCCGGTGACCAGCGTCGACTGGTGCGACGCCTCGGCCTACTGCACCTGGGCGGGCGGTCACATCTGCGGCTTGGTCGGCGGCCAAGCGGCCACGCTGGCCGACTTCGACAATCCCAACACCAACGAGTGGTTCGCGGCCTGCACCGACTCGGGCGCGCAGACCTATCCCTATGGCAACGCCTATGACCCGCAGGCCTGCAACGGCGTCGACGCGGGCCTCGGTGCCCTCGCTCCGGTCGCCTCGCTCGCCGGCTGCGAGGGCGGCCAGCCCGGCTTGTTCGATCTCAGCGGCAACGTCTGGGAGTGGGAGTCGGGCTGCGCCGACTCGCCGATGACCGACGACGAGACCGAGGAATGCCGCTATCGCGGTGGATCGTATTTCAGCGGGGCTTCCGTGCTGCGTTGCTCGATCGACGCCAAGCGGGCCCGGTCGTATCGCAACGCGAACACCGGGATCCGCTGCTGCGCGACGCCTTGATCGCGCCGCGAGATTGATCTCGACGGCCGCGGGTGAGGCGCGCTATCCTGGCGATTCGACCACGCGCTCTGGACCCCGCATGACCTTCGAAGACAAAATCAAGAGTTTGGCCGCCAAGGCCGAGAAGACTGCCCACGCGCTCGAGACCGAAGAGGCGACCAAGAACGCCCTGGTCATGCCCTTCATCGCCGCGCTCGGCTACGACGTCTTCGATCCCGACGAGGTGATCCCCGAGTTCACCGCCGACGTCGGGATCAAGAAGGGCGAAAAGGTCGATTATGCGCTTCGCCGCAACGGCGAGGTCATCATGCTGGTCGAAGCCAAGAAGTCACGCGCGGAGCTCGACTTAGCCCATTCGAACCAACTCTTTCGCTATTTCACGGTCACCAAAGCCCGCATCGCCATCTTGACCAACGGGGTCGTCTATCGGTTCTTCTCCGATCTCGAAGAGCCCAACAAGATGGATGAGAAGCCCTTCCTCGAGGTCGACCTGTTCAACGTGCGGGACAACCTGATCGCCGAGGTCGCGAAGCTGTCGAAGTCGCAATTCGATCTCGACAACATGTTGGCCACGGCCAGCGACCTCAAGTTCATGCGCGAGATTCGGTCGACCTTGGAGGCCCAATTCGAGCAGCCCGACGACGACTTCGTGCGCTTCTTCTTTCAGCGAGCCAACCCCAACGGCCGATTCATGCAATCGGCCAAGGAGCACTTCGCCGATCTGGTCAAGTACACCCTCGCGCAATTGGTCAGCGATCGCGTCAGCGACCGCTTGCGCTCGGCGCTCGAGCGGGAAGACTCCTCGCTGCGTCGGAGCGAAGAGGCCAGCTCGAGCGCGCCGGCCAAGGCCGAGGCCGAGGCGGCCGCGATCGCAGCCGCCGAAGCCGAGGGCACGGGCGATGGGATCGAGACCACCCAAGAGGAGCTCGACGGCTTTCAGATCATCCGCGCGATCGTCTGCGACATCCTGGCCCCCGAGCGCGTCGGCTACCGCGACAGCAAGACCTACTTCGCGGTCATCGTCGACGCCAGCAACCGCAAGACCCTGTGCCGGCTGCACTTCAACCGCTCGCGCAAGTACGTCGGGCTGATCGACGGGGAAAAGAAAGAGACCAAGCACGCGATCGACGATCTGCAAGGCATCTTCGCGCTGCGTGAGCCGCTGCG
>JAMHUH010000519.1:0-8891 GCA_035904925.1 Nannocystaceae bacterium
CGAGCGCATGCCCGCGTTGACCTGGGCCGACCACGGCAACCCGGCCAGCTCGGTCATCGCGTGGAGATCCTTGGTGCCGTTGTTGCCGGCCGACTTGACCACGATCCGACCCGCCCCGGTGACCTGATCGATGATCTGCTCGAGGATGGTCGTGCCGTCGTGGCCGCCGTCGTTGGTCCCGCTGCTGATGTTGGTGACCAGCGGCAGCGCGAGCTTGTTGGCGACCTCGCGCAGCCAGCGAAGCCCGGCGGCGATGCTGCTGGTGTAGATGTCCTTGCCGAGCTTGACCGCGGCGATCTGGGCCTCGGGCGCGATGCCGACCAAGAGCCCGTTGGGCGAGCCCGCGCCGCTGCCCGCGGCCGCGCTGGCGACCGAGGTTCCGTGGCCCGAGGTGTCGGGCGCGAGCGCGGCCGCCTCGGCGAGCGGGCGCCCGTCGAGGCCGAAGCGCTCGTCGCTGGCTTGATCCCAGTACGCGACGATTCGATTGCCGAAGGTCGGGTGCGTGACGTCGATGCCGGTGTCGAGGATCCCGACCAGCACGCCCTTGCCGGTGAAGTTGGGGAAGAAGCGAGCGCGGGTGTCGGGGCCGGTCGTCAGCTGGATCGCGGCGGCGGCCAAGTTGAGCTCGGTCTGGAGCTCGCCGTCACAAGCACAGGAGATCACGTCCTGGTGATCGGCGAGGTCTTGGAGGCGAGCGATCGGCACGGTCGCGATCAAGTGGCGATCGTCGATCTGCTCGCTGGTGCCGCCGAGCTGGCCGACATGCGCCGCGACTCGCTTGGCCGAGCGGCTCGCAATCAGGATCTTGACCTCGTCGTCGCTGACCACGTTGGCCAGCGATTCGCCCGAGCTGAAGAACGCGTGGACGGGGTGGACTTCGTCGCGGCCCTTCAGCGTGCCGTTGAGATGTCGTCGATGAAGCAGGGTCAGTGCGTGGTCGAGTTTGGCGAGGCTCATGGTGCTCCTCGCTTCGGCTCAGCAATGCGCGTGCCAGCGAGGCGGGCTGTATCTCGGGCGAGAATCTCGGCTCGGGCCCGAGCCGCTTGGTCGGACTCGGCCAAGCGTTGGCCGAGTTCGGCTCAGCCCCGACCCAAGCGTCGCTGCTCGCTCGGCGGCGGCCACTCGTCGAGCGCCTGCAAGAGCCAGCACGCGAGCGCGCGGGCCTGGCAAGGCGAGATGTCGATGGTCGCGTTGACGTCGACGTTGCCCATGATCGTGCCGCCGGCGAGCTGGATCTGATCGCACTTGGGCAGGGTCACGACGTAGCCCTCGAGCGTGATCACGAAGCTGCCCTTGCAGCCGTCCCAGCCGACGCAGATCTTGTTGCGTTGCTCGGTGAAGCACAGGTACTCGGTCGCGATCGTGTCGTTGGTGTTGGTCATGGCTCGCCTCGTCAGCGCAGCGGCTGGCCGACGCTGCGGCTCCAAGCGCCGGCCAATTGTTTGCGGTCCGAGGCCCAGTGCCAGCCCATCAGGCCGGCGAGCTGGGCCCCCGACGATCGACGCTGTCGAACCAGCTCGGCCAGCCGCTCGGGCGCGACGTAGCCGGCGACGCGCGCGTCGCTGGGCGTGCAGGGCTTGCCGACGACCAGCTTGTCGAGCGGCATCCCGGCCGCGTGCAGCTCGTCGATCGCGGTCCGGCTCGCCCAGCCGCTGGCGCGCTGAAACAGGCTCTCGTAGTCATCCCAACGGCTGGTCTGATGGCGGGCTGGATCCCCACAGTCGAAGTAGCGGACCGCGTAGAAGTCGATCGCGGCCCCGCAAGCGTGCTCGACCGCCAGGTAGCTGTCGCGAAACAGATCGGCGAAGGCCGGCGCGGGCCCGACATGGCTGATCTTCGCGGCCGGCAAGACCGAGCGCGCGGCACTGGTGGCGGCGATCAGCCAGTCGGTCGCGCAGCCACGTTCGAACCCGGCCAAGGACTCGATGTGAAATTGCACGCCGTCGAGCTGATGCTCGCGCGCGAACTCGGCCAAGCGGCGGCCGAAGCTGGCCCCGCCGCCCGGGTCCGCGAGGATCGGGTCGTCGTGGGCTCCGCCACCGGCGACCACGACCTCGATGCCGAGCGCATGAAAGCGATCGATCGCGTCGGCCGGGATGGTGTTGGGATCGGCCCAGGCCGCCGCCGCGTCGCGGGGCGTCGCCGGGGTCCATCCGCCCAAGATCACGTGGGTGTAGCTGCCCATGTGGGTCAGGAGGTCTTCGACGGCTTGTCCGGGCGGATACCAGGTCGAGAGTTCGTGGACGAAGGTGACGAGTTTGGGCGCTGGCATGTCCGCTCTACGCTCCGAGCTGGTGGGTTCAATCTGCTCCCGCACGCGGAGTCAGGCCGGCCGAACCATGACCAGCGTGCCGTCGTGACCACCGAGGTAGTACTGGCAGTAGACGACCAAGGGCGTGCGCGCGAGCGCCCAGGCCAACCATGTGCAAGGATCGCGGCGGTGCAGATCGGTCGCGCGCTGCGGCCAGGTGCCGGAGACCAAGAAGTTGAAGGCCAAGCTCGCACCTGGGCGTCCGGCCAAGGCCAGCCAGGCGCGCTCGAGCACGGCCAGCGCTTGGGCTTCGGTCAGGGTGTTGAGCGAGCCGCTGAACACCAGCGTGTCGAGCTCGTGCTCGCCGACGATCCGATCGAAGAGCGTGGGATCGGCGACGAAGTCGGCGCGCACGAACGCCGCGTCGGGCAGCTGCTTGGCCCGGGCCCGATCGCGCGCGGCCGCGTCGAATTCGGCCATCGCCTCGACGCCCAAGTAGTGGGCGTAGGTGACGTCGTGCGCGACCAGCCAGTCGAGCAGATCGGCCTTGCCGCTGCCGAGGTCGGCGATCCGTCGCTCGGCCATCGGCGCGACGCTGGCCAGGACCGCGAAGCGCAGCGCCTGGCCGGCTGGGTCGGCCCAGAGCAGGGCCGGGAAGTCGCAGCCGTGGGCTCGGATCGCTTGATCGTAGGGCGCGAGGTAGCTCGGCGCCGCGGCGTTCACGAGCGCCCCCGCTTGCCCGACTCCGGCTTGCCCGAGTCGGCCTTGACCGCCGCCGCGAGCTCGAGCGCGTCCTCGCCGAAGGCCGCGATGATCTGCGGGATCACGGCCGGGCAGGGGAAGGGCTCGATCGGCTTGGTCGTGACGTTGGTGATGATCCAACAGGCCATGTCGCGCGCCGTCTGGTAGCTGTCGAGCGGGACTTGGGCCTGGACCGAGACGGTGTTGGTGGCCAAGCTCGTCGGCTGCACGTTGATGTTGTCGAGCTGGACGAGGAACGAGGCTTGCTGAGTCTGCTTGTTCCACGACAGGCACACGCTGTTGCCCTTGTCGGACACGCAAAAGAGCACGGTTGCTTGAGGGCCGGTGGAACTGCTCATGGCTTGCGCTCCTGCACGCCGCCGCCGAGCCATTGCCGGCCGACGATGCGCTCGAGGTTGGCGTCGAGGGATTCGATGTGGCGATCGAGCAGGGCCATGCTGCGCTCGAGGAACTCTTCGGGGGTCTCGGGCGGCGGAGGCGGTGGCGCGTTGGGATCGGGCGCGGGTGGCCCGTGCTCGAGCACGTGGAGCATGTGGGCCAGGGCCTCGCGCTGGGCCTCGATCAGCCGGCGCGGGTCGAGCTCGGGCGGCAGATCGAAGAGCGAAGGCTGGGCGCGCGGGCCCATCTTCAGCGCCAGTCGCTGCGGCGCAGGGTCGATCCTCGGCGGCGCCGAGCTGGCGTCACGCTCGACGAATTCGGCGTCGATGATCCCGTCGCACGACGAACGCGACGAAGGGGAGGGGCTCGGTGAAATCGCGTGCATGGCTTGCCTAGCTGCTCGTGGGCTTGAAGTCGTTGAGGGCGCCTTGGGCCGCGGTCGCGATCAGCGTGAAGTTGGCGGCCGCGTTGGCGATCTGCGTGCTGGCTTCGGTGATGATCTGTTGGTAGAGGACGTTGGCCGGGTTGGCGATCCATTGCGCCATCGCGACGCCCATCGCCGTGGTCATGATCGTCTCGACGTTGCGCATCATGTCGACGCCATCGGAGACGGCGAGCGCGGCCGACTGCGCGATGTTCTGGGTCGCGAGGCCGAGCGCCTGGTTGAAGGGCACGAGCGGGTCGCCGGGCGCCTCGGGCGTCGGTTCTTCTTCACCGGCATCCCCGCCACCGCCACCGCCACCGCCCGGCGAGACCGTGGTGGGCGAGGTGCCGGTGACGCTCAAGTTGATGGCGGCGACCGTGGTCAGGACGGATTCTTCGAGCATCGCTCACCTCACCCGGCCGCGATGATCTTGGCGACCGTGGCCGACACGGCCGCGATCTCGATCTTCTGCGAGCCGAATTGATTTTGACTGACGTTGAGCATCATCAACTGCAGCGCGTTGGCCAGCGACTCGTAGGCGAGCGCCTGCGACTGGCCACGGGCGACGCCGACGACCGCGGTGTTGGTCGTGTTGACCGCCTCGACGACCTGGGGGTTGAGCTTGGGGCTGGTGCTGTCGGCCATGATGGGACTCCAGGGTCGTCACTTTGGGTCGGGGATGAGCCCGAGCAGCAACGCGACCCCACGATCGGTCGCGGCCTGATGGGCGATGAAAGCTTGTTGTTGGGCGTGGACGGCGTTGAGGGCGGCCATCGACGCGGCGTTGGCCAGGGTCTGGTAGGCGGAAGCGAGCGCGACGGCCGGGGCGCTGGCGAGCGCCGCGAGGTTGGCTTGGGTGATCGCGTCGATGATGCGAGGATCGATCGGCGAGTCGGCCATGACGTCACGCGAGGCGAGTGGGGGCCGTCGACGTGGCGGCGATCGGACCGCTCACGTCGACGGCGAGTCGATCAGCCCCCGGTCGGGTTGATCAGCTTGCTGACGCCGATCGTGCTCGCCGCTTGGTAGGTCACGTTGGCCTGCTGTTGGGCGTAGACGGCGTTGGCCGCGGCCATCGCCACGGAGTTGGAGATGGTCTGGTAGAGGCTGCCGATCGCCATCGCGGGCGCCTCGCCGAGCACCTTGACGTTGGTGGTGGTGATGGCGTCGGTGACCTGGGGATTGACGGTGGTGGGAGCGGTGCTGGTGTCTGCCATGATGTTGTCTTTCTCGATCTGCGTCGGGTCGGATCACTGGCTCGGAGCGAGCAGCTGATCGACGGCTTGGGTTGTCGCGGCTTGATAGGTGATGTAGGTCTGCTGCTGGGCGAAGACGGCGTTGGCCGCGGCCATCGCCGTGGCGTTAGCGAGGGTCTGGTAGAGGCCGCCGACGGACTGGGCCGGACTCGAGCCGACCACCATCGTGTCGGTGGTCGTGACCGCGTCGCTGACCTGCGGGGCCGTGGTGTTGCGTGTGTTGGCCATGACTCGGGTCCTCGTCGGCGGCCCGGGCTCAGCCGCCGATCAGCTTGCTGACGGCGACCGTGGTCGCGGCTTGATAGGTCACGTTGGCCTGCTGCTGGGCGTAGACCGCGTTGGCGGCCGCCATCGCGACCGAGTTGGCGATGGTCTGATAGAGGCTGCCGATCGCCATCGCGGGCGCTTCGCCGAGCACCTTGACGTTGGTCGTCGTGATGGCGTCGGTGACTTGGGGGTTGACGGTGGTGGGAGCGGTGCTGTCTGCCATGGTCTTGTTCCTTCTGGGTTGGTCGACGTGGTGTCGAAGTGGTTTTGGGTCGACGAGCGTTCATCGCCCGCCGAAGATCGCGGCGAGTCGTGCCGGCGCCGCCGAGCGACGCCGAGATCGAAGCGGGAAGGTCGAGGCGGTCGCGGCTCAGCGCGCGAGCAGGCGGATCGTCGCGGCGACGCTCGAGCTCTGCCCGACGATCCACGCTTGCTGCTGGGCGAAGACGGCGTTGTAGGCCGCGAGCGCCTGGCTGTTGGCGAGCGTCAGGTACTCGAGCCCGCTGGCCATGGCCGGCGCGGCGCCGACGACCATGGTGTTGATCTCGGTGATGGCCGTGCTGACGCGAGGATCGAGGTGTCGGTCGTTGAAGTCGTTCATGGTCGTGGCCTGGTTCGATTCGTTCGGAGAGGTTGCAGCCTTCGTGCCAGCGGATTCGTCAAGCGTGTGGCGGGCTCGGGGCGAAGGGGCGGTCGAATCGGTCCAACTCGTGGTCGTTCGCGGACGAGCGCCGAACTACTGCAGCAGCGGCGACTTGCAGAGCCGCCGCTCGAGCACCTTGCGATGGATCCCGAGCGCGCGAGCAGCCGCGCTCTTGTTGCCCCCGTGGAGCTTGAGCGACTGCTCGATCAGGGCCTCTTGGGCCGCGCTGAACTTGTCGTCGATCGCGAGCCCGAGCACCGACTCGGCGAACTTGCTCAGCGCGTCGAACTCGGGCTCGATCGGGCGGCGTTGCTCGAGCAGGCGCTCGGTCGTCGCGCGCGAGACCGGAGCCATGCGCGCGACCAGGTTGCGGAGCTGTCGGACGTTGCCCGGCCAGCGATGCGCGAGCAGGAGCTCGAGTGAGTCGGCCGCGAGCGAGAAGCGGCGGCCTTGCTGTTCGATGAAGTGATCGAGCAGGATCGGCAGATCCTCGAGCCGCTCGGCCAAGGGCGGCACTCGCAGCTCGAGCACGGCCATTCGGTAGTAGAGGTCTTCGCGGAACGACCCATTGAAGACCCTCGCCTCGAGCTCGGCGTGGGTCGCCGCGACGACCCGGCCGCGAAAGCTCAGCTCGTGGGTCGAGCCGATCATCCGAAAGCGCCCGGTCTCGAGCACGCGCAGCAGCTTGGCCTGCAGCAGCGGCGGCAGCTCGGCGATCTCGTCGAGGAAGAGCGTGCCGGAGCCGACCGCCGTCAGGTAGCCCTCTTGGTCGCGATCGGCCCCCGTGAACGCGCCGCGCTTGTGACCGAAGAGCTGCGACTCGAGCAGGTGGTCCGGGATGGCCCCGCAGTTGATGTCGAGCAGCGGCGCGTCGGCACGAGGCCCGACGCGATGCAGCTCGCGCACGACCAGCTCCTTGCCCGCGCCCGAGGGCCCGCGGACCAAGACCGGGTACTCGGCGTCGGCGACCCGCAGGATCGAGCGCCGGAGCTCTTGCAACGCTGGCGAGTTGCCGATCATCGGCAGCTCGCGGGCTGGTCGGGCCCACTCGACCCGGGCGCTGGTGCTGGCCTGACCACGCAGGGCCTCGAGCACGCGGGCGATCGGCTCGGCCGCGACCTGCTCGCGACTCAGCCAGTCCGACGCGCCCGCCCGCATGGCCAGGCGCATCTCGGCGAGGCTCGGCTCGTGTCCGACCGCGACGGCGATCACCGGCCGACGCATGCGCAAGGCGGCGATCAGATCGAGGCCGCTGGTGTCGAGCGGGTCGTTCGAGAGCTGGATGTCGACGAGCGCGAGCGCGGGCTCGAGCCGAGTCGTCAACGCGAGCGCCTCCTCGGCGCTGCCGGCTTCATGAACGTGGGTGAGGCCGAGTTCCCTCAACGCTCGAACCAGCGAGCGACGAGTGCCCTTGCAATGCGCTGCGATGAGAACCTGCATTCGAACCTTGCTCTCGCACGTCGACGCGAGCGATGGGTGGGAAGATGTGCATCGACCATGCCAGCGTGGCAGCGCGACCATCACCTCGCGCGTCGAGTTCGGGGGCCGCATGCATGGCCGAGCTCGACCATCGATGGTCAGGCCCGACCACGTTGGATCGACATCACGCGTCCACGCAACGGTCGGCTCGCGAATTCGCTGCGTCGTGTTTCCAGTCGCCGATCGCAGACTCGTCGACGATGTTCGTTGCTTCGACGATGATGTTTGCGTCGGAGGCTCGGGCTGGTGGAGGTGACCCATGCCCACGTTTCCATCTGGATTTTGCGAACGAGCGCTCGTCGGTCATCCGAGGCGAGGCGAGCCGAGCAGCCGGATCTCGGAGCTCGCTTGGGAGCGAGCGTGGACCGGCTGAACGCGCCTTCGAGCCGACCGATCGAGTGGGATCGGCGCAAGCCCGGCGGGGCAGTTTCCCGCTTGAATCCAGGCGCCGCCATCGAGTAAGCACGAGCACGATGCAGCGTCACGAGCTCGTCCACGTCATCAACTGTCCGGCCGCCCGGATGTGGGAGCTCTTCTTCGACGACGCCTTCAACGTCCAGATGTACTGCGAGGGGCTCGGCTTCCCCAAGTGCGACGTGGCCGAGAAGGTCGAGCGCGAGGGCGTGCTGCATCGCCGAATGGTGATGGTCCCCAAGGTCGAGGTGCCCAAGCCGCTGGTCAAGATCTTCGGCGGCCGGGTCGGCTTCGAGGAGATCGGCGACTGGGACAAGGCCGCGGGCGTGTTCCGCTGGCAAATCATCCTCGCCGCGCTCGGCGACAAGGTGAAGATCGAAGGCACGATGCGGATCACCGACAAGATCGAGGGCCAGTGTCAGCGGGTCACCGCGTTCAGCGTCGAGTCCAAGATGTTCGGCATCGGCGGCATGATCGAGAAGACCTCGGCCGAGAACGTCTGCGGCGGCTGGAACAACAGCGCCAAGTGGATCAACAAGTGGCTGGCCGAGCAGACCACGGCGGGCTGAAGCGGGTGGGCTGAAGCCGGGCCGACGCGAGCCCGTCAGGGCCGGGTGACTTGCAGGACGTAGTTGTTGCAAGCGCCGTCGTTCTGGAACCTGAACACGCGGACCCAGACGGTGGTCGGCCACGTGACCATCTCCATGTACTCGAGCTGCTCGAACATGCCGGGGTCGACGTCGTTGAAGCTCCACTCGGTCAGCGGCGGCGCGTTGGAGCCGAACTCCGAGGCGAGGCCCTGGCCGTAGGCCTCGGCTCCGCAGTCGCGATAGATCTCGAAGCGATAGTCGTCGTCGTCGTTGACCGCGAAGCTGATGGTCGGCGTGCCGGCGATCGGGCGGTTGGCATCGAGCGCGATCGGGAAGTCGATCTGGTACCAGTCCTCTTCGCCGTTGCCGAGCCCGTTGTCGAGCCCCTCGATCCCGCCGAAGGGCAGGTCGGCCAGGCTCCCGCCCT
>JAMHUH010000520.1:0-6978 GCA_035904925.1 Nannocystaceae bacterium
GGTCGCGCGTCCGACCACGCCGCGGGCCGAGATCGCCTCGCCGCGGCAGCAGCAGCCGGCTCGCGCTCGGGTGCCCTCGGTCGTGCAGATTCACGACGCGAGCGGTGGGACCACGCGACCGACCTACGCCCCGCCGACTGCTCATCGGGCTCCGAGCACGAGCGTCCATCGGGCGCCGACGACCGTCGGCACCAACCCGAACCCGCGCGCGCCGAGTCGCTCGACCACGCCGAGCCGCTCGACCACGCCCTCGAGCTCCTCGAGCGGCCCGACCTACCGGACCGTCACGCCCTCGTCGCCGAGCCGTTCTTCGTCGCCGAGCCGCTCGTCCTCGCCGAGCTACTCGCCGAGTCGTTCGTCGGGCGGGAGCTCGTCCTCGCCGAGCCGTTCGTCGGGCGGCAGCTCGTACTCGCCGAGTCGTTCGTCGGGCGGGAGCAGCCACTCGTCGCCCTCGCGCTCGTCGGGCGGGAGCTCGTCCTCGCCGAGCCGCTCGTCGGGCGGGAGCAGCCACTCGTCGCCCCCGCGTTCGTCGGGCGGCGGTGGTGGCCACTCGTCGCCGCCGCGCTCGTCGGGCGGTGGCTCGCCGCCTCGCTCGCGTCGCTGAGCGAGCGCCGTCACGGCAGCAAAGCCGACCTTCGGGTCGGCTTTTCTCGTTCACCCGAGCCAGTACTGCAGCAGCGCCGCGATCATCCACGCGAGCATCGCGAGGTTCCCGACCGCCGCGCCGAGCAGCACGAAGCGCAAGCACTCGGCGTCGTTGCCCGCGTCGGCGGTGCCCATCAGGCGCAGGGCGAAGAAGAGCGGCACAGCCGGCACGCCGACCACGATCGCCAGCGCCCACCAGGGCAGGCCCGGCACGACCAACCATCCGAACGCGAGCGCCAGGGCCGAGAGCTCGAGCGCGTGCCGACGCGCGTTGAACTGATCGCGCCGAACCGGATAGCTGCGCTTGTCGGCTCGCTTGTCGGCCAGGTAGTCGGGCAGCGAGGTCAACACGTTGCCGGCCCAGCCGAGCAAGAAGCAGGGCAGCAGCCCCAACCAAGGCATGGCCGCGAAGCTGCCGGCTTGGGCATGGAAGCCGACCAGCGGGAGGATCACGCCGACGCCGAGGCCCTGCAGCAGCTCGCCGTGGCCGCGATAGGACATTCGCAAGGGCGGGAAGCTGTAGGCCCACATCAACCCGGCGCCCGCGAGGACCAAGACCGGCAGCCAGACCCGCGAGTACACCAAGGCCAGACCGAGCGCGAGGGCGAGCGCGAGCGCGAGCATGATCCACGCGGCACGCTTGAGCGCTGCGAGCGTCAGCTTGCCCTCTTGCAGCACCCGCGATCCGCCCGACACGATCGAGGGCCGCGGGTGCAGCTCGTCGGCGTCGACGTCCGCGACGTCGTTGGCGAACACGATGAAGAGCTGCTGAAACACACCGATCAGCTGGACGGCGCCGAAGAGCGACCACGAGAACTCGCCGGTCGCTGCGAATCCGAGCACCTGACCGAGCGCGAGCGGGACCGCGACGTTGGCCGCGGCGAGCGGTCGCGCGGCTTGCAACCATGCGGAGAGACCCGGCATGCGGGGAGGGTAGCAGCGCCAACGCTTGCGCTTGTCATCGGCGGGTGCCTGGGGTACGCACGCGGACCCCCGGACCCCCCTCCGGGCCGCTATCCGTGAGCCCACGCCCGACACTGCTCGACCGCCGGCTGCTGCTCTTCACCGGCAAAGGTGGAGTCGGCAAGACCACCTGCGTGGCCGCGTTGGCGCTCGAGGCCGCTCGTCGAGGTCGCCGCCCGCTGATCGTCGAGCTCGGCCACCGGGCCTCGATGGAAGGCGTGTTCGAAGTCAGCGAGATCGGATACACGCCACGCGAGGTCGGCAAGGGCGTGTGGGCGATGAACCTCGACTTCGAATCGGCGCTCGAGGAGTACTTCGTCGAGCACATCCCGGTGAAGAGGGTCGCGCGCACGGTCATGCGCAACAAGACCCTGCAGAAGTTCTTTCACGCGGCGCCCTCGGTGTCCGAGGTCGCGATCCTCAACAAGCTCAGCACGCTCGAGGCCGAGCGCGAGGGTCGAAAGCCGCGCTGGGATCCGATCTTCGTCGACCTCGACGCGACCGGCCACGCGATCATGCTGCTCAACCTGCCCTCGGTCATGAACGGGCTGATCGGCGACGGGCCGATGCGCCGCTTGATCGACGGGTTCTCGAGCCTGCTCAAGGACCCGCGCAAGACCCAGCTCAGCCTGGTCACGCTGCCGCGCGAGCTGCCGGCGCAAGAGACCGTCGAGCTCTACCAGCGCCTGGTTCGCCAGCGCGACGTCGACCTCGGCCTGCTCTTCGTCAACCAAGTGCCCGAGCGGCCGCTCTCGCCCAACCAGGCCGGCTGGCTCGATCGCGTCGGGCAGCGGGCGGCCGAGGTCGGCTTGAACACGCTGGTCGACGACGTCGCGCTCGCCCGTCGAGCGATGCGCCAGCACGCCAACGCCCGGGCCCAGATCAACCGGATGCGCAAGGACATCGCGCTGCCGATCATCGAGCTGCCGGTCCTCTTCGACGCCTCGCTCGGGCTCGCCGGCTTGGCCGAGGTCGGCCAGCAGCTGGTCGCCAAGATCGAGGAGGCCAGCGCATGACCACGCTCGACGAGCTGCTGCTGAGTCGCAAGCTCTTGGTCGCGGTCGGACCCGGCGGCGTCGGCAAGACCACGGTCTCGGCCGCGCTCGGGCTGCGAGCCGCCGAGCTCGGCCGGCGGACCTTGGTGCTGACGATCGATCCGGCCAAGCGCCTCGCCGACGCGCTCGGCCTGACCGGGCTCGACGATCGAATCCGCGAGGTCCCGACCACCAGCCTCGCGGCGGCCGGGGTCGAGGTGAAGGGCACGCTCCACGCCGCGATGTTCGACAACGCGACCAGCATGGACTCGCTGATGGCCCGGGTCGCGCCCGACAACGCGACCCGCGACAAGGTCCTGCGCAACCGGGTCTATCGAGCGATGGCCGGGACCTTGGCCCGCAGCCACGCCTACCTGGCGATGGAGCGGCTCTACGAGGTCATGAGCTCCGGCGACTACGACCTGGTCGTGCTCGACACGCCGCCGGCCCGCAACGCGCTCGACATCCTCGACGCGCCCTCGCGCCTCGCCAGCTTCCTCGAAGAGGGCGTGGTCAAGTGGTTCGCCGGGCAAAAGCAGGGCTCGGGCTGGCGGGCCAAGCTGATGCAGGGCTCGGGCGCGGCCGCGACCAAGCTGTTCGAAGTCGTCGTCGGCAAGGACCTGGCCGACGAGACCATCGCTTTCTTCGACGCCTTCTACGGCATGCGCGAGGGCTTCCACGAGCGGGCCGAGGCGACCCAGAAGATCCTCCGGGCCAAGGACACCAGCTTCGTGCTGGTCAGCTCGGCCGACGCCACCCACCTCGCCGACGCCGAAGCGCTGGCCCAGGGCATCACCAGCCGCGGCGTGCCGATCGGGCTCGCGGTGTTCAACCGCAGCTACGAGCGCCTGGTCGCCAACGACCCGCTCTCGATCATCACCGAGGCCGGCGAGCTCGACATCCCCAGCGCCCTGCAGACGCTCTTCCAAGGCGACCTCGATCACATCGAGCGCGAGGGCATGCGCTCGCTGCTGGCCAGCCTCCACGGCGTTCGGCAAGCGGCCGCGATCGGCAACGCGCGCGCGCTCGGGGCCATCCGCAAGCTCGCCGCCCTGCTGCCCAAGGACGTGCTGATGTTGATCGTCGCGCGGCTCGACGGCGACGTCCGCGATCTGCCGGGCCTCCACGCGATGGCACCTTACCTCGCCGTGCCGCGCCAGCTCGACGGGCGCTGAAAGCTCGAGCGGCGCCCGAGCTCGCGACTAGAGCTCGATCGATCGACCGATCCGAGCGCCGACCGTCCGCGCGACGGTCTGCATCAGCTCGTCTCCGGTCTTGCTCGCGATCCAACGCCCGCTCGCTTCGTCGAGGTCGAAGTGCCAAGCCTCGGTGCCGGCGGCCATCCACACCTGACCCGCCGCCGAGTGGGCGTTGATCACGAAGCGGTTGCCGGTAGCGAAGCTCAGGGTCAGCACGTCGCCGGCGAGCTCGCTGTCGAGCTCGTCGAGCTCGAGCCCACCGAGCACTTCGTCGATGTGGCGCAGGGCCTTTTCGGACTCTTGGTAGAAGGTCTTGCGTTCGCTGGTCATGGCTGCGGGGCTCCGCTCGTCGTGGGGTTCGTCGGCTCGACCGCGACGTCGGGCGCATTCGAAGGCGGCGGTTCCGAAGGCGGCGGCTCCGAAGGCGGCGGCTCCGAAGGCGGCGGCTGGGAGGGCGGAGCCTCGGCCGGAAGCGGCTCCGTAGGCGCCTCGGCGGGAAGCGGCTCCGGAGGCGGCGGGGCGATCATGGCGTCGTGCTCCGTGTTCGGCCCGACGTGGATCAGCTCGACCATGCCGGGCATCCCCGGCGGGCTCTCGAGCCAGGTCGCGACGTCCTTGCGAAACGCGGCGTCGGCCGCCTCGCGCTCGGCCAGCGCCCGCGCACCTGCTTGCCAGCCGAAGTAGCCGAACAAGGGCCCGAAGATGACCAGCCGGATCAGCATGCCCTTGCTCAAGCGCTTGCGCCCGGCTGGGCGCGCGGCGGTCTCGGAGTTCGCCATGCGCTCGACTGTGCAAGATCGCTCGGCGTCAGTCCAGCTCAGCCGCTCGACAGAAACTCGCGCCGGCGCTTGACGTAGCCCTCGATGCTGCCGCCCTCGTGCAGCTCCTTCGGGTACGCGGCGACGCTGCTGCGTGTCAGCGAGATCCAGGCTTTGCAGTCCGACGCGGGGTCCTTGCCCGCCTCGAGCATGTTCGCGGCGATCGTCGCTTGGCCCTGGTCGTCGACCTCGGTCGAGTAGCCGAGGCCCGCGAGGCAGTCCGAGCCGATCCGATCTTCGAGCGCCAAGCTGATCGTGTTGCCGGGCCAGCTCGGCGTCCAGCTGACCATGATCGGTTCGGCGCGCGGGATCGCGGCCCCCTCGGTGGGCGCGAGCAGCTCCAGGGTCGGCGGCATCTCCAGCTCGATCGAGATCGTCCCCTCGTCGCGGACGTAGTCGATCGTGTAGATCGCCATCGGAGCGCTCGAGTCGATCACGTAGTAGATCTGCCCGAGCACGCGCTGCTCCTTGGCCGGCAGACCGTTGACCTCGAGCCGCTCGCCCGCGTCGGTGCACAAGCTCAAGGGGGTGCCCGACGAGTCGTCCACGTCGACGCCGGTCTCGAGCTTCAGCTCGACCTCGACGCCTTCGTCCGTGTCGGTCACGGTCGCGTAGAGCACGATCGCGCTGGCCTCGAGGTCGCAGCTGCGAGGGTTGGCCGAGCAGCCCGCGAGCGAGCCGATCCCCGCGAGCGCGGCGAGTCGGAGCGGTCGGGCGCTTGCCATGGCCGACTCTACCAGCTCGGCAAAGCCGCAACGGGTGGCCATAGGATCAGTGGTCGCCCGAATTCGAGCATCGAGCGAACACCAGCGCGGATGTTCGAGCTGGGGATCTGCACGAGATTCGCCCATTGCCTCCAGTCGTGGGTAAGATGCAGCTCACCGCCTTGGCAGATCCGGACACCCAAAACGAGGAGGTTGGGCTCCTCGAAGAGACGTCCGACGACACGTCGACGCCTGACAGCACGATCGGTCGGATCGCGCTCAAGCAAGTCCGCGTCAGTCGAGCCGAAGCCGAGGCGCGCGCGCGCGAGGCCGAGCCCAAGAAGACGCCGGCCGCGAGCAGCAACAGCCCGCTCAATCGCTTGGTGCCCTACCTCGATCTCTTCGGCCGCCTGAGCGACGAGGAGCTCTCGCGCCTCGCTCGGACCCCGACCTCGGCGGTCGAGACCCTTCGCCAGCAGGTCGAGGAGGTCAACCGGGTGCTGTGTCGTTACCTCGATCTGCTGGCTCGGCTGAGCGACGAGGAGCTGGTCCGACTCACGGGCGCGACGGCCAAGACCATTCGATTTTGGCGGCTCTGCCAGCCGCGGCCGCCCGCGGGCACCGAGCCGCGACCCCGCGCCGACGTGCCGCAGACATCCCCGCGCGAGACCAGTGCGGTGCGCTCGGTCGCGCAGGCGCTCGACGAGAGCAGCTCGGATCAAATGCAGGTTCGCCAGGTCCTCGGCGACTCGATGATTGGGATGACGAGCACGGTGGCGGCGAGCGAGAGCGGCACGATGGTCGTCGACGAGCAGGTCAGTCGGCTGCGCCGCGAGTGACCCCCGAGCCACTCGAGGCCCCGAGTCCGATCATGCGCTGACCCTGCTCGTCCCAGAGCCGGAGGCGCGCGCAGGCCAAGCTCTCGCGCAGGCTCAGGCGGGGCGCGGCCGCGAGCTCGGGGATCGCCGCATGACACTCGCGCAGCCGATACATCGGGATCTTCGGCGCGAGGTGGTGGACGTGGTGGTAGCCGATGTTGCCGGTCAACCAGCGCAGCGGCGCGGGCAGGTCGTAGAAGCTGCTGCCACGCAGCCCGGCGTCGACGAAGCGCCACTCGCCGGGCGAGCGCCAGTAGGCGTCGACGAATTGATGTTGGACATAGAAGAGCCAGATCCCGATCGAGATCATCAGCATCCAGACCGGGCCCGCGATCGCGGCCAAGACCAAGAGCGTGCGCGCCAGCCCGATCGTGCGCAGGCCGAGCGCGAGCAGGCCGAGCAGCGCGAGGTCGTTGACGATCACGCTCAGCCACTCGCGCCGCCAATGCAGCGGGATGTCGAGCGGGAGCCGATGCTTGAGCCCGAATTGATAGATCGGCCCGAGCCCGAGCAAGACCAGCGGGTGACGATAGAGTCGATAGGCCAGCTTGCGCCGGGCCGAGAGCGCCTGGTAGCGGGCGAGGGTCAGCGTCTCGAGCCCACCGAGCTGCTCGCGGCCGAGGTTGCCGTGGTGGGCGTGGTGATGGGCGTGGTTGCGTCGCCAGTAGGCGTAGGGCGCGAGCGTGACCACGCCGATCAAGCCACCGACCAGCGCGTTGGCCCAGCGCGCGGCGAAG
>JAMHUH010000521.1:0-4074 GCA_035904925.1 Nannocystaceae bacterium
AGCGACCAAGGCCAAGCCTTGCATCGCGCGCTCGGGGAGGCGCTGCTGCGCGTCGCCGAGGGGCTCGAGCCCGGGGCCCGCAAGCGCGCGCTGGTGCTCGAGGCCGCCCAAGCGCTCGAAGCCGGACAGCGCGGCGGTGAAGCGGGCCGGCTCTACGAGCGGCTCGGGCTCTTGGTTCGCGCGGCGCGGGCCTACACCGACGCGGGCGAGATCGATCGGCTCGAGGCGGTCCATCAACAGCTCGACGAGCGCGAGCACGCCGAGCGCGAGCTGGTCGAGCTCGAGCGCGAGGTCGAGATGGCGCTCGCGCTCGGCCGCCGTGCCTGGGCGCGCGCGCGGCTCGACGATCACTTTCGCAGCGCCGCGCAGGCCGGCCGACAGCCCCGCCCTGCCCTGGTCGCCGCGCTCCACGAGCTCGAGCGCAAGACCCCGCGCGAGGGCAAGCTCGGGGTGATCGTTCGTGGCGAGTTCGGCGTGGCGCGGGTCCGCGTGATCGGCCGCGAGCGGCTCCGGATCGGTCGCGCGCCCCACTGCGAAGTGACGATCGACGGGGTCGCGCTCTCGCGCGAGCACGCCGAGCTGCGGGTGGTCGAAGGCGCGCTCGTGCTGCGCGACCTCGGCTCGCGCGCCGGCACCTTCGTCGACGGCCAAGCGATCGAGCTCGACGAAGACTGGACCCTCGATCCCAGCGACGATCCGATCGAGCTCGCCTTGGGCATCGCGACCAGCTTCGCGCTCCATCACCCGCGCGACCAAGCCCGGCCGGTCGCGCTCGTGCGCGCGGCCGCGATCACCGAGCTGCCCGATCGCCCGAGCTTCGCCTGGACGCTCTTCTTGCCGCTCGGTGGGCCGCTGTGGACGGCGCCGGATCAGCGCTGGCCCCTGACCCTGGAGTTCGTCGAGGGCCGACCGGTGTTGAGCTGCGCGGCCGATACGTGGGTCCAGCTGCGCGGCGAGCCGCTCGGACCCGGCGCGGCGGTCGAGCTCCTGATCGACGATCGGCTTCGAATCGAGCCCCGCGTTGGTGAGCCCTTCGAGATCGAGATCGTCGCGTAGTACCCTGCGGCTCGGCATGGCCGACGCGCTCGTCCCCACTCGACCCGCAGGATTGGTGCGCTCGCTCGGCGCGCTGGCCAGCGTCGACGCCGACTCGAGCGCCTCGAACGAGACGGCCATGCGCGCGGCCACACGAGCGATCCTCGCTCGTTTTGGCGAGGGCGCCGCGAGCCCCGACGAGCTGCCCGCCCTGCGCGAGCTGGTCGACGCGATCGAGCTCGGGGCCTCGCTGCCGGCGATCGACTCGCGGATCCGCGGCCTGTCCCACGCCGGCTATCTGCGCGGCGCGATCGTGGTCCTCGCCGATCACCTCTCGCGGGTCGCTCGCCTCGACCTCGCCCTGCGCCTGGCCAGCGAGCTGCTCGACGCGCTGGCCCCTGATCTCGGCGTCGCGCTGGCCCGGGCGATCCTCGCCGAGCCGCCGCCCGCTGCCTTCGACGCCGCCGCTCGACGCGAGCGCCACGACCTCGAGATCTCGACCCACCTGCTGCTCGGCGAGCACCTGCTCGAGATCGCCGAGCTCGGCGACGCGCTGCGCCACTTCGAAGCCGTGCTGGCGATCGACGTCGATCATGTCCGGGCGCTGCGGGGCTGGTCGAGCTGCGCGCGCGAGTTCGAGCGCCGCGGCCGAATCATCGAGCATCGCAGCCGCGGGCTCTCGCTGCTCGACGGGCTCGAGGAGCTCGAGCTGGCTGGCGGGGTCGGGCTCGAGCGCTACGAGCTGGGTCGACCGCTCGGCCGGGGTCGGCATGCCGTCGTCTATGAAGCCTACGATCGTCGGGTCGGCCGCTCGGTCGCGCTCAAGCGGCTGCTCGGCGACGACGCCCGCACCGACGCGGTCCCGGCCCGGGTCGTCGAGGCCCGCTTCTTCACCGAGGCCAAGACGCTCGCGCGCGTTCGCAGCCCCCACGTGGTCGCCCTGCTCGACGTCCAGCCGCGCCACCGCTTCGTCGCGCTCGAGCTGTGCCGCGGCGGCAACCTTCGCCTCGCGATTCGGCGCGGCCTGATCGGCGCGAGCGATCTGCTGCGGGTGTCCGAGCAGCTGCGCAAGGCCCTGGCCGCCGTCCACATCGCCGGCGCCGTGCATCGCGACGTCAAGCCGGCCAACATCTTGGTCCGCGAGGCCAAGGTCGGCTCGCCGGTCGCGCTCGCCGACTTCGGGCTGGCGATCGGTCAGCAGTCGACGACGCGCGCCAGCCAAGAGCCGCGGGCCGGCACGCTGCGCTACCTCGCGCCCGAGCTCAAGGCCGGCGCCGAGGCGACGCCCGCGAGCGATGTCTACGGCGCGGGCATGGTCTTGCTCGAGCTGGCGATCGCACCGACCCCGCTGCCGGCCGAGTTCGATCGCCTCGACGCCAACTTCGACGCCCGCACCCGCCTCGACGACCTGCTCGGCCCGAGCCCGCACCGGGCCTTGCTCGAGCGCTTGCTCGACCCCGATCCCAGCCGACGATCCTGGTGAGCACCTTCATGCCGATCATGCCCTTCAAGCCCACCGAGTGGCGTCGCGCGGCCCCCCTCGCCCTGCTGCTCGCGCTCGGCTGCGAAGAGGTCCCGCGCACCTTCAGCACGACCAGCGATGGCGCGCGCGTGCTCTACACCGACGACTTCGATCGTCCCGTGCTCGGCGAGGCCTGGCTGGCGACCGGGATCGGTGCGGTGCTCGACAAAGGCAGCCTTCACCTCTCGGGCCTGCGCAACCAACCGGTCTGGCTGCGCATGGATCTGCCCGACGATGTCCGGCTCGAGTTCGACGCCTGGGCCGAGACCGAAGAGGGCGACATCAAGGTCGAGCTCGCGGGCGACGGACACAGCAAGGCGAGCTCGGTCAGCTACGTCTCGACCGGCTACGTGTTCGTGTTCGGCGGCTGGTCCAACAGCCTCCACACGATCGCCCGGCTCGACGAGCACGGCGACGATCGGGTCGCCAAGCCGGCCGAGCCCCAGGTCGAGGCCGACAAGCGCTACCACTTCGTGATCACCCGCCGCGGCAACGAGCTGCGCTGGGAGGTCGATGGGGCGTTGATCGCCGAGTACGTCGACGAGCAGCCGCTCCGCGGCGAGGGCCACCAGCACTTCGCGTTCAACAATTGGGAGGCGCCGACCCGCTTCGACAACCTGGTCATCTACGCGCTCGAAGACTGACCTGATTCTGAACCCGGATCAGCGCCGCCCGGCGAGCACGATGTTGGCCAGCACGCGCTTGCCCTGCGGGGTCTCGAACATGACCGCGATGCTGCGGGCGCCGCCGACCGGGGACTTGCTCAGCGCCGCGAGCCGCTCGCCCAGCTGCTCGACGCTGGTGACCGGCTCGCCGAAGATCTCGACGATCTTCGCCCCGGCCAGGATCTCGGCCGCGCCCCGCTGCCGGCCCAGCGCGCTCGAGGCCAACAGGTTGGCGACGATCGGCGTGCGGCCCTCGGCCAGCTCGATCCCGAGCAGCTCCTCGGCGTCGATCCGCGCCTGGCCCTCGGGCGAGGTCGCCTCGACGGTCAGCTCCATCGCCAGGACCTCGGACCCGCGCACGACCTCGATCGCGAGCGTCTCGCTGGGCAAGAGCGAGCGCACGGTCTGCTGGAACTCGCGCCCGAACAGCGACCTGCCCTCGCGCGCGGCGTCGAGCTCGTCGTAGCGGCGCGCCCGGATCTCGACCAGCACGTCGCCCGCCATCAGCCCGGCCTTGGCCGCCGGCCCCTCGGGCAGCACCCGGCTGATCGCGATCCCGCTGTGATAGCCGAAGGGCGCGATCCGAGCCGCGATCTCGGCGTCGAGATCGAGCTCGACCCCGATCATGCCGGCCCGCAGCGGCGTGCCGTCGTCGAGCGCCTTGAGGAACACCCAGACGCGATCGATCGGGATCGCGAAGCCGATGCCCTCGCCCCGGCTCGAGCGGGCGGTCGTGATCCCGACCAGCTCGCCGCGCAGGTTGAAGAGCGGCCCACCCGAGCTGCCGAAGTTGATCGAGGCGTCGAGCTGGATGACCGGCAGCTGGCGATTGGCGAGGATCCCCGTGCGCCC
>JAMHUH010000522.1:0-9321 GCA_035904925.1 Nannocystaceae bacterium
GTCGCGCTGCGCTACCCCGATCATCGCGTGCGCCTGGTCGTGGGCTCGGACATCACGGCCTCGGGCGAGGTCGTTCGTTGGCATCGTTGGGACGCGATCGAGGCCGAGTTCGAGCCGATCGTCGTCCCGCGGGTCGGCTGGGCGACGTCGGGCGAGGCCGCCCTGCCAGAGATCAGCAGCACCGCCGTCCGCGAGCGGATCACCGCGATCCGGGCCGGCGGCGAGCTGGCCATCGCGGCGCGGCGCGAGCTCGGAGCCATGCTGCCGGCGGCGCTGCTCGAGGGCGTGCGAACCTGGATCGCGGGCGAGGAGCCGCGGATCTGGGTGGTCGGCAAGGGCAACGTCGCCGCCCATGCCAGCCCTTGGCTGCGCGACCGCGGGTTCGAAGTCGTCGAGGTCGGCGCCCGCGATCTCTTGGCCGAGTCGAGCGAGCCGCCCAGCGATCGCGCGCCCGAGGGTGTGTGGCTGCTCGGACGCGACGATGACCTGACCAAGCTGGCTGCGGCGCTGCGGCCCTGGCTGCTCCGACCCACGCCGGTCCTGCACGGAGCGGGCGCCCGAGTGGCCCGCGAAGTGCTCGCGCCCTTGCACGACGCCGGGCATCCCGTCGGCACGCTCCACCCGATCTGTGCGCTTCGACGCGAGCGTCCCCACTCGCGCCTGAGCCAAGCCAGCTTTGGCGTCGAAGGTGACCCGCAAGCGCGCGCGCTGGCCCAGCGGCTCGTCGGCGATCGACCCACGCTCGCGCTCGATCACCTCGATGCCAACGCGCGCGTGGCCTATCACGCCGCATGTGCGCTGGTCAGCAACCACCTCGCCGTGCTCGAGCACGCCAGCGTCGACGAGCTCGCGCGCCTCGGCCTCGACGAAGTCCGAGCCCGGCAGGCCCTCGAGCAGCTGATGACCGGCTCGCTCGAGAACCTGCGCGCGCTCGGGATCCCGCTGGGCATCACCGGTCCGCTCGCTCGCGGCGACGGAGCGGCGGCCGAGCGTCACGTCCTGGCGCTGCACGAGCCGGCCCGCACGCTCTACGCCCAACTCAGCGCTCGGCTCGCGACGCTGCTGGCGAGCCACCCGGCGCGCTGATCAGCGCCGCAGCCACGATCGCAGCCTGTCCACCCAACCGCTTTTCCTGGGCTCGACCATGTCGGGCGGCGGGACCGGCCTTGCGAGTCCAATCGCCTGCCGCAGCTCCCACTCGATCCAACCGGGCAACCCATTGGCCCGCGTCATCGCCTCGATCCTGGCCACCGCCACTTTGCTCAGCGGCCCCGCGCGCTGCATCCACTCGACCACGGCGATCTGCTCGGCGACGAAGTTCTCGGCCACGCATGCGACCACCTCGGGCTGCTCGGCGAGTCGGGCGGCGACCTCCAGCGCGCGAACACGCGACTCGCCGTTGTCCTGGCCGAGCAAGACCAGATCGGGCACGAGCGGGGCGGCCTCGACTCCGAGGCTCGCCAGACAATCGAGCGCACCGAGTCGGACTCGCAGACTGCGATCGTAGAGCGCCCGGCCCAAGCTGCAGCGATCGGCCGGGGCGAGCTCGTGCGTGCGGCCGCGGATGCGTGCGTCGAGGCGGGCGAAGGTCTGCCGTCGCGTGCCGCCGTCGCCTCGGGCGAAGGGCAGCTCGATGCGCGAGCTGCCGATCAGCAGCGTATGGAGCCCTCGCTCGGGCGCCGCGAGTCGTTCTGCTCCACCGAAGACACCCCGCTTGGCCATTCGGTGCTGCTGGTGGAGCGGGACATGAAGAGCGACGCGACGCGGGGGGCTGCCGAGCATCAGGACGCGAGGCCGCGCGACGACCTCGGGATCGAGCAGGATCTCGGGCAAGCGCTCGAGCGAGGTATCGACGAAGTTCGCGTCGTGGAGCTCGACCCGCAAGGACCACAAGAAGCGCGCTGCGGGCAGTCGAAGCAGCGCGGCCGTGCGCTCGAGCAGCCGATCGATCGCGTCGGGTCGCCTCGAACACACCCGCAGACTCACCAGCGCGCCGTGCTCCCAAACCGGGTGGAGGCCCTCGACGTCGGCGAGCAGCGGCCCGACCCGCGCGTCGAGGACCTCGTGCTCGAGCTCGACGAGGCGCTCGCTCAAGTGCCGCGCGTGCTCGGGATCTTCGCTGGCCCGAGCCGCCATTGAAGTCGCGACCAGCTCGCCCCAGGCGTCGCCGCGCGCTTGCAGCTCGTCGGCCCAGATGATCAGCGCCTCGAGCTCGCCCGCGGACCACATGGTCGCTCAGCGTCCGAGCGCGACCTCGAGTCGGCCCTCGTCGGTCAGCCGAACGATCGCCTCGTCGCCAGCCCGAACCCGACCCCGAAGGATCGCGTCGGCGAGCAGGCTCTCGACCTCGCGCCCGAGCAGGTGGCGCAGCGGCCTCGCGCCGAGCGAGGGATCGATCCCCGCGCGATCGATCAGCTGCTCGATCACGGCCTCCTCGACGCGGTAACGGATCCCGCGATCGTGGACGAGGCGGGCCGAGCTGCCGGTCAGGAGCCGTCGACAGATCGCCAGCATCTGCGGACGGGTCAGCGGGCGCAGGACCAGCGGGGCCTCGATCCGGTTCCACAGCTCGACCGGGAAGTGAGCGCGGGCGCGGGCCAGCACATCTTCGTCCGAGGGGACCTCGTCGTCGTGCATCAGCTCGGCGCCGAGGTTGGAGGTCATCACGATCACCGAGTGGCGAAAGTCGACCGTTCGCCCGCGCCCGTCGGTCAGCCGGCCCTCGTCGAAGACCTGCAAGAGCAGCTGGTGGACGTCGCGGTGGCTCTTCTCGATCTCGTCGAGCAGGACCACGCGGTGCGGGTTGCGGATCATCGGATCGCTCAGCGCTCCGCCTTGCTCGTGACCGACGTAGCCGGGCGGGGCCCCGACCACGCGCGCGACCGCGTGGGCCTCGGCGTACTCGCTCATGTCGAGGCGCAGCAGCGCGTCGTCGCGCTCGTAGAGCGAGGTCGCGAGCGCCTTGGCGATCTCGGTCTTGCCCACGCCGGAGGGCCCGAGCAGCAGGACCGAAGCGATCGGGCGCCCGCTGGCGAAGCCGGCTCGGTTGCGCCGGACCAGCGCGGCCAGGGTCTCGAGCACGTGCTCGTGGCCGACGACCTGCCGGCTGAGCCGAACATCGAGGTCGAGCATGTCGCGCTCGCTGTTGCCCTCGACGCGCGCGCGCGGGAGGCCGGTGCGATCGCAGACGATGTCGATCCACGCGCCGCGATCGACCTCGTGTTGGCCCTCGCGGATCCGTCGAGCGCAGGCGAGGTCGAGCAGGTCGAGGGCGCGTCCGGGCATCGCCAGCCCGGTCAAGAAGCGGTCGGCGACGCGGGTCAGCTCGACGAGGTGGGCGGGGTTGGCCAGCGTGACCTCGTGCTGCTCGAGCACGTCGGTGGCCGCGAGCTCGACCGCGCGATGGACCTCGGCCGGCTCGAGCGGGCGCAGCAGCAAGACGTCGAGCGTGTCGAGGATCCCGGGCATCCAGGCCTCGAGCCGCGCCCGACTCTCGTGGGCGAGCACGGTCAAGATCCGCGGCGATCCGCTCGCCCACGCCCGGGCCAGCGCGGGCAAGAGCGCGGGCGGGGCGTCCGAGGTCACGCGATCGAGATCGTCGAGCACGACCACGCCGCGGGCCGCCGCGATCGCCTCGAGGTCCTCGCTCAGCGACTCTTCGTCGACATAAGTCGGAGCCTCGAGCCGAAACACCGGCTGCTCGAGCAAGCGGGCGAGGTGGGTGGCGAGCAGCGTGCGACCGCTGCCGTGCTCGCCGACCAGCACCGGCGGACGCGGGCCGCGGCGCAGCAACGCGTCGGCGAGCATGGTCAGCTCGCGCTCGCGTCCCGCCATCGGCGCGAGCGTGCGGCGATCGATCGATCGCAGCTCGTGATCGGTCTCGGGCTTGGCCTCGCGGCGGGCCTCGATCTGCGGGCGGGCCTCGACCTGGCTGCGCGGGGAGGCGGGCGCGGCCGCAGGCTTGGCGAGGGCTTGGCTGCGTGGGCTGGGCGTGGGTCCGGCTGGCTCACCGCGACCCGAGCGGATCGATTGTCGGGGCGACGCGGGAGCTGGGCGCGTCGAGCTGTTCGAGGTTCGCCGCGGCGAGCTCGGCGGCTCGAGCGGCGTGCTCGCCTCGCTGCGTTGCGCCGACATTCGCAGGACCCGACGTGGGGCCTCGGCGGGCGTCCGACTCACCCGCTCGCTGCCGCGCTCGCGGACGCGCTCGATCAAGAGCTTGCGCAGCGCGCCCGTGTCGGCGCCGGCGGCCTGGAGCAGCCGATAGGCGTTGCAGTCGGCGCTGCGCACGATGGCCAGGAGCTGGGCGAGATCGCCGTCGGGCCCAGGCGGGCCGCCTCGCTGTTGGAGGCGCAGGTGCCAGTCCGCGGGTTCGGTCTCGAGCTCGGCCTGCAGCTGCTCGGCCAGCTGCGCGAGGATGGCCGTGCGCACGCCAACCTCCGCCAGCATGCCCGCGACCGAGGGTTGCTCGGCCAGCTCGACCAGCAGATCACAAGACGAACCATGGCCGGCGCGAACGCGTCGGGAGGCCGTGCGGAGCGCGGGAGCGTCGGGCATCGCCCCGAAGCTAGGGATCGAGTCGCTCGCGGGTCAAGAAAGCGGCTTTTTCCTTGGTTCGTGATCGCCGTCCCTTGCCGGGCTCGAAGCGACCGCGCAAGGTCGCCCCGATCATGTCCGGCAAGCGCTTTCAGATCCTCGTCTGCGACGGTCCGAGCTGTGGGGTCTGCCACGGGTCCGAGGTGTTGGTCGAGCACATCGAGGGTCGAGTCGGGTCGAGCGAGGCCCTGCGCGGACGCGTCGAGGTCTGCAACCTGACCTGCTTCGGCCGCTGCGACGATGGCCCCAACATGTTGGTCCGCGAGCTCGCCGAGGGCGAGGAAGGCGGGCTCGAGCCGCCGATCGAGAAGCTCGAGGGCGTGCGCGGGCTCTACCTGGGCATGAGCGAGACCAAGATCGATCGCATGCTCGACGAGCACTGTGTGGGTGAGGCTGCGATCGCCGAGTGGGTCGAGACCTACTCTTGATCGCCGCCGCGAGTGATCGCCGCCGCGAGTTGAAGCATCACTTCAACTGATCGGTGGTCGGGCCTCGCTGCGCCAACAGATTGGCGAAGGTCGACTCGTCGATGTTGCTGCCGCAGACGATCGCGGCGACCGAGCAACCATGGAGGCGCTCGCGCAGCGGTCCGAGCAGCGCCGCCGTGCTCGCGGCCGCGGCGGGTTCGGGCGCGAGCTTGGCGTCGCGAAAGAGCAGGCGCATCGCCGCGCGGATCTGATCGTCGTCGACCAGCACGAGCTCGTCGACGAACTCGCGGCACAGCTCGAACGAGTAGGGCAGGGCATAGGGGGCGCCGAGGCTGTCGGCGATGGTTCGCACGGCGTCGATCTTCGCGGGCGCTCCGGCGGCGAAGCTGCGGTGCATGCTGTCGGCGCCGACGGGCTCGATGCCAAACACCTTGCAGCTCGGTCGGACCAGCTTGACCGCCGCGGCCACGCCTGCGCACAGACCACCGCCGCCGATCGGGACCAGCACGGCGTCGAGCTCGACCCCACGCGCCTCGGTCTGCTCGACCAGCTCGATCCCGAGCGTGGCGGTGCCCAGCGCCGTGAGCCGACCCTCGAAGGGGTGCACGAAGGTCCGGCCCTCGTCGGAGGCGATCTGCTCGACCATGCGAAAGCCCGCGGTGATGTCGTCGACCAGGATCACCTCGGCTCCCTGAGCGCGACAACCTTCGACGCGCAGGGGATTGGTCCGGCGCGGCATCACGAGCTTGGCCGTGCTGCCCAACACCCGCGCGGCGTGACCCACCGCGAGCGCATGGTTGCCCGCGCTGATCGCCGTCACGCCCCGCCGCAGCGCGTCGGCGTCGAGCTCGGCCATGACGGCGAATACGCCGCGAGCCTTGAAGCTGCCCGTGACCTGCAGCAGCTCGAGCTTGAGCCACAGATCGCCAGGGCCACCCCAGGCGTCGCGCAGCGCCGGCGTGTCCCAGCGCCAGATTGGCGTCTCGACGATCCGGTCGCGCAAGGCGACCCGTGCATTCCGAATCGCAGTGATCGATCGCGCCGAGTTGGCCTGGGAGTGGGTATCCGAGTCCGTCACGCGGCGACGACTATCACGGATCGAGTGAGCAAGCTCAACCGATCAAGACTGCTTCCGTTGCACCGTGGGACCAGGTACAAAGCGGCCGCTCGCCGCCCGCGAACCCGAGGCGACTGGGCAAGCGCAGAAATGGCCGTACACACGATCAACAAGGGCTTGGACCTGCCGATCACCGGCGCTCCCGAGCAAAAGATCGTCGACGCAGCCAAGGTCACTCGCGTGGCCGTCGTCGCAGCCGACTATCCGGGCATGAAGCCGCGGATGCAGGTCAAGGCTGGCGACGCGGTCAAGCGCGGGGATCCGCTGTTCGACGATCGCAAGACGGAGGGCGTGACCTTCACGGCTCCCGGCGCGGGCAAGGTGGTGGCGGTCAATCGCGGCGAGTTCCGTGCGCTGCAGTCGGTCGTCATCGAATTGTCCGCGAGCGAGCGCGAGGGCAAGCCGGCACCCGACGACTACCGCAGCTTCGCCAGCTACACGGCCAAGATGGCCGACGAGCCGGGCAAGCTCGAGCGCGCCGCGGTCGTGGCTCTGCTCCAAGAGTCGGGCCTGTGGGCGTCGCTGCGGGCCCGTCCGCATGGACGCGTGCCCGCGCCCAAAGCCGCGCCGCCGCACTCGATCTTCGTCACCGCGATGGACAGCAACCCGCTGGCCGCGAGCGTCGACGTGGTCATGGTCGGGCGCGAAAAGGACTTCGAGCGCGGGCTCGCGGTCGTCGGTCGGCTGACCTCGGGCAAGGTTCACTTGTGCAAGGCGCCCGGTGGCAAGGTCCCGACGCCCAAGCTCGGCAACCTCGACGTCGAGGAGTTCGCCGGCCCGCACCCGGCCGGCACCGTCGGGCTGCACATCCACACCGTCGACCCCGTCGATCGCAACAAGATCGTCTGGCACCTCGGCTACCAGGACGTGATCGCGATCGGTCGGCTCTTCGCGACCGGCAAGCTCGACGTCGAGCGCGTGGTCAGCCTCGCCGGCCCGACCGTCGAGAAGCCGCGCCTCCTGAAGACTCGCATGGGCGCCTGCCTCGACGAGCTCGTCGTGGGCGAGCTGCAAGCGGTCGAGAACCGGGTGGTCTCGGGCTCGGTCCTCAGCGGCCGCACGGCCATGGGCGAGCAGCTCGGCTACCTCGGTCGCTATCACCTCCAGGTCTCGGCCTTGCGCGAGGGTCGTGAGCGCGAGTTCCTCGGCTGGCTCAAGCCTGGCGCCGACATGTTCTCGACCTCGGGCGCCTACGTCTCGTCGCTGATGCCGGGCAAGAAGTTCGACTTCACGACCGCCAACAACGGGTCGCACCGCTACATGGTCCCGATCGGGATGTTCGAGCGGGTGTTCCCCTTCGACATCCTCCCCACCTTCTTGCTGCGTGCGCTGGTCATCAAAGATCTGACGCGTGCAGAAGAACTCGGTGTGCTCGAGCTCGACGAAGAAGACGTCGCGCTGTGCACCTTCGTCTGCCCGGGCAAGCAGGACTACGGTCCAATCTTGCGCGAAAACCTCGACACCATCTGGAAGGAAGGCTGAGCGACTGATGGACTTCCTACGCGAACAGCTCGACAAGGTTGCTCACCACTTCGAGAAGGGCGGCAAGTACGAAGCCCTCTATCCCTTCTTCGAAGCCAACGACACGATCTTCTACACCCCGGGCACGGTCACCAAGACCGCGTCGCACGTCCGCGATCAACTCGATCAAAAGCGGATGATGATCACGGTGGTCTTGGCATTGCTGCCGATCTGCCTGTTCGCCTGCTGGAACACCGGCTATCAGGCGGCGCTGGCGATCGGCAAGGGCGCGGCCCCGCACGAGGGCTGGCAGACGGCCCTGTGGATGTTCTTCGGCGGTGGCTTCGACGCCAGCAACCCGCTGATCTGCGCGCTCTATGGCGCGCTCTTCTTCGTGCCGGTCTGGCTGGTCACGGGTGTCGTCGGCGGCCACATCGAGGTCGTGTTCTCGATCATCCGCAAGCACGAGATCACCGAGGGCTTCCTCGTCACCTGGTTCCTGTTCGCGCTGACGCTCCCTCCGACGATCCCCTTGTGGATGGTCGCGGTCGGTATCGCGTTCGGCGTGATCCTGGGCAAGGAGGTGTTCGGTGGCGTCGGCATGAACGTGATGAACCCGGCGCTCGTCTCGCGGGCGTTCTTGTTCTTCGCCTATCCGGCCGCGATGTCGGGTGACGCCGTGTGGGTCGCCGCGACCAACACCGACACCTTCACCGGCGCGACCTGGCTGGCGACCGCGGCCGACGCGACCAAGGGGATGGCGGCGCTCGAGGCCGACCCCAGCCTGTGGATGAACTCCTTCATCGGCATGATCCCGGGCTCGATGGGCGAGACCTCGGCGATGCTCTGCCTGTTCGGCGCGCTGGTGCTGATCGGCAGCAAGATCGGCTCGTGGCGGACGATGGCGGGCGTGGTCCTGGGCACCGTGGCCACCGCGCTGCTGCTCAACACCATCGGCTCCGACAAGAACCCGATGTTCGCGATGCCCTTCCACTGGCACATGGTCCTGGGTGGCTGGGCCTTCGGCATGGTGTTCATGGCCACCGACCCGGTCAGCTCGGCCTTCACCGACACCGGCAAGTGGATCTACGGCGGCCTGATCGGCATGTTCGTGGTCCTCGTCCGGGTCGTGAACCCCGGCTACCCCGAGGGCATGATGCTGGCGATCTTGTTCATGAACATGTTCGCCCCGCTGATCGACCACTTCGTCGTCCAGGCCAACGTCAAGCGCCGGGCGGCTCGCTACGCGGCCACCGGCGGCGGCGCCAAGCCTGCGGTCCACGCCGACGCCAAGGAGGCTGGCTGACATGGCCAACAAAGACAGTGCGACGTACATCGCCGGGTTCGCGCTCGGTGTCTGCTTGGTCTGCTCGCTCGGGGTCTCGGCCGCGGCGATCCTGCTCAAGGATCGCCAAGAGGTGAACGCCAAGGTCGCGCAGCAAGAGAAGATCCTCGACGTGGCCGGCCTCGTCCGACCCGGCGAGGAGCTCTCGACCACCGAGGTCCAGACCCTCTTCGCCGAGCGCCTGATCCCGGTCCTGGTCGACCTGAAGACCGGCGATCTGCTCGCGGACGCGAACGGCGTCGCGGCAGCCGAGTTCGACATGATGAGCGCAGCCAAGGCCGCGAACGCGGTCGCCGAGGCCAACGACGCCAAGGTCCGCTTCCAGCCGACCATCGGCAAGCTCTACTACCAGGTCGACGACAAGGGCCAGGTCAAGA
>JAMHUH010000523.1:0-6300 GCA_035904925.1 Nannocystaceae bacterium
CGAAGCGTCGAGGCCACGGCGTCGCTCGAGCTCAGCGCGGCCTTGCGCAGCAGGGTTTGAAAGAGCGCGCCGCGGCCCGAGTGGGCGCCGTCGGTGCGGACGCGGCCGATGGTGCGGAACTGGGCTTGGGCCAGCGCGTCGAGCAGCGCCTCTTCGGCCGGGTTGGCCCCGACCCGGTGGGGGATGAGCACGCGATCGCGGAACTGCTCGCCGACCTCGTGCTCGACGTCCTTCTTGAAGCGTCGAATGACGAGGCGCTTGACCGTCTGGGGGTCGAGCGCCTCGACGTTGGGCACGGCGGTCGGGTCGAGCAGGTTCATCAGGCTGGCGAAGCTCTCGGGCCGCCCGTCGTGGGGCGTGGCCGAGGTCAGCACGAGCGTGTCGCTGGTCGAGGCCAGCAGCTTGGCCAAGCGGGCGCGCTGGCTGATCGAGCCGCGCGTGCTGGTTCGCTCGGCGACGTGCTGGCACTCGTCGATGACGATCGCGTCCCACTGGCAGGCGCTCAGGAAGCGCCGGTACTTCTCGTCGCGCTTGAGCGTGTCGATCGAGATGATCACCCGATCGTAGACATAAAACGGGTTCATGTTGGCGGGGATCCGCCTTTGGACCCGCTCGATGCCGGCGCTGTCGAGCCGGACCAGCGGGATCGTGAAGCGCGACCAGAGCTCCATCTGAAATTGCTCGAGCACCGAGCGCAGCGCGACGACCAAGATTCGCCGACCACGTCCGCGACGGATCAGCTCGGACAAGAGCACGCCGACCTCGACTGTCTTGCCGAGCCCGACGCCGTCGGCGATCAGGATTCGGGCGCGCGGCTGCGAGAGCGCGAGGCCGGCGGGTTCGAGCTGGTAGCGCGAGGGTCGAATCGCGCCGCGGTGGCCGGTGGTGATGCCCGCGTCGGTGACCGGCGACTGCCGCAGCAGCGACTCGAGGTAGAGCCGAGTCTTGCGATAGCCCGGCGAGCTGTCGGACTCGAGCAAGGTCTCGCGCGGGTCGAGCACGGTGACCGAGTCGAGCTCGTCGAGGAAGATCGACTCGCGCCCACGGACGAGCTCGCTGACGCCGACGACGGTCAGCGCGTGGCCACCCGTGGCCGAGGGCTCGACCCGTCTCACCATCCACTCTTCGTCACGGACCTCGACGCGGGCACCGGGGGCGTAGCGAAGCGCGGAGGGCATCGGGCAGACGATAGCGCTTGTGCGTGGTGATCGGGTAGCTCGGCGTTCGCTAGCGCTGCTCGATCTGAAGATCACTCGCGCCGCTCCAGCGGGCCACCGCGTTGACCAGCGCGACGTCGTCGTCGAGGCCGCCGATCGCGTAGTCGTGGCTGCCGTCGTCCGAGATCTCGAAGTAGCGCGCCGCCACCCAGACGAGGCGAAGCTTGGTCGGGTCGCCCTCGCGTCGGACGCGGGCGGCGAGCCGCGGGATCGCGTCGCCCAAGGCTCGCGCGTCGGCGATCGGCAAGAACTCGGAGTGTGCCGCGGCCGACTCGAACGAGGCGATGTGTCGAGCGATGCGGGCCTCGAGCAGCGCCCAATCTCCGGGTGCTTCTTGCGAGAGCCGGGCGTAGAGGCTGCGGGCGTTTCGAGGCAGACCGAGCTCGCGTGCCGAGGGGAAGCCGGGCGGGAGCGGGCTCGCGGCGGGCGAGCCTTCGGCGAGCGCGGGCGGTGACTCGCCGAGCACGAGCGTGGGCTTGGGCTCGGGTTCGACGGTCTTGGGCTCGATGGGCTTGGGCTCGACGAGCTCGTGCGCTTCGCTGGTTGCGTGCGCGAGCACGAGGCGCTGTTGACCGAGCGCGACGAATGCCCCCGATCGGACCAGCAGCTCGGACAAGAGCGTCGGGGTGATCCACTCGGGCAGCTTGGCGATGCTGCGGGCGTAGGCCAGCAGCGTCGCCGCTGGCCACTGCTGCTCGGGTCCTTCGAACTCGACATGAGCGCGCAGCGGCGGACCGAGCCGCTCAGACCAGTGATCGAAGCCAGGCAGATGATCGGGCAGGGTGATCCAGCCGCGCCGCACGTGCACCACCTCGGGCGGCAGCGAGCCACGACCGAAGGCGTCGGTGATCGCTCGCAGGGCGACCGGCTCGGGCGAACGAAGCAGCAGCTCGAGGATGTTGGCGGCGCGCGAGTTGCCGCGACCAAGCAGCATTCGCTCGCCAGCGTGGACCTCGACCGACCAAGTCTCGAGCAGCGCGTCGACGACGAAGCGGACGAGGTCTGGATCGGCGCCGCGCTGATCACCGAGCTCGCGCTCGAGCGCCGTGATCGGCAAGGGCAGCGATCGTTGGTCGAGCCAGGTCTTGGCGTGGTCGAGCAGCGCGCTCGCGGACGCGGCCTGCGGGCGAGCGATCAGAAGGCTCTCGCCCCAAGCCTCGCAGCGCCAGCGCTCCGGCAGCAAGTGCTCGATCAGGTCGCGGATCAGCGCGGGCTCGTCGATCGCGGGGTCGAGCCAGGCGTGCTCGACCTCCGCCAGCGACACGAGCGAGCGACCCGCGAGGGCTTCGTTCAGGGCGCGGTCGAGCGCCGAGCCCAGGGTCGCGCGTGCGGCCATGCTGGCGAACGCCTGACTCTCGATCTGCCGGACGCGCTCGCGGGTCAGGCCCACGCGAGCGCCGATCTCCGCCAGGGTCTGTCGGGCCACGCCGAGGCCGATTCGACGCTCGAGGATGTCGCGCTTGCGATCGTCGAAGCGCGCGAGCTCGAGCTTCAAGAGCTCGAGGACGTCGCGGCCGGGCAGCTCGATCTCGTTGGCGTCGTTGGTCGCGGCCAGCGTCGCGGTCTGCTCGCGGACAAAGGCCGCCAGAGCTTGGCGAAGGTCGCGGACGCTGGTGCGCCCCACACCTCGGCCCGCGAACAACTCTGCCTCCGGCAGCTCGAGCAGCCCGCCGATCGTCGTGATCGTCTCTTGCTCGCAGAAGGTCACGACCCGCGTCGGTGGGGAGCAGGCCGCGATCGGCCGGGTCCGCAGCTCGACGGGGAACATCCGCTGGAGGGTCGACCAGCTCGGGTCCGCGGGCAGCAGCGCGGGCGCGGGCGTGAGCGAGTCACGGGTCGATCGCAGCCAGGCTTCGAGCGCCCTGGCGGCCCTCGCTGCGCCCTCGAAGGGGGTCGCGCGGCTGGCCAAGAACGCCGCGGCCGAGCGCTCGTCGACCTCTTCGAGCTCGCAGCCGGCCCATGTCGCCCACTCAATAGCGACCCGGGAGCGTCGAAACGCGTCGGCCAGCCTGGCCAGCACCGCGGATGCTTCGTGGAGGAGCTGCCGGCCCGACGCCGTTGGCTCGCCGCTGCCGTCCAACAAGCCGAGGAGCTGTGCAGCGCCTTCGTGATCGGGCCGGCTCTCGCTGGGGAAGACGGCGTCTCGCAGCTCGACCGCGCCGAGGACCGTGAGCAGGACGTACTCGCCGACTCGCTCGATGGACTCGGCGAAGGGCAGGTACGCGGGCGGGAGCATGTCGCGGCGGAGTGTCGCATGGATTGCCCGGGCTCGATCGGCTGGATCGGTTTGCGCGATATCGATCATCGTGGCTCGACCGGCCCGCTTTGGGCCGCATGATTGGGGGCTGGACTCGTGGATGGATCTGGTAATTTGCGCGGCGAGAACATGGAGACCTTCGAACGGGAACAAGCGGTCGCGGTGCTCAGGCGGATCTCTGCGCAGGAGTGGCGGGATTTCTGGGAGTCGAGCGAAGCGGCGGATCTCCGGGGTAAAGACGACATCGCGCGGCAGACCCTCGCGCACGCCGACCTGAACGTCCGCGGCGCGCCTCCGAGGCCGATCGATTGCGTCCTCGATCTGCTCGGCGATCGGCTCATGTCGGACAAGAAGGCAGGGGCTCCGATCCGTCGCATGATCCTCAGGGCAATCCCGCAAACCCAGTGGACCAAACTGGCAGCGGAATATCGCCAATTGAACCTCGCCGATTTACCGCGTCTGCACGGCAACGCGGTCCAGCATGGAGCGGGCGCGTCGGTCATGGCCGAGTATTGGCGGCAGGGTGGTCGATGGGCTCGCGCATTTTGTGAGATCACTGGCTTGCCCGGGTGTCTGGCCGAGAACCGGCCGAATGTGTTGCCCGCGGATGAAGAGGTCATTTCGGTCCAGGCACTTCCCCCGCTCCACGACTTTCAGCTCGAGGTCTACACCAAATTGCGCGAACTGCTCGCCAATGGCACGGGCTCGGCGGGGATGCTCTCGCTGCCGACGGGTTCGGGGAAGACCCGGGTCGCCGTCGAGGCCCTGGTCGACCACCTCGCCCAGAACGGCGGCCGACGCAACATCGTGATTTGGATCGTTCAAAGCGACGAGTTGCAACGGCAGGCCTGGGCCTGCTTTCGCGAGGTCTGGCAGACTCCGCCGCAGCGCTTGGACGAGGCCGAGATTCCTCGGCGCGGGACCCTCAAGCTCATTCGAGCGTGGGGGCTCTCGCAAGGTCGACGACATCGAGTTTCCGCCAGGACCCACGGTCCTGTTCGGCGGCAGTCAGCAACTCGGCAGTTGGCTCAAGGGCTACCACGACTTCTTCGACAATCTCGATCAGTCGCGCCTTTGCGCCGTGGTCATCGACGAAGCCCACCGAGCCATCGCGGATGAGCACCGCGATATTCTCGTCGCGCTCGGCGCCCGGGCCGAGCGAGAGTGGCGGACGCTCCGAAGTTCTGCCCCGGTCATTGGGCTGACCGCTACGCCTTGGCGGACGATCGAGAGGGAAGACACGCCGCTGCGCAACTTCTTTCAGTGCCTGCTGGCGCCGAAGTCGCTGGGCCGCGCGCCAATTTCGTCGCTCCAACGTCGAGAGATTCTCGCGGCGGTCATCCCAGAGAAGCTCTACAGCGCCGACAGCCCGGCGATGACGACAGCGCAGCGAGAGAGCTTCGAGCAATTCAAAGAATTGCCCCCTGACTATTTGGCGACGCTCGGTCGCTGGCCGCAACGCAATGGTGCGATCCTTCGGCGCCTCGTCACGCTCCCCGGTGACTCGCGGACGTTGGTGTTCGCGTGCTCGGTCGAGCACGCCTCGGTCATGACCCTCGCGCTCAACCGCGCGTTTGCGGAGCCCGTCGCCGCTTTGGTGACCGGCGAGACCCCGAGGAGCGAGCGCTTGGATACGCTCAATTTGTTCCGGGCAGGCAAGCTCCGATACCTGTGCAACGTCGGTGTGCTGACCACGGGCTTCGACGCGCCCAAGGTCGACGTGGTCTGCCTGACCCGACCGACCAGCAGCGCGCTGCTCTACGAGCAGATGGTCGGCCGTGGGCTCCGCGGGCCGAAGAACGGCGGCACGAAGACCTGCCTCGTGCTCGACGTGCAAGACGAGGGCTTGCCCGATTCGATCATGAGCTACGCTCGGGTCGCCGAGGAGTGGGCGACTTGATCGCGGGCGCGAGGCTCTAACGCCGCTCGTAGAAAACCGCGTCGAGCAGGCCGACGCGGTTGCGCCACAATTCACGCTCGTACTCATCTTGGGGTTTGGGCGCGCGATACCACGGATAGCTGCGCAAACGCTGGAGCATCTCCACGTATTCACTCGCGTTGCGCGGGACCGAACCGAGTGTTTCTCGCATCCTTCGTCGGTTTCCGGCATTGACGGGGAAGAAGAGATCGGGGCGCTTCATGCACAAGAGCCGACTCGTGCATCCCATTTTGACATGAGGGAGCGACTCCGCGATTCGAAACGCCCGAAACACGAGATCGTCATCGACCGTGCCCTTCAAGGGGATGGGGTCGATCACTCGACCGATCTTGTGCGGACGCTTGCGGACCAGGTTCTTCCAGATGCCGTTTCCCGTCATGCTGCCGAACCAGCCCGCTTTGGGGCCGAATCCGGCGACGAGTCGCGCCGACTCGTAGTCCATGTCGCCGAAGCGATCCCATCGCACGAAGGCCTGGTGGGCTTGTCGAGCCTCGCCGAGGTAGGTGTGTCGCTCGGGGTCCTGCGCCGGGGCGGAGAGCCGCAGGGATCGATTTCGTTTTCGCTGCCTGTCGAGCAGTTTGACATACTCGGCCCAGCTCACGTCCAGAAGCGACGGACGCTCGGGCTGAAGGACTGGTTTCCGCGGGGGCTTCGCACGGCTCGCCCACGCCTGCTTCAACTGTTTGAGCAACTCGGGGGTCAGCGGGCGGCCGCGGTTCCAATAGTCGGCGATCGCTAAATCGAGCGCCTTGAAAAAGGCGTCGCCATCGTCGCCATGGATGACCACGTTGAGCTCCGTGTTCGTCTCAAACCCCCCACGCGTGAAGTTGCTCGAGCCCAGGATGGCGCGACGCTTCGACTTGCGGCGACCCACGATGACCTTGGGG
>JAMHUH010000524.1:0-5123 GCA_035904925.1 Nannocystaceae bacterium
CGCCATCGGATAGCTGGCCAGGAAGGGCTCCGCGAGCTTGCCGACCTTGTCGAGGATCGTGCGCGCGACCTCCAACGCCCGTTTGTTCTTCAAATAGGTGATCTGAAGCTCGAAGGACACGGTCTCGCGACTCTCGCGGGTGAGCGGCAGCTTTCGCAGGAGGTCGAGGCCGGTCTCGGTTCGAATGGCGCCGCGCTCCAAGGTGAAGAGCGGCAGGGTCCGCACGACCGGCTTCCCCTGCCGTGTCGGGATGCTCGCATTGACGGTGATCAGCGCATAGTCGAGCTTCGATGTCTTCCAGAGAAAGGGAACGTCTTGATTCTCGATTCGCACGTAGGCCGACCAATATCGGCCGGTCGTCTCTTCTCGCCCCGATGTCCGGCCCTCCTGAGCCGCCGGCGGCATCGCCACGGGATACTCCGCGATGATGACCCCGCGACTGCAAGCGAGGCTCATGGCGAGCGAGACACATCCGGCGAGGAGTGGACCCGAGCGAGTCATACCGGAAGCATAACAAGAGCCCCCTCCTTCACGGAATTTTTTGTGCGAGCGGGTTCAGACCTCGCCGACCCGATAACGCTTGCCGCTCTTCGCGTCCCGCCAGATCCCCTCGCCCTCGGCGACCAGCAGCATCCGCTGCTCGCCCGCCCGATCGTGCCGATGCATCAAGTGCACGATCAACACCGCGAGGTTCGCCAGCGTCGCGAGGATGTAAAAGGTCGCCAGCGTGTAGACCGTCGCCTCTTCGAGCTCGACCCATTCGAAGATCCCGGCGGTCGCCAGCGCGCTCCCGGCATAGGTCGCGGCCGGAGCCGCGATCCCCAGCCAGCGCGAGCGCTCGGGCAGCGCCGCCAGGCCGATCAACGAGTGCAGCGCGCAGGTCAGCGCCCACAACCAGCTGCTCAGGATCACGCGGCCGAGCGGGTCGAAGTCCTGCGGCTCGACCCAGATCAACCACAAGGTCGAGAGCCCGGCCAAGCTCGCGAGCAGCAAGGTCGCCAGCCCGGCAGGCGCCTTGGCGCTGCGATCGATCCGAGCCGCGCCCGCGAGCCCGAGCAGCGAGGCCATCGAGATCACGAAGGTGCTCATCAAGACCTTGCCGTCCTCGTCGAGGTCCGTCCACACGTCGACGATCGCGACCAAGGCGGTCAGGACCAGAAAACCCAGCAGTACGCGCAGAACGAAGGCTCGCAGGGGCTTGTCGGCAGCAGGCTCGGACATGGCCCATCGAGCATACAGGGACCTCCCGCTTGCGCGCTGGCGTCGAGAGGAGGATCGTGCATGCAGGTGTTGCCGCCCGGTCCCACCCATTCGCCCCTGGCCAACCTCCGGCGCTTCGCTCGGGATCCCTACGGCGTGTTCTGGGACGCGGCCGCCGAGTTCGGGCCGGTGTTCAGCTTCCAAGTCGCCGGCCAGCCGCCTTGGGTCAGCGTCGGCGAGCCCGCCTTGATCGAGCAGATCTTTCGCGGAGGCGAGGGCGACTTCTCGATGGCGACCGACATCATGAAGTCGCTGCTGCCCCCGGGCGCGCTGGTCCTGCTCGAGGGCGACGAGCACGGCCGCGCGCGCAGGCTGATGCGCCCAGCCTTTCGTGGCGATCGCATGGCCGGCTACACCCGCTCGATCGAAGCCAGCGTCGACGCCGTGGTCGAGCGGCTCCGGACCGGCCAACGGATCCGCGCGAGCGAGCTCTTCGCCAGCATCACGGCGCGGACCATGGTCGACTGCATCTTCGGCATCCGCGAACCCGGCCGCCGCGATCGCCTGCTCGCGCTGCTCGAGGCCGAAGCTCAGCACCTGCGCGCGCCGATCTGGCCGCTGTCCACCATGCTCGCCGGAGGCCAGCGCGTGCAGGAGTTTCGCCGCGCCGCCGAACGCCTCGGCCCGCTCTCGCCCTTCGGCTTCGCCCGCACCCAACGCGCGCTGCGGACCATGCTGCACGCCGAGATCGAGACCTGCCGCCGCGATCCGAGCGGGCGCGACGACGTGCTCGCGCTGCTCGTCCTCGCTCGCGACGAGCAGGGCCACGCGCTCGACGACGACCAGCTCCACGCGCAAGCCATGTCGATCCTCGTCGGCGGTCACGACACCTCCGCGCTGACCTTGGCTTGGACGCTCTGGCTGCTCTCGGGCCATCGAGCCCACCGCGAGCAGGTCCTCGCCGAGGCCCGCGAGCCCGGCCTCGCCCCGCGCATGACCGAGGCCGTGATCGACGAGACCCTGCGCCTGCGTCCGATCGCCCACCACACCGCCCGCCGACTCGCCCGACCGCTGACCCTCGGCGAGTGGTCGCTGCCCGCCGGAACCTACACCTTGCCCTCGCAGGCGATCGCCCATTTTCGCGCGGACCTGTGGGAGAGCCCCCACGAGTTTCGACCCGATCGCTTTGTCAGCGCGACCCGGCCGAGCCCCTTCGCCTACTTCCCCTTTGGCGGCGGCGCGCGGCTCTGCATCGGTCGCGCCTTCGCCCTGCTGCAAATGCGGGTCATCCTGCATCGGCTCATGCAGCGCGTGGATCTGCGTGTCGCCGTCGATGCCGACCCACGTCCAGCCCTCTGCGGCCTCCTGATCGGCCCCTCCGACGGCGTCCCGATCGTCATCGAAGCGATCCGTCCGCTTTCGAGCCCCTTGACCCCGAACCCCTCGCCACGCTGAACTGAGCGTCGCCCATGCTCGACCCCAACATTCGCGTGCTGGCGAGCGGCAAGGGCTGGCTCTTCGCCGCCTACGAAGACGCGTACGTGCTCGACTGGCGAACCATGGTCTCGGTCGAGAACCTCGACGCCTCGGTCGAAGGCGCTCGAACCTTGCTCGTCGACTTTCCAGACGGCATCGCCACCATCAACATCCTGCACGGCGCGATGAAGCTGCCCCCGCCCGAGCTGCGCGACTACGCCCAAAAAAAGATGCTCGAGAGCCCCATCGGCGTCCGCTGCCACGCCACCGCCCTGGTCGAGCGCGGCTTTTGGGCCAGCGCGACCCGAGCCGCGATGACCGGCCTCTACATGTTCCAAGAGACCCCCTTCCCGCGGCGGGTGTTCTCCGAGCCGCGCGAGGCGATCACCTGGAGCTCGAGCGTGCTCGGGCATGACGCTGGCTGGGCCGGGGCGGTGACTCGGGCGGTCGAGCAGATCTCCGACGAGTGCGAGCTCGGCTCTCGTTGAAATCGGCGATTCATCGAATTCCCGCCGCTTCACTACATTGAGTCGGAATGGCTGAGCTCGCGCACCCAGTGATTGGAAGTCACGGCGAGCGGCGCGGATCCCTGGGCCCATGCACGGCCTTTTCGATCCCGGTCGGCTGGGCAGGATCGAGGTTCATGTGCAGATTGGGCGTCGGCGCCAAGACAGCGTCGCGTCCCTTCGCATAGCTCTGCTCGCGAACGACCATCCGATAGGCCGCATCGAGGGCGAGCGCGCGTGGACCCGAGGGGGTCAACAAGGGCGAGGCGTCCTCGACCAAGCCCTCGATCGCCGACATTCGAGGTTCGCCGGCGGCGTCGAAGAATCGCGCGAGCAATTCGCCGTTGCTGCGAAAGTCGTCCCCTGCCCCATTCTCGATCAAGTAGGTCGCGTATTCGCGGCGACCGTCGGCCCGCAGCGCGTCGCCGATCGCCGGCGCGCCGGGCCGGCCCATCGGTCGCCAGCCACGATCGTCTGCGTCCGCGAGCTTGCGGCCGAACGAATAAACGCCGTCGTCGGTGGCGCCGACGCCCGAGTGGCAGCCGACGCAAAACAGGGTCTCCTCGACGGTCTGCGGGCGCAGCTCGCCGTCGACGTCCTCGATGAAGCCTTGGTAGATCCAGCCCATGCCATTGTCGGCGCCCCGCTCGAGGTCACCAACGACCTCGCGGACGCGATCGGGGAAGTCGCGCCGCTCCTTGCCGTCCTCGCCCGCGGCCTCGTCGAGATCCGAATAGCTGAGCCAGCGCCGCTTTCGTGCATAGCGGAGCTCCTTCATGCGCGCGGCCATCGAGACCGCGCCCTCGGGGCCGACGTCGAGATAGCGGACGCTGTGGAGGATCTCGGTGCCGACCGGGAAGAGCCCAGCCGCGAGCTCGATCTCGCCGGCGTCCTGGCCCATGCCGGCCGCGCCGACCCAGCGCATCGTCTGGCCTTTCAGCGGGGCCCAGCGATAGTGCACGCGCGCCGCGACCCCGAGCTGGCCATCGCCGTCGAGGTCGACGCCGAGCTTCGCCTCATCGGCCGGGTCGATCGCCACGTCGGCGCGCGTGATCAAGGCCTCGAGGATCGCCAGATTGATCGCATAGATCTCGAGGTCGTGCTCGCCCGCGACGTCACGGCGAAACTCGACCGGCAGGCGAATCAGCGCGTCGCCAGCCGAGCCGCCGTTGCTCGGAAAGAAGGCCCCGGGCAAGGGTCGAAACGCGTAGCTGCGCCAGCCCGTGCGCGCGCCCTCGGGCGAATGGTCCCAGCCTTGGGCGTCGAACTCGAACCATGCATCGGGGACGTAGCCATCCCAGGCTCCATCGGCGTCGGTGTCCCAACCCGCCGGAAGATCGGCGAGCCGATTCGCGAGCACGAGCTGGTCGGCCTCGCGGTAATTGGAGCCGCGCACATAGGCCAGCAGCTCGGCCTCGTCGATGTTCGCCAGCGCTGCGCGTCGATCGGCGACGAGGTTGGTCCAGCGGTTGGTCAGCGCCGGTCCGGGGAGATCGTAGGCGGTCTGAACCTCACCATCGCCGATGAAATTCGGCCGTCCGGCGTCGTGGTGGCAGACGAAGCAAGGGTTGTGGACGCCGCCGCTCGGGTCGCGCGTGTCGACGTAGCATTGCGGCGGAATGTAGGCGCTCGGGTTCGCCGGCAAGCGAACGCGCAGGTCCTGCTCGGGCTCGGCCGGCTTGGCGGCCACTTCGGGCTCGGCTTCGGCTTCGGCGACCGGCGAGGCGGCGGCGTTGCAGCCCGCGAGCAGCGAGCCAGTCAGAGCGAGGGCGAAGGGGCGAGCGAGGCGATGCATCGAGGACCTGCGAAGCGAGGGAGTGAGGAGAGACGTCGAAAGTAGAGAAGATCGTGAGAGGGCGGCCTCGTCGTCGACGAAGCCGCCCGCACACATGCGATTCAGTCCATCGCCGGGAAGGGACCGATGTAGCCGTCGTAGGCCAT
>JAMHUH010000525.1:0-6996 GCA_035904925.1 Nannocystaceae bacterium
TCGCTTCGATCGCGTCGATCGGCTCGCTGCTCCGATCGGTGGGGACGCGGCGAGGCTGGTGGCGCTGGTTCGCTGGCGAGGGGTGACGGAGTGGCTCGGTCGGGTGACGCGGGGGTCGGAGATCGAGATGCTCAGGGCGCAGGCCGAGCTGGCGCTCGCGGGGGCGCTGGGGGACGTGCGGATCGAGGTTGCCTCGCGGGCGCTGGTTGGGGATCTGTGGGCGCTTCAGCAGCGCTATCGCAAGGCGATCGAGTGGTGGGAGCTTGCTGAGGCTGGGGAGGCTGGGGGGTGGACTCGGTATCGGCTGGGGCTTCGTGTGATGCTTGGGTTTCTTCGCCTCGACGACTCGAGGGCTTTCGAGCGATTTGACAACATAAAAAAAAATCCGGAGAAATTCGGCCAGGACGCACCCGTCGATTCCCAAATCCTCATGATCTTTCAAGCGTCGGCCTCACGCTGGCCCAACCAATCTAAGGCGCGCCGGAGTTTGGGCAAGTCGACACGAGACGAAGTCATCGAAATCACCGCCGCGATCGAACACCATGATTGGCCCTCGGCCGCCCGTCTCACGCGAGAACTCGAGGCAGGTGATTCGAGTCGTTCGCGGCTCGTTCGGGCTTGGACACATGCGAGCTTGAATGACCTCCACTACGCGTCATTGACCCTCACCAGCATCGCCGCAGCGAGCGAACCCACTTGGGATGCCCTCGGGTGTGCCATCGCCAAGCGAGGTCTCGCCCACGTCGCATTCCGACGCAATCGACTCGATGACGCTCTCGCCCGACTCGAAGAAGCCCTTGAAATCGAGCAACGCATCGAGCTTCCCGACAGCAGGCTCCTCGAAATCGAAATCGCAATCTGGAAAGCAGAAATCGGCGACCCCCATGAAATCCGGAAATTCAACATCGAAGCGGCGGTGACCAAAACTATCGAGACTAGCAAACTCATGGCCCCGAGCATGCTTGATATGTTCATGCGCTTGTGGATCCTTGCTCCCGAACTCTTGAACGAGCCAACAACCCAACACTTCATGAACACCACCTTCCCCCTCAGCCCTCGTCTGAGCCGCGACCTCGTCCACGCCATCCTCGCCCGCGAACCAACCCCGCAGCTCCTCGAGCTCGCGCGCAAGCTCGCGCACGACGACCCCGCGCTGCTCGACCAGATCGACCGCCACGCAGACCTTTCCACCCCGCCGCCACGCCCACGCTGATACCATCGCAGCGTGTCGAGCGACCGAGATCTCGCCCCTGGGTCCCCAGCCGAGCTGGCCCGCTTCGCCGCCCTTCAAGCCCAGCTCGGCGATCGCTTCCGTCGCTTCGCCGCCGATCCTCGCCAGCCCTACACGGCGGTGGTGATCCCCTCGCAGAGCTTCGACCCCAAGGAGCTGGCCAAGATCGCTGGGGTCGCGCACTACGAGGAGCGCTCGCTCTTCAACTTGATGCTGCTTCGGCATCCGCGGCTCGAGGTCGTGTTCGTGACCTCGAAGCGGCTCGATCCGCTGATCGTCGACTACTACCTGCATCAGATGCGAGGGGTGCCCTCGGCGCATGCGCGGCGACGGCTGCACTTGCTCGACTGCGACGACGCTTCGCCGCGGCCGCTGACGCAGAAGATCCTCGAGCGGCCGCGCTTGGTCGAGCGGATCCGGGCGGCGATCCCCAACCCCGAGCACGCGCACATGGTCGTGTTCAACTCGACGCCGCTCGAGCGGACGTTGGCGCTTCGCTTGGGCATCTCGCTCAACGCCTGCGATCCCGAGCTCGTCCACCTCGGGCACAAGACCGGCTCGCGCGAGGTGTTCAAGGCGGCCGGGCTCGAGGTCGCGCCCGGCCGCGAGGGGCTGCGCGATCGCAAGGACCTGGTCGACGCCCTCGCCTCGCTCTGGGCCGAGGTCCCGAGCGCGCGGCGGATGGTGGTCAAGCTCGACGACAGCTTCAGCGGTGAGGGCAACGCCCTGCTCGACCTGACGACGATCGCCGACTTCGCGCCGGGTCGCGCGAGCGAACTTCAGCGGGCGCTGGCGCTCGGCCACGCGCTCGAGACCATGCGCTTCGAAGCGGCGGGACTCGACTGGGCGACCTACGGCGAGCAGTTCGACCCGATGGGGGGCGTGTGCGAGCTGTGGATCGAGGGCGAGGGCAAGCGCTCGCCCAGCGTGCAGATGCGGATCAACCCGCTCCACCAAGTCCAGGTGCTCTCGACCCACGATCAATTGCTCGGCGGGCCGAACGGGCAGATCTTCGAGGGCGCGACCTTTCCGGCCGACCCCAGCCACCGCGCGCAGATCCAAGCGCTCGCGATGCGAGCCGGCCAGGTCCTGGCCCAGCGCGGGGTGATCGGTCGCTTCGGCGTCGACTTCTTGACGGTCCCGCGCGGCGACGGCAGCCACGCCGCCTACGCGGTCGAGATCAACATGCGCCAGGGCGGCACGACCCACCCCTTCAACACGCTCAAGTTCATCACCGACGGCCGCTACGACGTCGACTCGGGCGTGTTTCGAACCGCGCAGGGACAAGAGCGCTGCTACTTCGCGACCGACACGCTCAGCTCGCCGCGCTACCGCGGGACCCTGCCCTTCGACCTCATCGATCAGATGGTCATGGAAGGCATCCACTTTCGCTCGAACGAGACCGGCGTGGTGTTTCACCTGCTCGGCTGCCTGAGCGAGTATGGCAAGCTCGGCCTGACCGCGATCGCGCCCGACGTCGCCGGGGCGCGGGCGCTCTACGTGCAGACGATCGCCGCGATCGATCGCCTGTGTGGCGTCGAGGGGGCCTTCGCGAATCCAGCCTCGGGCGGCCTGGCCGGTGGGTTCAACGACGAATGATCGCGTGGGCAGGTGCCTACATCGGATCACGCGATTCAATGTGAAGATGTGAGCGACGCCGGCATTGCACGATTGATGGCCTCGCTTGACAGGCTCGACCCTGCCGCCTAACTTGAGCCCCGACATGCGAGCTTGACAACCTTGGAGGCCCCACCCGGAGCGAGGGGCACAGCGAACGAATCCTGACGAGGGCCCTGGTGGCCGCGTCGCGGGTTCTCCAAGGTTTCGCGCTCGACCATACGCGTCTGGCCATGTGGATGGGGTCCGGGGGTAAGCATCCTGGATCGATCGGGTTCGACTCCCATGCCAGGCATCCCCTTCGGGGCTGCTCGCCTGCTGGCGCAGGCTTCGGATTGCTTCGCAATCCCTGGCCGCTCCTCGCCCTTCGGAGCGACTCCCGTGCCAGGCATCCCCTCACGCATTACTGCGTGATCCGGCAAGACCTCCCACGTGGGGTTCTCGCGGCGCAGCTGATTCATGCTGCCGGCGAGAGCTCCCGGGCTCGTTTGCCGCCGCATACATTCGCCATCGCGCTCGCGGCGAGGGACGAGGCGCACCTCGAGTCGATCGAGGCGGCGCTGCGGCGACTCGACATTCCTCATTGCGCGATCCGAGAGCCGGATCCGCCGTGGAATGGCGCTTTGATGGCGATCGGCATCGTGCCGGTCGCCGATCGGGGCGTCGTCAAACCAATCACGGGCAGCCTGAAGCTGCTGCGGTGAATCAACCAACCAGAAAACCCAAAAGAAAGACCGAACAAAATGAAGATTGAAATGATGAAGTTGCGGGCCGATCGGCGCGCGCTGGAGACTCGCATTCGTGCGATCAAGGCCCTGCTCCGAACGAAGTGGACGGCCCCGATGGCGGCGGTGCAGCGCGAGCTGCATGCCTGCAAGCGCGAGGCGACCGAGCTGTGCATCTTGCGGGCGTGGCTGCGTGGCAAGCTGCACCTCGCCGACGCCGAGCGCTGCCGCGAGGTCGCCGAGCGGCGTCAGGTCGCCTATGCGATCGAGGAGGCGGCCTGATGAGCTGGGCCAATCGTGCGATCGCGGCCTTGCAGGCGGGTGAAATCACGCAATGTCGCCCCCACGGCGGATCGATGCGCGGGCGGATCGAGAGCGGCCAGCTGGTCACGCTCGACCCGGGCCGCGAGCCCGAGATCGACGATGCGGTGCTCTGCCGCTGCAAGGGCAACGTGTTCGTCCACCTGGTCAAGGCGATCCGGGGCCAGGGCCGCCAGCGCCAGTTCTTGATCGGCAACAACCGAGGTGGGATCAACGGCTGGGTCGCTCGCGGCGCGATCCATGGGGTCGTCACGGATGTCCGGGATTGATTCGGGATCGGGACCGATCAATCCATGCCGACGTCGTCGAGCTGCAATTCGAAGGGCCCGGGCGAGGTCGCGCCGATGAACACGAAGAGCAGGTCCCAGCTCGGGACCCGATGCTCGTCGAGATCGATGACGACCTGCTGCCACTCGGTCGCGCTCACGACTTCGAAGGGGATGATCACGGGCATCGCCGAGCTGTTGAACATCAGCACGCTGCGCGGCCCCGGCGTGCCGCGGGCCCAGAAGCGCAGCGCATGCTTGCCGCTCAGGTTGGCTGGTTTGCGCTCGAGATCCGGGAAGAAGTTGGCGCCCGCCCAGCTGCGCGAGCCGGCGGCCACGAGCCCGCGGATGACCAAGGCGCCCTCGCTGGCGTGGCCAGGCTCGCCGCGCGCGAGCTCGACGGTCGAAGTGCCGCCCGCGATCGCGTCGGTCGAGGGCTCCCAGGCGAGGCCAAAGCGCGCGGACAGATCGAGCTCGAAGTCGGAGATCAGCTTGGCCTCGCTGCCGGGCGGCGGCGGAGCGGACTTGCGGGCCTCGAGCGCGGCCCGGGCCTCGCGGACGCGCTCGCGCTGGGCGGTGACGTCGATCGCCTGGCCGGCCTTCCAGACCCCGACGACGTGCCGCGTGGCCCGAATGTCGGCGAGCGGATCGCCCTCGACCAAGAGCAGGTCCGCGCGAGCGCCCGCTTCGATCCGTCCGCGGTCGCTCAGCCCGAAGCGCTCGGCCGGGGTCTTGGTCGCGGCGCGCAGGGCCTCGGCGGGCGAGAGCCCCGCCGCGACCAGCAGCGCGAGATCGGCGTGGAGCGAGAAGCCAATTGGGAGCCCGAAGTTGGGGATGTCGGTGCCTGCGATCAAGGGCACGCCGGCCTCGTGCAGCTGGCCGATCGTCGCCATGGCCGGGCTGCACGAGCGAGCGCCGAGGCTGGCCTCGAGCACGCCGGACAAGCTGGCGAGCGCGAGCGGATCCGTCAGCCCGGCGAGCTCGGGATCTTCGACGGCCTCGCGGATGCCAGGATCGCCGCAGGCGGTCTGCATGACCACCAAGGTGTCGATCACGAAGGCGTCGCGCTCGCGCAGCAGCGCGAGCACCTCGGCGTCGGCGGGCTGGTCGAACCACACGTGCGCGAGCCCGTCGGCGCCCGCCCGCAGCGATCGCTTGGCGGCGGCGAGGTCCGAGACATGCACGACCGCGCGCAGATCGTGGGCATGGGCGGCCGCGATCACGGCCGCGAGCGTGTCGGCGTCGAAGTTGCCGAACACGACGTCGGCGGCGTGACCGTCGTCGTCGACGACCTTGATGTAGTCGACGCCCGCATCGACCCGATCGACGATCCAGGCCTCGGCTTGCTCGGGCCGCTCGATCGTCGGGATGGCGAAGCCGTACTCGGTGCCGTGGCCACCGGGCGCGGTCGCGAGCGTGCCCGCGGAGCGCAGGTCGGCGGCGTTGGCCAGCTTGCCCTTGGCCTGCTGACGCTGGATCGCCCGCATCGTGACCTCGTCCATGAACATGTCGAGCACGGTCGTGACGCCGAACGCGGCGGCCTGATCGAGCTGGCTGATCATCGCGATGTGAACGTGGCCGTCGATCAACCCGGGCAGCAGGGTCTTGCCCTGGCCCGCGATGACCTCGATGTCGGGGTTCGGCGTGGCGAGATCGACCTGGCCGATCGAGACGATCACGCCCTCGCGCACGACCACGTCGGTCACGCCGAGATCGCGCTCACCGTCGAAGACCCGGACGTCGTCGAAGACCAGCGCGGGACCCTCGACCGGGAGCGCGCGGGTGTTCGGCGGATGACAGGCGAGCAGCAACGCCGCGCTCGAGAGCGCGGCCGTGGACAGCCAGCGCTCGACCACTCAGCCCGCCTTGGCGCCGGCCTTGCCGGAGACGCTGGCGCTGGCCTTGACCGAGACGTTGATCTTCACGCTCGCGCTGGCCAAGCCCTGGATGGCCGCGCTCACGCAAGCGCCCGCCTTGGCGCCGGCGCCTTGCAGCTCGCCGCGCAGCTTGTTGCCGGTGTTGACCACGATCTTCAGGTCGCCCGCGAGCTGCTTGCCGAGTCGGATCTGGGCCTGAAGCAGGGCCGGGAGGTTGGCCTTGAGCGTCGCGGCCAGCTTGGCCGCGGCCTCGACGTTGGCCTCGTGCTTGACGTCGACCTTGGCCGGTCGGCAGCTGGCTCGGAAGTCGGCCGAAGCCTCGCAGTTGGCCGAGCACTCGGCCTTGACCTTCGACTGCTCGACCTCGACCTCGCAGCTGGGCGCCTTCCACTCGCCCTCGCACTTGGCGTGGCAGGTCGAGTCGCACTTGCCGGTGCAGGTGCCCGTGCACTCGCCGATGCAGTTGCCCTTGGAGTCCTTGGCCGAGCACTCGCCCGAGCAGGTGCCGGTGCAGGTGCCTTCGCAGGAGCCCGAGCAGGTGCCTTGGCAGTAGCCCGAGAGCTTGGCCGGCTCGCACTCGGCGACGACCTTGCCGGGGTCGACCTCCATGCCGCACTCCGCCTCGCACTTCGACTTGAAGTTGGCGTCCATCTGGCAAGAGGGCGGCTCGTAGCTGACCGAGATCTTGACCCCACCTTTGAGAACAGCGTCGATCTGCGCGGCCACGGCAGCACAGGGCGCGGTGACCTTGTCGTCGCCCTGGGGCTTCAGCTTGTCGTCGGACACGCCCAGATCGCGACCCATCTTGATGCACGCGGCCGAGACGTTGGCCTCGGACTGATCGGCGATGCGCTGGATGTCGATCGCGGCCTGCATGAAGGCGCCGAGGTTGGCGTCGACGTCGGCCTTGCCGGTGAAGCTGCCCCCGAGCGGCTTGCCGCTGCCCCACTCGGGACAGG
>JAMHUH010000526.1:0-4691 GCA_035904925.1 Nannocystaceae bacterium
GAGCTCGATCCGAGCTGGCGCTGGGCGATCGAGGAGGACGGGACCATCCTGCGCACCTTCGATGGCCAGGCGATCACGCTCTTCGATGCGAACTCGGCGATGATGGACAGTGGCTGGATGACGCCACCGGTGAAGGGCAGCGCCCAAGCGCCCGACGAGGTCCAAATCCGCATCGGCCAAGGGCTGATGGCCCCGCTCCACGATGTCACCGAGTTCCCTGGCCAGCTCGAGCGCCCGGACTTGATCGCGGAATTCTTCGCCGGCAAGCCGCTGCCTCGACCCTCGTTGGTTTTGTCTGCGCCATGACTCGCGCGGCGTTGATTCTGGGCTTGGCCCTGCTCGGGTGTGCTCGCCCGGGGCAGACTCGCGCCCCGCGGGCGGGCGTGGTCCACGTCGTTGGGCTGCCGGACGCCATTCGGCCGGAGGCGTCGCCAGTCGCGGCCGACCAGGCCTTCTTCGTTGGGCAATACGACATCGGCGAACCTTCGACTTGGGCCTTCGAGCCCGGCGGCGAGTTGGTCGCAGCCGAGGGTCCGCGAGGCGGATGCGGGATCTGGAGCCTTGGCGGGGTATATCTGGGTGAAGCGGACGCGAGCGAGGCGGGCAATCCATGCGAGGACTGGCCCGGGCTCGAGACTCTCGAGGCTCACGCCGATCTGGACGACGTCTTCGTGCATGACGACCTCGAGCACCGACTCGAGATCACCAGCGATCACTTCGTGCTTTCTGGGCCTCGTCACGCGTTCATCGGCTTGGCCAGCGATGGCCGCTATTGGAGCGCCGCGTTCAGCCCCGACGGACAGGACCTCGCGATCTTGGCCGGCGACCCCGTCGGCGACATGCGGGTCGAGGTCTGGAGCCTGGCCAAGGGCTCGATCCGCAGGGTCTTGAAGTTCGAATACGAGGGCACGATTCAGGCGACCCTGTTGGACTGGTCCGAGCGCTCGTTGTTCGCGTTCGCGCTGGTCGGGACCTTCGAGTGCGAATCGGACGCCGACGCTTGGTGCGAGAACTACTGGGTCGATCGAGAACACGACCATGTCGTCAACATTTGGCCGCCGAGCGGAGACGACCCCGTTCCCGAATTCACCCTTGCCAACCTCCTCGGAGACTTCGATCGTGAACAGGAGATCTATGTCGATCCCGAGCAACGCTCGATCTTCGTGACCCTCGATGTCGTGCAGCCGCGTAATGACCACTCGAAGACAGTCGCCGAGATGCCGCTGCATCACGGGGAAGCGATGGGGCTGAGTTGGGAGGTCGTGGACAAGAGCTGCTGCGAGGCGCGAAACCAGGTCGAGATGCGGCGCTGGTTCGACATCGCGGGCCCGACCTTCGTCGCCGCGGACCAGATCGACACCACCTACGCCTACTACGGCGAGCCGAGCTCGCAAGTCGAGTCTTCCTCGCTCTCGCTGCGGGCCTTGCCGGATCGTTCCATCGAGCTCGTCTTTACCGAGTCGAGCATCATTGGCGAAGACGTCGCGGACTATGGCTTGAACGTCTGGCTCGCGGCAGGCGATGTCCTCTTGGCCGATGTCTGCGTGTTGCCATCGGATCCGGGCACGGATTCCCATGACATCCGGGCACGCGTTCCCATCGGATCCGGGCACGGATTCCCACGCATCCGGGCAGGAATTCCCATGACATCCGGGCAGCCTTGCGCGGACCGCGGGAGGCGGAGTCGAGCGACGAGCAACTGGCGCTTCACGACAGCGATGGTGCCCCGAAGGGCGCACCGTCGCGGGGATGCGACGGCACAGCATGCGAAAGATCCGAGAAGTTCTCCGGCTCCACTTCGAGGGGCACACTCAACTGCCGATCGCCTCGGCGACACGCGTCGCCAAGGGCACGGTCGGCGAGTACATCAGCCGAGCGCGGTCCAAGAGTCTGACCGCGCTGATGGTCGACGAGCTCGACGACGTCGCGCTCGAACGGCTGCTCTATCCACCGCAGGCGTCGTCGGGAGAGCAGCGCTTCCCGATCGATCATGCATGGGTCGAACGAGAGCGGCGCAGGCCAGGCGTCACGCTGCAGCTCCTGTGGTTCGAGTACAGCGAAGCAGCCACGCTTGATCCCGAGCGACGACGGCCCTTCCAGCAGACCCATTTCTATCGGCTCTGCCGCGAGTACCAGGCCAAGGTCGACGTGACCATGCGCCAGGTCCATCGCGCTGGCGAGAAGGTCTTCATCGACTACTCGGGCAAGAAGCTGGCCTACTTCGACGCCGAGCTCGGTCAGCGCGTCGAGGTCGAGCTCTTCGTCGCGGTGCTCGGAGCCAGCAACTACACCTACGCCGAGGCGACGCGCTCGCAGAAGCTCGAAGACTTCTGCATGTCGGTCATGCGGACCTTCGAATTCTTCGGCGGCGTGCCTCGGGTCGTCGTGCCCGATCAGCTGCGCAGCGCGGTGTCGAAGCCCGACCGACTCGACCCCGAGATCAACCCGACCTTCGCCAGCCTGGCAGCGCACTACAAAACGGCAGTGATCCCTGCCCGAGCTCGCAAGCCGCGAGACAAGGCCAAGGTCGAGGGGGCGGTGCTGATCGTCCAACGCTGGATCGTCGCGGTGCTGCGCAACGTGATCTTCACCAGTCTCGACGCGCTCAATCTCGCGGTCGCCGAGCTGCTCGAGAAGCTCAACGACAAGCCCCTGCGCAAGCTCGAAGGCACCCGGCGAACGCTCTTCGAGCAGCTCGACGCGCCCGTGCTGCGGCCTTTGCCGGCGAGGCGCTTCGAGATCGCGGAGTGGAAGAAGGCGACCGTGAACATCGACTATCACGTCGAGTATGACGGCCGGGTCTACAGCGTCCCGTGCGAGCTCGCCCGCGAGGAGGTGATGATCAAAGCCAGCGCGCTGGTCGTCGAGGTCTTCCACGTCGGTCGTCGCGTCGCGACGCACGGCCGCAACTACGGACCGAAGGGCTCGGCCCGAACCGACCAAGCTCACCGACCCAAGCACCACCGCGACTACGGTCAATGGCCACCCGAGCGGATCATCGCGTGGGCGAAGACGATCGGGATCTCGGCGAGCCTCGTGGTCGAGGCGATCATGGCCGCGCGGCCGCATCCCGAGCAGGGCTACCGCTCGTGCCTGGCGCTGATCCGCGACGCCAAGCGATTTGGCAACGAGCGGACCGAAGCCGCGTGCGAGCGAGCGCTGCGGATCGGCAGTCCGACCCGCAAGACCGTGATGGCGGTCTTGCAGCACGGCCTCGATGGCCAAGCACTCGAAGACGAGCCCGCCCCAGCGCTCGTCATGCACGACAACGTCCGCGGCGGCGACTACTTCGACCGCGGCGACAACCTGGATCGACACGAAGAGGAGACGACATGACCAACGAAGAAACGATCGACAAGATGACCCAGATGCATCTGCACGGAATGGCCGTGGCGATGCGCGAGCTCCTGCGAGACGGACCGAGTCAGGAGCTCGGACCGCACGAGATGATCGGCATGCTGATCGACCGCGAGTGGCAAGAACGAGACAACCGTCGACTGTCCCGACTGCTGCGCTCGGCCAAGCTGCCGGTCGAGGCGAGCCTCGAGGACGTGTGGTGCGAGCCGAGTCGCGGCCTGAACAAGCCGCAGGTCCGCGAGCTGGCGACGTGCTCGTGGGTGCGTGCGGCCCAGAACGTGATCGTGGTCGGCAAGACCGGCTGCGGGAAGAGCTACCTGGGCGCCGCGCTGGCCCAGGCGGCGTGTCGGCGTGGGCACCGGGCGCTCTACGCCCGCGTGCCGAGGCTGGCCAACGAGCTGGCGATCGCTCGCGGCGACGGGAGCTATGCGTCGACGCTCGCGCGGCTGGCCAAGGTCGAGGTGCTGGTGCTCGACGACTTTCTGCTCACCTCGCTCAAGGAGACCGAGCGACGCGACCTGCTCGAGATCCTGGAGGACCGCTATGGCCGGACGTCGACGGTGATCGCCAGCCAAGTCCCGACCAAAAATTGGCATGAACAACTCGCTGACCCTACGATCGCGGATGCGATCTGCGATCGGCTGGTCCACAACGCTCATGTGGTGGTGCTGACCGGTGGATCGATGCGCAAGAAGAAGGGCATGGAGACCAAAGACCCGAAGGTCGACTGACAACCCAGCCAGCTACTCGTCGCTTCGCTCCGATCTCTGCCCGGATGTGGCGGAATCGGTGCCCGGATCCCAGCGGAACGACTGCCCGGATCCATGGGAATACGCAGCGGGCCAAGCATGGTCGGAATTTTTGGTGGATCAGCCTCTTCACGGTGTTCACCCCGCAGATGCTCGGTCACCTCGTGATCGGCCTGCCGATGTTGATGGTTCTGTACGCGCCGGGCAGCGCGTCGCTCGGGCTGCTCGATGGTCTCGGGGCTGCGATCGCGCTGACTGGCACGCTCGTCGAGGGCGTCGCGGATACGCAGATGCGCCGCTTCAAGGCGGATCCGAGCAAGCGTGGGACCACGCTCGAGACGGGGCTCTGGCGGTACAGCCGGCATCCGAATTATTTTGGGGATGCGCTGTGCTTTTGGGGGCTGGGCGTGGTTGGGCTGGGGAGCCCGCTCGGGGTTTGGGGGTTGATGGGGCCGGCGGTCTTGCCGGTGTTGGTGCGGACGCAGGGGGTTCGGATGCTCGAGACGCGGTCGAAGATTGGGGGGCGGCCGGCTTATGCGGCTTATGTGGCGAGGACTTCGGCGTTCGTGCCTTGGTGGCCGAAGG
>JAMHUH010000527.1:0-1623 GCA_035904925.1 Nannocystaceae bacterium
GCGTAGGTCCGCGCTCGGCTGGCTCGGAACGACCCGCGTACGCCGATAAGCCCCCGCGAGCTTCTCGATCTGGGCCGCCGTCGCGTGCGTCGCAATGTCGATAAAGTCCTCTTCGGTCTCGGGCGTCGCCGCTCGGGTAATTGCACGAACTTTGGAGTAGCTGAGGGTGCCGGCCGCGAATGCGGCATCGACGAGTCGCAGCTCCGCGAGCGCCCTCGCCACACGGACATGCTCGCGTGCCGCTGCAGCGCCGATGCCGATTCGCCACGCGAGCCAAGCTGCCGTCGAAACGAAGCCCATGCCCGCCCAACCATCGTGGGCATCGAATGTCCGTAGATGGGCGAGCATCGAGTGCTTGGCGAGGTCGATGCGAAGCGAGAGATCGGCGATTTGGCCAGCGAGCACGTCGAGTTGCTCGCGCGCCAATGCGACGGCTTCCATATTTTCGCATTGTAGCCAAATGATGAAATATAGTCAAATGATTAATGCATATCAATCATGCAATCGCCCGCCTCGGGGACGAGCTCATCAATGAACAGCGCACGGGGCCCGGCCCTCACTGGCGGGCGACCAGCAGCACGCCGAGGCACATCTCGTCGTAGGTCCCCTCGCCCCAGCCCACGTCCACCGAGGGCTTCGGCATGCCATCGACGAGCGGCTGATTCTCCGCGCTGTTGTCCCACCAGCACTGCAAGTGCACGGAATCCCCCGAGCCAAACGCGACCGGCTCGTTCAACTCATATTGCCCCTGCCAATGAAAATCCCAATCGTCGATCTGCAAGAGGCACTCGTCCTGCGTGTCGCCGTGCTGGACGTCGATGCGCGAGTGGCTGCCGAGCAAGTGCTGATGCAGGGCGGCGCCCCAGACGTCGACGGTGGTGGTCGGGCCGACGCCGAGGCCCTGCATGGTGTAGATGAACAAAGGGTGCTCGCGGGGCAGGGTGACCTCGTGGGTCGCCGCGGGATCGTTGGCCGGGATGGTCATGGGCGTGCCGCCGAGGACCCAGCCGTAGTTGACGACGGGGATGAACTCGGCCGGCTTGGCGACGGCGGGCGTGAGCGTGTAGGCGATCCGGGTCTGGTCGGGCGCGGGCTCGAAGGCGCTGGTGTTGTAGTGCAGCTGGACGATCAGCTTGGAGCCGGCCTCGACGCGGATGCCGGTGCCTTCGGGCGCGGTCCAGCGATCCATGCCGGGCACCCAGGCCCCGAGCCAGCGGGCCGACCAGTCGAGCTTGCCGGGGCCGCCAAAGCACTCGTAGCCGGCGCCCGGCTCGGCGTCGTCGAGGTCTTGGTAGAAGCCGGCCTCGTCGGGGCCGGCGACGAAGATGATCACGTGATGGACCATCGCGGTCTGATCGGGGTCGACCTGCTGGGCGACGACGTATTGGTCCTCGGTGATCTCGGCCGGCCAATCGATCACGAAGCAGCGATAATCGTCGGGCACGCCGGTGGGCGTGTAGGGCTCGGGCAGCTCGACCTCGACGTCGGCTTGGAAGGCGGCGGGCGGCTCGGGAGGCTCGGGCGCGTCGGCGGGGTCGCCTTCGATGGCGCCATCGGCCAGCCAGGTCAGCAGGAGCTCGCGCTCGTCGTCGGCGAGCGAGCGGGTCAGCGAGTAGCTGTTGC
>JAMHUH010000528.1:0-6258 GCA_035904925.1 Nannocystaceae bacterium
TGTTGAATTCGAACGGCACCGCGCTGGCCGGCGGCACGCCGCTGCCCCGTCGAATGATCACCTGGTTCTTCGGTAACGGCTGCGCGCTCAAGGACCTCAACGATCCCAACGCGGGCATCCGCTTCGCGCCCACCGCCCAAGGACCCAACTACGACGTCACGACCCTCGCAAGCCCACCGTGCTGATCCGCGTGGCCGGCCGCGGCATGAATCGTCGCACGCTGCTGCGTGGTCTGGTCGGCGGCTCGCTCGTCGCGCTGGCCCTGCCGCCGCTCGAGGCCATGTTGAATTCGAACGGCACCGCGCTGGCCGGCGGCACGCCGCTGCCCCGTCGAATGATCACCTGGTTCTTCGGCAACGGCTGCGCGCTCAAGGACCTCAACGATCCCAACGCGGGCATCCGCTTCGCGCCCACCGCCCAAGGACCCAACTACGACGTCACGCCCCAGCTGGCCCCGCTGCAGGCCGCGGGCGTGCTCGACTACTGCCACGTGCTCTCGGGCTTCGACATCAAGGCCGCGTCCGAGCACCGCCGCGGTCACCACGACGGCTGCACCTTCTTCTCGGGCTATCCCTTCATCGAGCTGCCGGCCGACGGCGCCAATTATTCGTCGAAGTTCGGTGGCCCGACCATCGATCAGGTCGCCGCCAACGCGGTCGGTGGGCAGACCTTCCTGCCCTCGATCCAGCTGCAAGTGTCCAAGCGGATCGTCGGCAGCGAGGGCCCGACCCTGCAATACCTCTCGCACAAGGGCCCCGATCAGCCGCTGCCGCAGACCTCCAACCCGCAAGAGGCCTGGACCAAGCTCTTCGCCAGCTTCACCGCCGAAGACGACCCCGCGACCCCGCATCGGCTCGCGGCGCTCGACGCCGTCAGCGAGGACGCCAAGGCCCTGCAAGCTCGAGTCGGCGCCGCCGACAAGCAACGGCTCGAGGCCCACCTCGAGTCGGTCGCGCAGATCCGCAGCCAGATCGCCGCGCTCGCGCCGATGTGCACCACGCCCGCGCAGCCCAGCCAGACCAACGACGACATCGACGGCAACGAGCAGCTCGTCGCCGTCAACAACGTCATGAGCGACCTGATCGCGCTGGCCTTCTCCTGCGACATCACCCGGATCGCCAGCGTCCAGTTCACCGGCTCGGTCGGCTACACGGTGTTCAGCGAGCTCGGCCTCAACATGGGTCACCACGACATGACCCACGACGCCCTGCGCAACGACGACGTCGACGCCGCGACCATCTACACGATGGAGCGCTTCGCCTACCTGCTCGCCGCCCTGCGCAACACCCCGGACGGGGCCGGCAACCTGCTCGATGGCTCGTGCGTGCTGCTCGGCAGCGACGCCGCAGCCGGCCTGACCCACAGCGTCTACGACCAGCCCTGCATCGTCGCCGGCAAGGGCGGCGGCGCGCTCAAGTATCCGGGCGTCCACTACCGCTCGCCGAACAGCGAGAACGCCAGCAACATCCTGCTCTCGACCTTACAGACGGTCTGCCCCGAGGCCAGCGAGGTCGGCGGGACGCTCGGCTACTCGAACACGCCGGTCTCGCAGATCATGGCGTGAGCCCATGAGCGAGGGCGCGATCGGCTTCGCCACTCGGCTGCTCGAGCTCGTCTCGCGCGGCGGCAAGACGGCCAGCTACAAGTACGCGCTGCTGAACGCGTTGATCGAGCTCGCGCTCGAGGCTCGCGGTCAGGGCGTCCTCGGCTCGGCGATGTTCACGACCCGAGCGATCGCCGAGCGCATGCTCGCGCTCTACTGGCCGCAGACCGGCCGCTACGCGCTCGGCGAGCAGGTCTTCGCCCCGCTCGAGCAAATGGGCGGAGGTCGGCGCTCGCTCGTCGACCGCATCGCCGAGCTGCGCGCGCTCGACGAGCGCGAGACCAGCACGCCCAATCGCGCGAGGTTGGCGTTTCCGAGCGAATATCGAGAATTGCTCGATCAGATCGAGATTGTCCTGATTCGCTATCCGCTCCGGCTCTTGCAGCGCCTCGACGCCGAGCACGTCGACTTGATCTACCAGCCTTGGGATCAGGAATTCGCCGAGTCGGTGATTCGTCGTTATCAGCGGCAATTTGCCGACGGAGGTCTCGCCTCGGATTTCGACAATCGCGTGATCTTGTTCCCCGGCGTGCATGCTTGGCTCGCCGAGCTCGCGCCGCTCTTGCTGCCCCTGATTCGGCGCGAGTGGGCCCGCCTCGTCGCGCAGCGCAATCGCCTGCCCGAAGCCGAGCTCGAGACCTTCTTGTTCGCGCCCAAGCGCGAGCAGCTCGGCGAGCTGCGGCCCGAGCTCGCGCGCATGCAAGACCAGCAGTGTTTTTACTGCCGCAACCCACTCGATCGCGCCAGCCAAGTCGATCACTTCCTGGCCTGGAGCCGCTGCGGGGCCAGCAGCATCGAGAACCTCGTCGTCGCCCACCAGGCCTGCAACAACGACAAGAGCGACTACCTGGTCGCCGCCCGGCACCTCGAGCGTTGGGGCCAGCAGCTCGGCGAGCGGCGTGATGATCTTGCCGAGCTCGCATACGCGCATCGCTGGCCGAGTGAGCCTGCCCGGGTGAGGGCGTTGGTTCGCAGTAGCTATGCCGAACTCGCGGGGGAGACGAGGCTGTGGTTGGCTCGCAAGAGCTGGGTGCGGGCGGGCGAGCAGCCGATCGCCGCGCTGCTCCGGGCTTGGCCGCGGGGCTGAGACTGCGGGCCGCCCTAACAAATAGATCACACAGGACCCAGCAGGTGCGCTAGCATCGCGGCCCGGCCGAGGTTCCCATGCTCCTAGCCAACCCCACCCTCCTCAAAACACTGTATTGGTCAGCGCCCTTCGACCAGGACTCCGATTTCACCGCCGAGGATCCGCTCGCGTTCGACTATCTCGGCCAACAGGTCGGCCTGTGGCTCTTCGAGGGGTTCACGACTCGGACGAGCCGCGCGCACAACTACGCAGTCGTCCTCTATGGTCTGCACCTCGCCGAGCTCGCTTGCCAACGCTACGACATCGCTGCCGATGATTTTGCTAGGAACAGCCTGTTCGAGAAGTGGGAACGATTCTGGGCATTGGCGACCCTCGAATCGCACGGCGGACGGCTGGCGCGAGGCCATGAGGATTCGATGCGTGGGGTTCGGGGGGCCTCCCGGGCTTGGTTCGAGGGATCCAAGCCGCTCCGACTCGACTACACCTTGATCTCGCGCCAGACCGAACTAGGGAGTCTCGGCGCATATCTCTCGTCGCTTCGGACCTACGGACTCGTCGTTCCTGGCACGCTGCGAACCTCCCCGGCAGCCAAAGCCATCATCGATGCGTTTTGGGACGAACCCGATCAAAATCAAGCGATCAACCAATACGAGGCCTATGCGCTCTACGCTCTCGACCCCCAGCGTGAGACTATCGAACGCAAACACGGTAGGATCACGCTGGCCACCCTCGGCCAAAAATCGCGATTGTCGTCGCTGATGGAGCGAGGCCGACATGTCCAGCAGGATCGTCTATGGCGAGCCTTGTTCCTGAACGCAAGGGACGGCACGACGTTGCCACTCGCGCATCAATTGATTGCGGCTCAGCGGGACAGTGTATTCGATTCGGTCGAACTCCTCGAAGGGATGTTGAAAGGGCGATGGGGGCCGCTCGATCCCCCTGTGCGAGATCTGGTCCAGACCGCGATGGCGTTCGGCCGCTTCGCCCAGCTCATCCTCGATCGCTTCGCCCGCGCCTACGGCAGTATCCACACCTCCGACTGGATCGCAGACTTCGAGAGGACCGCGGCGGTCGCCTTCCCAACCGAGGAAATGACCGAGGTGCGTGTCGCATGCCAGAACGTGCTGCGCGCGCCCGCTGCCGCGCGCTTTCGCAAGCTCGTGTTCCACGGCTCCCCAATGATGCAACTCGCGGTCGAACTCTTGGCTGCTGACAGCTCCACCTCCCTCGATCGACTCTTGGTGTTTCATCGCGCCGTGCAACAATCGCGTCGTGGTGGTGGATCCTGGATCCGCAGGCAAGACGACAAACTCATCTTGCAGGTCACGAACTACACCGGCCATCGAAGCGACGCCGCGTTCCCCAATTTCAAGCTGTGGGTGGTTCGGAGCCTCCTTCGAGACCTCGGGAGGTTCGCGTGAGCCTGTCCAAGATCAAGGTTTTGGATCGCTTGGCCGCGGAGGAGCAATGTTTCGCGGGCCTCTTTCTCACTTACACCTTCGACCCATCCTTCTTCGAGGAGCACGTCTTGAGGGCTGTCTTGCGGCTCAGCTCCGACCCGGTCGAGCAGCCGGTGCGCTATCACGACGAGGCCGTCGACGCACTACGAGTCACGCCGATCGCAGTGATCGCGGACGCCGGTGCCCGACAGGGTGGACGCCGTCTGCCCTACGACCTGCTCGACGTGTCGGCTCGTGTCTTTCATCCGAAGCTCGCCATTCTGGTCTACGAGAAGTTTGCGCGTGCTCATTTGGGCTCGGGCAACTTAACCTCGGCCGGGTTCGGGATCAACACGGAGCTGTTCTTCGCACTCGATCTCCATTACGACGATCCTGCGGAGGCACGCACCCTGCACGACCTGCTGGCGTGCGTCAAACGAGCCTCTGCGTTCCTGCGGCAACCAGGGCAACAATTGGAGTTGTTTCACGACGAGATCCGACGTCGGCTGCCGAGCCCCGCGGCGACTACGGTCACATCAGTCGCTTGGCTCGATTCGACGCTGGACAACTGCATTCTCGATCAGGCGCTCGCACTACTCCCGGACAACGCCGTCGTGGAGCGCGCTGGGATCATGGCGCCTTTCTTCGAGCGTGACGATCGCGCCGCCGCCGACTCGCTCCAATCGGTATTCGGGCGCTTGCGTCAGGTCGCTTGCCCAACCGCTCGACTCGACGTCGGCGTGCTCTGGGACAATCCCGCGGTCAGGCCCCAATCGCACACTACGGAGGTCGCGGATGGGCTCGACCGCCTGTGGGCGTGGGCCAATGAGAACGGCGCGGCCGAACAGACCGTCGAGTATCTCGTACCCACCAAGGTCGCGCGTACACGACTCCACTACATGGACCAACGTGCGGCTTGGCAATCCTGGCCTCTCAGCGACGTTGAAGAGGCGCTGGAAAGCCAGCGGTTCTGGCCGCTCGATGCACCCAGCATTTACGCGCCACCCGCTGCACTCGAGTCCGCTCGCGCCGCCTTCGAGTCGATGCAACTGTGGCTACACCCGGTGACGCAGCTGGTCGAGGGCAAGCCTGTCTATCGGCCGCTTCACGCGAAATTGTTGATGCTCGCCTATGCCGTGGCGGGCAAGCACGAGACGCTCGTCGTCGTGGGCTCGGCCAACGCTTCGCGCAAGGCGCTGCTGCTGACTACGGCGCATGGCGGCAATGTCGAGCTTTGCCTCGCGTTCAAGGTCCCAGGGTCGCTGATGCTCGCGGATGTCGCTGCGGACCTCGTGGCGTGCCCTTACGACGCGACGTCTGTCCGCGAGCGGGAGTACCCCGAGAGCGGTGTCAACCATGCGTTAGCGATCCTCGGGGTCGTCTACGATGCGGCTGCTCGATCGCTGGCTATCGAGTGGGCTCGAGACATCGAACTGCCGCCGTGGTCGTTGACGTATTGCAACGACATCGTCACCACCGACCTCCATACACCCACGGAGGCCACGGTGATCCATGATTTCGAACTGCGTCGATCCAGCACCGAGCTCACGCTAATCGTGGGTGACTTCGCGTGTGCGATCCCGATCTTGGTCAGGAATCTCGATTCACTCCCTGTCGGTCCCGGCGAGGGCTTGCTGGGGCTCCATGAATTGCTGCTGCTCCTGGGCAAACGCATGGGACAAGAGCGGCTCTTGTTCGTGGCCCAGCAGCGCGCCTCTGCTACGTCGGATCCTGACGGACCACTCGACGACCTGTTCGGCATTGGTTTTGGTCCCACCGACGTGTTCAAGGCATGGTGGAGCGTGGCGGCGGATTTGTCCAACCCCGATACATCCGTCGCCGCGTTTCGACTCCACCTTCGTGGTTCGCTGAGCGTGCGCACCGTGTGGACGCGAATGCTCGCGGCGGCGCATGACCGATCGTACCCACGCGACACGATCTGGTTCTACGGCGCCGAACTTCTGCGCGAGCTTTCCTCCGTTCATCTGGCCAACGACGCCGCGGGGACGACGAAGCTCGGTTATCTCGAGGAGTTCCGGCAGCAGCTCGAGTTCGATCGGGTGCGGATCCTTTGGTGACACGAGATAGTCATGTAGTTCCAACAACTTAGGCCGGCGAGGGGTAGTGTC
>JAMHUH010000529.1:0-11067 GCA_035904925.1 Nannocystaceae bacterium
GCGATCGCGCCGCCGCTCGGCTGCGGGGCGCTCCAAGGTCCGATCGCTCGCACGCTGCCATCGTGCTCGAACACCACCAAGCGACGCGCGACCGAGGTCTGAGCCGAGGCGGCGTGCTCGGCCTCCATAGCGACCAGCTCGGGGTCGCCGTCGCCGTCGAGGTCGGCGATCGCCGGCGTGATCGATCCATCGACCGGATGCTCGAAGCGAAGCAATTGGCTGCCCGTGGTCCCGTCGAGCACGTAGACATGGCCCGCGGGCCAGGGCGCGTTCTTGGCCGGCGCGAGGTCGAGGGCGATCACGATGACCTCGGGTCGATCACAGAGATCGATCGTGCCGCTCAGATCGTCGTCGTCGAAGTTGGCGACCAGCGGCGTGACCACGACGCTGTCTTCGCCCCCGGGGCCCGTCCATGACCACGCGAGCGCGGGCGCGATCACGTCGCTCGGCGGCGGCAGGTCGCAGGGCAGCAAGCCATCGAGCGAGTCTTGCATCAGCCCGCAGGTCTCGGTCGGAACGTCGTCGCCGAGATCCCAGACTCCGGTGCTCTCGCCCTGATCGCTCTCGCCCTGGTCGCTCTCGCCCTGGTCGCTCTCGCCCTGATCGCTCTCGCCCTGATCGCTCTCGCCCTGATCGCTCCCGCCCTGCTCGTCGTCGCCGGCTTCGTCGAAGGGCGGAAGGATCGCCGGGACATCGATCGTGCAGCCGAGGCTCAGCCCGAGCAGGGCGAGCCAGCTGGCGACCGCGTGACGGGGCTCGAGCACCCATTGAGTGTAGCGATCGACGAGGGGTCGTGAAGACCAATCGACGTGCGCTGTGTTGCCCGAAAGGTCGAGCGACTGTCAGTTGGATCCCGCTGGGAGCGCGGGAATGCACGCTGGGCTGACAGCGAGGCGCGTGTTCGTGCGGAAGCCCGTCGGCGTCGACCACTCGATCGGGCTCGAAGCCCCGAGCTCGGTCGCGCCGCTCGCCGTGTAGGCATGTTGGTTCCAGAGTCGGCGCGCGGGCGCGAAGGCGTCGTCGCTGTTTTGCAGCAGCACCAACGAGGGCGTCTGGGTCTGGACCTCGGCGTCGCCGAGCGGCTCGCTCGACACGACCAGGATCTCGGCTGCGCCGTCGCCATCGACGTCGGCGACGATCGGGTTGGCGATCTCTTCGCGAGCCGTGCGCGGGGTCTGAAACACGATGCTGCCGTCGTCGGCGAAGACCAAGAGCTTGGACTGATCGGCGTAGATGGCCTCGGCCTTGCCGTCGCCGAGCAAGTCGAACATCGTGCCGCTCGACTGCGCGTCGATCAGGTCGAGCTTGCGCGACCATCGAACGAAGCACTGATCACCGGCGACCGCGAGCACGTAGACGTGATCGCTGAACCCGAACACGATCTCGGCCGCACCGTCGCCGTCGAGATCACGAATCGCGACGGGGTAGCCCGCGCTGCCGACTTGGTCGTTGGTCGGACACTGGGCCTTGACGGTGCCGTCGTGCTCGACGATCCCATGCACGTTGGTCTGCACGTAGAGCTCGGGCTCGGGGTCGTCGTCGAAGTTGGCGACCGCCACGCTGCCGCGGTTGGCCGCGATGCCCGGGACCTGAAAGAGCAGCTGACCTTGATGGTCGTAGGCCGTGCCGCCGAACATCAGCTCGAGGTCGCCGTCGAGATCGAGGTCGACCGCGACCGGCATCGAGTGGGCGAGCGGCGGATCGGCCGGACCCCACAGGTAGTTGCCGGCATGATCGGCGACGTACTCGGGCGCGAGGATCTCGGGCGTGCCGTCGGCGTCGAGGTCGGCGACGGCGATCGCCCCGGCGCCGCGCGAGGCTTGCCAGTGGTTGCCCTGCCAGAGCAGGTTGCCCGCGCCGTCGAAGGCGACGAGGCGGCGCGAGCTGATCGCGTAGGGGCTGTTGGCCGCGAGGGGCTCGAGCGCGATGATCTCCATCCGACCGTCGCCGTCGAGGTCGGCGATCGCCGGGTTGATCGCCGCGTCGATCGGGTGCTCGATCCGCAGCGAGGTCTCGCCGCTCGCTCCGTCGATCACGTAGAGGTGGCCGAGCGGCCAGACGTCGGTCTTGCCCGGCGGAAGATCGACGGCCGCGACCACCACGTCGGGCGTGTCGCACAGATCGACGAAGCCATCGGCGTTGTCGTCGTCGAGGTTCGCGACTAGCGGCGTCAGCATCACGCTGGTCTCGCCCTCGGGGCCCGTCCAGGTCCAGGCGATCGTCGGCGCGAGCAGATCGCTCGGCGGCGGCGGATCGCAAAAGGGCAGGCCATCGAGCTCGCCTGCCGGGACCTGGCAATAAGGGGTTGGTTGCGGCTCGTCGTCGGGCATGTCCAGCAAGGGCGAGTCGCCGCTGCTGGCCGAGTCGGAGCCGCTGTCGGAGTCGCTGTTGCTGTTGCTGTCGCTCTCGTCGAGCGGGCCACTGTCGAGATCACCAGCCTCGTCCTCGGCCGCGAGGATCGCCGGTACTTCGATCATGCAGCCCACGACCGAACTCGCGCCCACCAAGGTGATCGCGAGGGCAGCGAAGGGTTGGGTGAGCGACGACATCCAGCGATTGGTCGGCATCCCCGACGCAACCCAGTATACGCCTGCGTCAGCGCCCATCCATCGGCAAGCGGGGCCTCGCGCCCGCAATTTGTCCGCTCGATCGTCCGGCCAGCGAGCCAGAACACCAAGCGATCAGAACCACAGCTCGATGCCGAGGCTACCCGTACCCCAAGGTAGGCCCCAGGTCGCGACGCTCGCACCCGAGAAGGTCACGTTGGGTTGGGGCAGCAACACGCCGAGGTAGCCGTCGAGCCGGATCCACACGCGTGGCGTGACCGCGAAGCCGAAGCCGAGGTGCGCGTGCGAGACGAAGCCCGCGAGCACGCTCGAGTTGCTGCGGTTGGGCGGTCGCGCGATGCCTTCGACGTTGGCCAGGGCGATCCCGAGCCCGAGCCCGAGCTCGGGATGAAACCAATGCACGCCGCCCGGGAGACGCAGCTGCGGCTCGACGAAGAGCATCCCGTAGAGCAGCCGCGCCGTGCCCTGCTCGGTCTCGACGCGCGTGGCGACCGTCGGCACCCACAGCGAGAAGCGCAGGGCGAAGCGCTCGCGCGGCGACCAGCGACCCGAGACCTCGACATGCGCCGCGGGTCCGAAGCCACCGGGGCTGCCGGTGATCAGCGGGACCAAGCTGATCGCTCCACGCAGCGGTCGCGGGGGCTCGTCGTCGGGGCTCTCGTCGCGGGGCGGGAGCTCGTCGTCGGTCGCAGGCTCGATCGGTGGCGGCTCCGGGACGAGCTCGGGCTCGAGCTCCAACCGCGACGCGCGGAGCAGCTCGACGGCCGAGATCGCCAGCGTGCGAGGATCGGCGAGGTCGGGGTTGGCGAGCAGATCGAGGCGACGATGCACGATCGTGCCGGTGGTCCCGTCGGCGACCCACAGGTTGATCCGCTCGGGCGTCACCGCGATCTCGATCGCCGCGTCGGCTTGGGTGGTGGCCAGACGATCGAGGAGATCGGGGCCGAGCACCTTGTTGGGATCGCTGAGCTCGAGCTTCTCGCTGACGAAGCCGAGCAAGCCGAGCTCGGCTTGGAGGCGTGCCCGGATGTCCGCGCGGTCGGGCGCGACATGAATCAGGACCAGCTCGGCCGCGACTTCGGCTGGCTCGACGCCCTCGCTGGGGCTCTCGCTCGGCTCGCCAGCTGCGGCGTCCGACCCTGGACCCGAGAGCGCGAGCACCAGTGCGAGCGGCCCGATCACCTGTCGAGGATCTTCTGAGCCTTGCTGGCGTGCGTCCCCTTGGGCTGCCGCTCGAGGTAGCGGGTCGCCGCCGAGCGAGCCGCGTCGATCTGTTCGAGCGAGTCGTAGGCGTTCATCAGTCGGACCAGCGCGTCGTTGACCAACGAGCCTTGCGGACGCTCGTCGAGGTAGGTCTCGAACCAGGTCGCGGCTTGGTCGTCGTGGCCAGCGTCGGCCGCGATTCGGCCGAGTTCGAACGCCGCGTCGCCAGCTTGGACGCTGCCCGCGAAGCGCTCGCGCAGGCGCTCGAGCACTCGCTTGGCGTCGGCGCGATGATCGGTGAAGCGCGCGACGTCGGCGAGATCGAGCATCGCGCTGGCATCGGCGCGCTCGGCCTCGCCGAGCACGCCGCCCTTGCGGCTCTCGAGCGCCGCCCAAGCCTCGGCGTAGCGACTCGCGCTCGCCTCGGCCTGCCAATCGATCGCCTCGGCCTTGTTCGCCTCGGCCTTGTTCGCCTCGGCCTTGTTCGCCTCGGCCTTGTTCGCCTTGACCTGGGGCTGCGGCTGGCTCGGCTCGAGCTCGATCACATTGTCGATCACATTGTCGATCACGGGTGCTTCGGGCTCGCTCGGGACCCGCTCGTCACGGCTCGCGAGGGGCTCGTCGCTGCGCTCGCGGACCAGCGTCTCGCCGGCGCTCAGCTTGGCGACGTCACCCTCGGGTCCCTCGACCCGAACCGAACCTTCGCTCACCGCGACGCGGAAGTGCTCGGTCGTCGGATCCCAGGCCACGCTGAATTTCGTGCCGGTCACGTGGACCGACCAAGGGCCGGCCGCGACCTGCCAGCTGGTGTCGTGCTCGTGGTGAACCGAGAGCTCGACCTCGCCCTGCGCGAGCTGAATCGTCGCGCCGTTGCTGCGCAGATCGCTGACCCGCAGCTCGCCTTGGGGCTCGAGCTCGACCCGGGTGTTGTCGTCGAAGTCGAGCACGCGAGCCTCGTTGCTCGCGACGATCGCTCGATCGCTGGCGATCGGCTCGGCGCCGTCGAGCACGAACGCGAGCGGATGCGGCGTATCGAGCTGCTGCGCGATCGGTTGGTCCGCGGTGGGCAAATTCAGGATCACCGCGGTCGCGCAGGCGGCCGCGACCACGCTGCCGAGCAGCCAGCGCCAAGAATTGTTCGGGCTGGCCTCGACGGGGCTCGGTCGGCTGGACCGCGCGAGCGAGCCCTCGACCGACTGAAGCAGGCGAGCGCGAGCGCGGGCGCGTTCGTGACCGTCGCCGAGCCGAAATTGGTCGTCTTGGACCTTTCGGACCGCGGCGAAGAGCCGTGAAGGAGTCTGTCGTGTCTCGCCCACTATTTCTCGTCCTCCAGCCATTCACGCAGCAGCGGATCTTTTTTGGCCAAGCGCTCGAACGCCTGCCGAGCGCGCAGGAGTCGACGCTTGATCGTCGACACCGAGCAGTCGCAGGCGTCGGCGATCTCGGCCAGCTCCATCGCCTCGAGCTCGCGCAGCGCGAGCGGGATGCGAAGATCGGGATCGAGCTGGTCGAGCGCCGCGTAGGTGCGGCGCAGGACCTCTTGCACGTGCGGGTTCGCGTCGTGCGTGGCTTGATCGGGCAGCTCGTTCGGCGCCTCGGATCGCATCCACCACTTGCGCCTGCGCTTGCGCAGGTAACCGCGGGCCGTGAACACGGCGATCCGACTGATCCAACCCTTGAGCTGCTCGTCGTTGCCCTGGTAGTTGGCGCCGCTCTTGTAGGCGCCGAGGAACACGTCCTGAACCATGTCGTCGAGCTCGTGGTCGCGACCGATGGTCCGAACCAAGACCCGCTCGACGTGCGAGCCATAGAGATCGAAGAGCTTGGCGACGGCCCGCGGGTCGGTGGCTCGCATCGCGTCGGCGAGCTCTTGGGGGCTCGTGTCGACGTCACTGTCGATCACTGGATCGCTCGAGTGATCACCCGACCTCGTCGAGCCGACCGGAAGCGAGTCGTTCATGCAGGGCCCAGGACCCTCAGTCTTCCACACGCGCTCCGAGGTGTCGCCCCCAACCCGCAACGCGCCGGTGATGCGACGTCCGAGCGCCCACAGACCGCTCTCTTGCGGCGCATCCGCGTCGCGAGCCGAAATCGCATTGGGTAGCGTCGGGCACTGCATCGGGTGGGATGGCGGAGCCAAGGGGAGGTTGGCCAGCGTGTCCACGAAACGTGGCGCTCGGTGGCGTCGGGCATGAGTGTCTGAGCGCGCGGGATGCAGGTCAGGTTTTCTCGCGCTGGGCACCTCGTCGGATGGGCGATCTCGCCCAGCCCTGAGTCTGTCCGTTTGATCAAGCGCTGTTCGAAAGGACAAATATTTGGTGAGATTACACAAATTACCTGAGCTTCAGGCCGGCCGGCCCGACACTGCATTCACGACGGAAACGACATCATGCAGCGCTCAATCCCCGTTCCAGTTCCTCGGCCTCGCTCGGCTCCCCATACCCATCCCGTGGCTGCCGCCGCGGTGGCGTTGCGGGTTCAGCGACCGGTGGCGCTGGTGATCGACGACTGCCGCTTCCTGGCGGAGCGCGTCGCTCGGGTCCTCGCGGCGCGCGGCTTCGATACGGTGGTGGCGACGGACGGTTTGGAAGCGCTCACGCGCCTGCATGCTGGTCACTTCGCGCTGGTCGTGCTCGACGTCGACATGCCCTTCGTGAGCGGAATGACCCTGCTGCGTCGGCTTCGGCTCGATCCCGTGCATGCCGACGTGCCGGTGTTGATGCTCGGCGCGGACCCGAGCGCCGAGCACGAGCACGCGCTGGCCCAAGGCGCGAGCGGCTACCTGGCCAAGCCGCTGCAGATTCGCCCGCTCAACGCGATGGTCGACTCCTTGATTGGCTAGGGCACCTGCGCCATGAAATAAAAATTCGGCGAGGTCGAAATTTCGTGGCCCGTGTCGGTCTCATCCGGCGACTTCACGGCCGAGTTCTTCGCGCGACTCGGCAGTGCCGAGGAGACCTGGGGAAACGGGGTCAGCCGCCCGCGGCTGAATCCAATTTCGATCGCTCGCGGTCGAACGAGTCGGCTCCGGCCGACGACCTCGCTCAAAATCGACGACTTGGGGGGCCATTCGTCGTCGTTTTTGAGCGAGGTTTTTTTGTCTTGGACCCTCGCCTCGCTTGGTCGGCGGGTTCCTCCATCAAGGCTAGTTCTGGTGGAGGATCCCGAGCTTCTCGAACCCGCAGGTCTTGGCGAGATCCATCGCGCGGACCAGCTCTTCGTGCTTGCTGTCCTTGTCGGCGCGGACGTGCAGCGTGTCGCGACCCTGGCGGACCGAGAGGCAGAGCCGGGCCTCCATCTCGGACAGCTCGACCAACTGCCCGTCGATCTCGAACTTGCCGTCCTTGGTGATCGACACGACCACGGCCTCTTGCTTCTGGGCCTTCTGCTGGTTCTTCGCCCGCGCGAGGTCGACGTCGATCGACGAGTTCTCTTGGAAGGTCGCGGTCAGCAAGAAGAAGATCAGCAGCTGGAAGGTGATGTCGATCAGCGGGGTCAGGTCGATCAGGTTCTCCGATCGCCGTCGCCGATGACGCAGGTTGTTGTGCCCGCGACCGAGCAGCCCCACCTCAGCCCTCCTGCCCGGCCAGGGCCGCGGCCGCAGCTTGCTTGGTCTCGGCCCGGCGGAAGTCGTCGAGCAGATCGACGATCCCCATCGCGTCCTCCTCCATCTCGACGACCAAGCGATCGTTGCGACCTTGGATGATCTTGTAGAGGATCAGCAGCGGGATCGCGACCATCAGCCCGTAGGCGGTGGTGATCAGCGCCGTCCAGATGCCGTCGGCGAACACATCGGGGGTCGCGCGGCCCTCTTGGTAGGCCTCGACGAAGCGCTGGAAGACCTGGATCATGCCGACCACCGTGCCGAGCAGCCCGAGCAGCGGCGAGATCGAGGACATGGTCGCGATGATCTCGACGTTCTTGTCGAGGTGCGCGACCTCGCGGCTGCCGACCTCCTCGACCGCCTCTTTGACCTCCGAGCGACCCTTGCCGTCCGAGTAGACCCGCAAGCTCGCCGCCATCATGCGGGCGATGCTCGAGTTGTTCTCCTCGCAGAGCAGCAGCGCCTCGTTGGTCCGGCCCTTGGCGACCATCGCGCGAATCCGGTCCACAAACGCGCGTGGGAGGATGCGTGGCCGCTGCAGCGAGTAGAGCCGTTCGAGGAACACGAAGAGCCCGACGACCGCGGCGACCAGGATGGCCCACATCAGCGGGCCGCCTTTCTCGAAGAAGTAGGCGAGATCCATGGGCGAGCGCAGGAAGGATGCTCTCTACCGAGCCGCAGAGCAACGACGCGTCATCCGCGATCGTGGGAGACCACACGGCCCGAGGCTTGACGCTCGCAGGGCCTCACGCTACACACCCGCTCCCGACTCGCGCGAGTCGGCATCCCAAGGGGGCATAGCTCAGCTGGGAGAGCATCGCACTGGCAGTGCGAAGGTCAAGGGTTCGAGCCCCTTTGCCTCCATCCTCGAAGCCCGCGGAATCGTTCTGGTTCTTCGCGGGCTTCACCTTCACCTCCGCCGCGTCTCCAGAATGTCTCCAAACTCGGAGCTTCGGGGGTCGCGGCGAGGTGCTTGGTTCGGGTTGATCTCGCGGCGCTCGAGCAGGCTGATGGAAGCCTCGAGCGTCGCCGGCGACAGGTGCATGTAGCCCTGCGTGGTGGTCAGGTTCGCGTGGCCGGCGAGCTGAAAACCTGGCTCGAACTGTCCACGGCCGCCAACCGCCGCACCTCGCCATGCGCGGGGCTCCGACGAAGGCGATCCAGGAGAGCTTCGGCGTCAACCCCCACCAGCGCGGCGAGTTCGTCGAGCTACGCGGGATCGCAACACCGCAAACTCAAGCTGCGTCTCGAAACTTGCCCCTCGCCTCGTCCACCACCCATAGCACCTTGAGAATCAGCAGATGGAGCTGAGTGCCCGAGGCATCTTGGCTCAGCGCGACCTCGAGGAGCCTTGCTGCATCCTTCACGTCCTCGTCTTGGCTCTTGCGAGCCTCACTTGCCAATTCTGCAGCGACCTCCTTGATGAGTTCGAGTCCTGTGAACGCCGAGATGAAGGCATCGTCGAAGGTGACCTTGGCCGAAGCGATCCCTGCCCCACTCAAGCCATAGCTCACCCGAGTTGTGTAGTGATTGCCGAGGATGCCGCTGGGCTGATACTTGATGGTGATCACGATGTTGTCACCATCGATGATGCCCTCGATTTCGTCGACATCGAGCGTCGGATGGGCCATGGCCGCGATGATCTTCGCACTGTCGAGGAGAAATTGTCCGGCAATTTGTTTCTGCGAGGCGGTGACGACGGGTGTGGGCGCGACTTCCAATGAAACGGCGCCAAAAGACTCCGCAGGCAAGCTGGGTGAGCCAGCAACCAACATGGCGACGAGTGTGAATGGGGTCATGTCCCACGACTACATGGCACAACAATGACCGTCAATGGATGTTTTCGCTCGATTCACGAGTTCATATCGAACCCGGACCAAATCGGAACATGAGCCGCGGGTCACCGGCGGCTCCGGCTCGCCGCCGGTGTCACCGGTGTCGTTGGTCGTGTCGCCGCTGGTGTCGGTGCTCGCGTCGCCACAGGCGAGGCCGAGGCACGCGGGGAGAATTGGGCGGCGTCCATACATCGACGCATCCTACTGACGCATCCTACCATGGTCGCCCACGCTCGTGCGCCACGTGGGCTGTTCGATGCAGCACCGCTCGATCAGCTCGGCGGCCCACAACCGTCCTCCACATCGTGAACCATGGCGCCGACGATCAACCGACTCCACACGTCGAGCACGACATCGAGCTTCACGAAGCGGCCCCGCACCACGGTGCTCGCGTCGTGCTACGGGGCCCCGGCCCGACTACCTCGGTGAACGCGAATTCGTCGAGGCCCAGATCGCCGCCGCGCTCGGGCGCGACGACGAGGCCCTCGCCGCCGCCGAGCGGGCCAGGCAGGCGTTCGAACGCAACGGCCCAGGCTCGTCCTCGCGCCTCGCCGAGGTCGTCGCGTGGCTGGCCGCGCGGGAGTATGTTGGCCGCGGTGAGCCTCGATGACCAGTTGATCGCGTCCGTGCAGCAAGGCGACGCCGTCGCTGTCGCGAAGCTGCTCGCCCGCGGCGCGAGTCCGAACGCGGTCGACGAGGACGACGAGCCCGCGTGGGTGACCGCGATCGCCAACGATCACGTCACCATCATCGATGCGCTGCTGCGCGCCGGCTGTGACATCGATCCCTTGCAGGCCCTCCACGAGGTCCGCGGCCTCGCGATGCTCCGCCGGCTCCTCGCCCACGGGACCGACATCAACGCGCGCGAGTCCGACGGGAGCACGGCCCTCTATCTGATGCGCTCCGAACGGCTCGTCGAGGCGTTCTTGGAGGCCGGCGCCGACCCGAACCTCGCGACTGCCAATCACGAGACGCCGCTGACCTTCCACGCCTCGTGGGGCAACCTCGCGCTCGTCGAGCTGTTGCTCCGGCATGGCGCAGACCCCAATTACATCGACCCCGAGGTGCACTTTTCGGTCCTCGACTACGCCGCGAGCTGGGGGCATCGCAACATCGTCGAGTCGCTGCTCGACGAGGGCGCCGATCTTCACCGTCGGGACAATGGCGTCAGCGCGCTGACCCATGCGCTTCGAGGTGGCCACCTCGGCGTCGCCGAGTTGCTCGTCGCCAAGGGAGCCACCCTCGGCGATTACGATCTCGAAGCCCTCGACTCGCTCGCGGCCCGGATCGCCAAGCTTCGCGCTGGTGATTCCAAGCCGTAATGGATAGACTTCGCTCGGGGTGTCGCGTGCTCTGGCCCTTGCCATGGATGGGCCAAGGCAATACGACCTCAAAGCTCGTCTGTGATTCGGGCCGCCACCCCTCGCCCCCGGCGTCCGATCCCTCGGCGCCGTGGTGTAGAGGAAAGAACAATCTCCGGCAACCTCGCAAAGCTGCATGAAGGCCTCGGCCGGATGCAGATCGACGGAGGGGAGCGTCGCGCTCGACGAGGTAGCGATTGCACCAAAGACGGCATATAACCGGTCTTCGGGGTGGGTTGCTTGCGATGAAGCGTAGCCGTCATCACCTGGTAAGCCGAGCGATCGACCACCCGCGGCCGCGAGACGATGGCCGAGCTGCTGCGCATGGACGAGCCGCGCCGGCGGATCGCTGGAATGCTCAGCGGTCTCGACATTCACTACGAGCTCGGCGAGGGGCATCCGCTGCTCGGGCGGCGCATGCCCGACCTCGACCTGCATGGTGCGGAGGGTCCCACGCGCGTGTTCAACCTGCTGCACGAAGCCCGGCCCTTGCTGCT
>JAMHUH010000530.1:0-3977 GCA_035904925.1 Nannocystaceae bacterium
ACCAGCGCCGCCGCGGCGAGGTTGAGCAGCCACTGCCGCTCGTCGATCCGCAGCCGGCGATCGGCCGCAACCTGGGCCCCGACCTGCGGCTCCTCGTGCTCGAGCAGCTGGGCCTCGACCGGGGTGAAGCGCTTGATCTTGGCTCGGATCGCCGCGCAGGTCTGGGCCGCGTCGAGCCCGATCGAGGTCAGGGCGGCTTGGCCGACGATGTGCAAGCTGCTGACCATGGTGCTCACCGAAGGTAGGATCGGGCTCCCGCCGGGCCGCGCAGATCGAGGTGTCGCTTGCCGCTGCGCTTGGCCTTGAACCAGGCCGGGCCGGCGTCGCCGACCACGATCTCGGTCAAGGGCGCGCGGCCACGCTCGACCCGCAAGAGCGCTCGACCGGTCAGGATCACGCGGCCCTGCAGCGCGTCGATCTCGAGCGTGTCGACCCGCAGCGGCGCGCCGACGCGACGATCGGCGTGGACGAAGTGAAGCGGCACGTCGAGGATCGGTACGCGAAACGACCACTCGCCCGCGGGGGTCATGTGGACGAGTCGAACCAGCTCGCCGCCGATCTCCCCCTCGATCTGTTGGTCGCGCGGGGCCGACTGATGAAAGGCCGGATCGAAGTCGTGAGGAGCCAGAGGCCAGCGCTCGCGCTTCCAGACGAAGTCGAAGGTGCCGGCGAGCGGGCGGCGAGGCAGCCAGGCGCGGCCGACCACGCCAAAACCGACCGGCGCACAGACGCTCTGCGCGTGGGTCATCGGCGCGGCCGGATCTTCGAGGTTGGGCAGCTCGGACAGGACCTCGCGATCGGCCGAGCGCGCGCTCGCATGGCCGATGCCCAAGGGGTTGCGCTCGTCGACCTGCTCGCGGCTGTAGCTGCCCCCGTAAGCCCGCTCCCACACCAGCGGCATGGTCGTGAAGGGCACGGGCGCGCTCGGCTGATCGTCGATCCAGACCCGATCGCCGCTGACCCAGACCTGCTTGCTCTGGCTGCCAACGTGCAGCTCGACCCCGGTGCGCTCGCAGGGCTGGCCGCCGGGCGCGTGGGCCATGGCCGAGACCAGCACGTCGACCCGCGGCTTGGCCAAGCACAGATCGCTGTCGCGCTTGGGGCTGCTGCGGGCCGGCTCGCCCCAGAATTCGTCGGTCAGCCCGAGCGGCTCGGGCTTGGCCGCGATCGCATGCACGCCCTGGTCGTCGACGTCGAGCGTGGCCTTGACCAAGACCAGCACGACCTCGCCGCCTTCGCCGTCGGGCAGCAAGAAGTGGCCGGCCACGAAGGGCGTCAGGTTGGTCAGGGTCGCGGCGATCGTCATCGCTACACCCACCGCCCCGCGCCGTCGATGCCGACCGGCCAGTAGGGCATGGCCGTCAGCGCGGCGATCCAAGTCTCGTGCTCGAGCGGATCCAGCCAGCCGAGCAAGACCTGCTCGCTGCCGACCCGCTCGGCCAGCGAGACGACGGCGTTGATCTCTTCACAGACGACCCAATAGGCCTGAATCACCCCGAGCACGCGCGGGTGCGTCACGGGTCCGCAAGGCCGGGCCTGGTAGAGAACGTCGAGGGCTTCGTCCGCGCTCAGACCCCGAGCCTCGCGCTCGAGCAGCGCGGCCCTCCACCATGACTCGGCGTCGGCGAGCGCGAGCTCGAGCGCGCGGGCATAGGCGGCGTGGGCGAGCCGATGAAACTCGGAGGCGTTGGCCCGCGCCACCTCGCGCGCCGGGTTGGACCGCAGATCACGACCTGCCCCGAGCAGCCGCTCGCGCCCCCGCTCGACCCCGTGGCGGAGCGCGAAGCCAAAGCGACGCGGCCGGCGAGGCGCGGGCGCGATCATGTCGAGCGCGCGAAAGCTGGGTCGAGGCTCGGGCGGCTCGCCGATCGGCGGCATCACCAAGCTGCACATGACCGCGTGCAAGCTCGGAGCCTCGAGCTGGAGGCGATCGACGAGCAGCCGCTCGACCGGCACCGGGATCCTTGGACTCGGCGCACCGCCCCACGCGGCCTCGTCATCGAAGCGCAGCGCGGGCCCAGCTGGCGGCCGCGACTCGAGCTCGGTGAAGCGACGGTGGTAGTCGCGATAGATCGCCAGAACCCGAGGATGCGAGCCGAGCCCGGCCGGCCAACGCAAGCGCAGCGTCGTGCGCTCGAGCGTGGCCTCGAGCCCTTGCCACCATGCCCGCAGCGAGTCCACGACGGGCCCGAGTTCGGCGACGTAGGCCGCGTGGAGCTCCGCGACGGGGGCGTCGAGCTCGGGCTCGATACGAGACATCCGAAGGCGATGGTATCAGCTATCCGGGCGGCCTGCGCTGGCTGATCAAGCGCATGAGCTCGGCCTGATGAACCATCTCGGTCTCGGGCTCGCGATCGTCGTCGTCATCGTCGTCGTCGTCCTCGGACCCAGGCGCGACATAGCCCGCGTAGGGCGTGGGCCCGGAGTTCACGATCGGCTTCACGAACTCGGCCGGATCGGGGGGCGCGAGCGGCAGGTCACCGCGGGGCGCGGGCCTGCTCGAAGGGCTCGGCGGCATCGGCAGCTTCGCGCGGGCGATCGGGCTGGGCAGACTCGGGCTCGGCAGGCTCGGAATGGAGGCGGCGGGCAAGGGGCGATGCGGAATCGTTCCGCGTAGCTCCGCGGGCGAGGGCACGCGCCGCTGCGGCTCGACTCGAACCGGCTCGACTCGAACCGGCTCGACCCGAACCGGCTCGGCTCGAACAGGCGCGGCCGCGGGTGACCAGCGCGGCGACGAGCTCGAGGGCGGCGCGGTCCAGGCATCGCTCGAGTCGAGCACGACCGTGGCGTAGGGCGCACTCTCGCCTGGATCGGCCTGCGCGGGCCCACCGAAGAGGTCATCGCTCGACAAGAATTGCGTGGCCTCGTCTTCGACCAGCTCGTCGGCGGCGAGCACCTGGGTCGGCTCGACGGCCAGCGGGGCTCGGTCGCCGAACAGCTCCTCGCTCGTCATCGCGATCGTCTGCTTCTCGCGCCGCGGCGGCGGGGCCTCGAGCGGAGGCCGGTCGCCGAACAGCTCTTCACTGGTCATCGCGATCGTCTTCTTCTCGCGCCGCGGCGGCTCGACGAGGGGTCCCGGCGCCGGCGCGAGGACGGTGTGCACGCTCGCTGGCGGGCCAAAGTCGTAGCTCGGCGCGTGGGCGCTCGGCTGGGCGAAGTCCTGTGGCGGGTAGCCCTGCGGCGGGTAAACCAGGGGCGCCTGCGCTCCGGTCGCGAGCACGCGCGGTCGCGGCTTGGCCCGGTTGGCCCAGAGCGACCAGCCGATCACCGCGACCGAGAGCAGGCCCAGCACGCCAGCGCCGAGGAGGATCCAGTTGCCCATCCGCCCTCTCGACTTAGACCGGCTCCCCAACCTCGTCAACGAATCTCGCCGCGTCGCGCCCCTGGCTCGCGAAAACGAGCGCCCGCGTCAGCCGGCGCGATGCGTCGGCCAGCGATCCATTCCTTGGCCGCGCGCCGCTTGGCCGAGCGCCGCCTGATCGAGCGCGGCCGGCAAACCCTCGGCGATGTCGAGCGCCAAGGTCCCGAGCGAGGGCGAGGCGTCGCCCGCGAGCCCATGCACGTGCACGCCCACGCAGGCCGCCAGCCAAGGCGCGAGCCCACGAGCCAGGAGCGCGCCGATCGTGCCGGCCAGCACGTCGCCCGAGCCCGCCGTCGAGAGCGAGGGACCACCGGGGATCGCGATGGCCTGCCGCTGCCCCTCGGCGACGATCGTCCCGCCACCCTTGAGCACGACGATCGCCGCGCAGCGCTCCGCCAGCGTGCGCGCGGCGTGAACCCGGTCGGCCTGGACCCGCGCGTTGGTCCACGAAGGATCGTCGAGGCGGGCGAGCAGCCGGGCCGCCTCGCCCGGGTGCGGGGTCAAGATCCGCGGGCCCGCGCTGCGACCCGGGACGAAGGCATCGAGGCCGCTCGCGTCCCAGACCATCGGCCGTGGGTCGCGGGCGTCGAGCTCGGGCAAGCGGGCCAGCTGCGCG
>JAMHUH010000531.1:0-11932 GCA_035904925.1 Nannocystaceae bacterium
CCGCCGCATGCTCGGGGTGTTCGAAGGCAGCCTTGAAGACCGCGTCGTGCGGCTTGTTCGTCATGCTCGCCGAATCTAGCGAGGAAGCTCGATCGAGTCGCCATGCAGATGTTCGGGGTCGCGACCGGCAGATGTGCATGGCGGAGCGAACTCGCCCGGTGGCCGATATGCTGCGCGTCGATGCGGTACTGCCGAGCTTCCATGGCCTGAGGGGTCGAGGCTTGATCCGCGCGCCGAAAGGACGCTTTGTCGTAGAGTGCCGCATGGACCTCCGCCAGGCCTTGCTCGCCGCGTTCGCGGCTTCGTTCGTGTGTGGCCCGAAGGATGAAGAGTTTCGCTTCTCGGGCGAGATCTCGAATCGCGCGCTGCTCGAGGCCATTGCAGACGATCCCTCTGGAGGCGCGACTCTCGACAACTGGCCGACCAAGATCGAGTGCGAGGCGATCTGCGAGGCGAGCTATTCGGTGATGTTCCACGCGACCCAACGTTGGGTGGATGGCGAGGTCGAGTCCTGCGAGCTTCAGCTGTCCGAGCGGGGCAACTCGTCGGGAGGCCATGTCGTGTGCAGCGGGCACGCGAAGATCGAGCGCTACTGCATCGGCGAAGGACGACGCCCCTTCGGCCATGTCGAGCATGTCGAGCATGTCGAGCATGTCGATGCTGGCCAAGGCCACGAGCTCGGCCCCACGCTGGCCGCGATGGCCCACCTCGAAGCCGCCTCGGTCGACGCATTCGAAGAGCTCGCCACGCAGCTCCAGGGTTGGGCTGCGCCGCGCGAGCTCGTCCAGCGCTGTCGTCTCGCCGCCGCCGACGAGCGCCGGCACGCCCGTTGGCTGACCCGCCTGGCCGAGCGCGAGGGCGCGAGCGTGCCCAAGCCAACTCAGATCGCGCAAACCCCAACGCCATTCGAAGTCGCGCTCCACAACGCTCGCGAAGGCTGCGTCCACGAGACCTTCGGAGCCCTGCTCGCCATGCACCGCGCCCACCGAGCCGACCGTCCCGACCTGCGCCGGATCTTCGAGCGCATCGCCGTCGACGAGACCCGCCACGCCCAGCTCGCCTGGGACCTGCACGACTGGCTCTGCGCGCGGCTGAGCGCCGAGCAGGTCGAGACCGTCGAAGCCGCCCGCGCTCGCGCGCTGGCCGAGCTCCCCAGCCTCGCCCTCGAGCTCGCGCATCCGATCGCCCTCGCCCCGATCACGCCCGACGAAGCCGCGAGCTGGGCGAGCACCCTGGCCGAACACCTCGCCCAACGACTCGCCGCCTGAGCGCGATCACCCGATCCGCAAACGCAACGCCGCGCTGCGCAATTCGAAGCTCGCCGGCAGCCGCCCAACCTGCTCGCCATCGATCTCGATCGGCACGCGAGCTTGGGCCCAGACCGGATCGAATCGAATCGTCTGCCCGTGTCCATGGCTGACCCCATGCACGCGCAGGTGCTTGCCGCCGAACACCTTGGCCAAGGTCGCGACCAAGGTCCGGCGAGACATGCCGGCGACCTCGAGCAGATCGAAGCGGGCGTCGTCGATCGCGGCCTCGGGGCAGACCCACATGCCGGCGCCGAAGTACTGGCCGTTGGCGACGATCGCCAAGGTCAAGTCGATGCGGCGCTCGGGTTGGTCGTCGGTCTGGACGCGGACTTGGACGTTGCGCCAGCCGAGGATGCCTTCGAGCGAGCCGAGCAGGTACTTGAGGGTCGGGCCGAGCTGGGCGTTGCTGGCGTTGACGCGGCGGACGACCTCGCCGGAGACGCCGACGCTGGCGACGTTCAAAAAGGCGCGCAGCTGCGGCTGACCCTGGTGGTCGAGGTAGCGAGCGACGCCGTAGTCGATCGTGCGCGGCTCGGCGGCGAAGAGGCGCTCGACTTGGCGCTCGACTCGGACCTTGCCGAACATGCGCTGGAAGTCGCCGCCGGTGCCCGCGGCGAGCACGGCCAAGGTCGCGTCGGGGAAGCGGTTGTCGCCGCTGCGGGGGTCGATGAAGCCGCCGAGGACCTCGTTGGTGGTCCCGTCGCCGCCGACCGAGAGGATGGTCGGGATCCCGCGCTCGAGCGCCTCGCGGCACAGCTCGCTGGCGTGGCCAGGAGCCTCGGTGAAGCGGACGCGCAGGCCGGGGATCCGGGCGTGCAGGGCCTCTTCGATGACCGCCCAGCGCTGCTCGGCGCCGCCGCTGCTGGCCTTGGGGTTGACGATCGCGAGGGCCGGCGCGGGCGCGCGGGCGAGCACGAGGGCCGCGGAGTTCACCGCGGCGCTCGCAGCATCACGACGCCGCGCTCGCGCAGGTCCGCGACGGTGTCGGCCAGGGTCGCCATCGGGTCGCGGCTCGACCAGCCGAGCTCGTGCTCGGCCTTGGTCGAGTCGACGTACCAGTAGTGCTGGGCGAGCTCGATGCTGACGGCGTCGGGCAGCGAGTCGTCTTCGCCGAGCAGGTCGTGGGCGCGGCCGACCAGCCACCGAGTCGCGCGCTCGACCATGGGCTGGTTGGGCAGCGCGAACACGGTGCCGTCGAGATCGGCGACCCGAGCGACGCGCGAGAAGAAGGTCCGCACCGAGCAGTTGCAGGAGACCAGCAGGTAGCGCTCGCCCGCGCGGCCACGCTCGAGCGCGGCGATCATGCCTTCGGCGGCGTCGCGGGCGTCGACGAAGGCGTAGCCGCCCGAGGGCACGACTGGGACCCGCTGCTCGAGCGCACGCCGGACGTCTTCGGTCGAGCTGCCGGCGAGGTCGCCCGGGCCGAGCAGCAGGGCCGGGTTGACGATCACGACCTCGAGCTCGGCGCCGTTGCGCTGCAGGGCCGCCTGCTCGCCGTAGTACTTGCTGCGGTAGTAGGGCCAGCGGTTGATCAGCTCGAGCGGCGGCGGCTCGTGCTCGTCGGCGACCTTGTCGGGATCGGTGCTGACCCCGATCGTGCCGCTGGTGCTGGCGACGACGGCCCGCTTCACGCCGGCGCGCTTGCACGCGTCGAGCACGGTCTCGACCCCGCCGACGTTGACGCGGGTCATGGCGATCGCGTCGGCCTTGGCCCGCGAGACCTTGCCGGCGCAGTGCAGCACGGCATTGCAACCAGCGGCGGCCCGCTCGATCGCCTCGCCATCGAGCACGTCCGCCTCGATCAGCTGAACCGCGGTCCCGTCGAGCAGCCGCTTGGCGGCCTCGGCCTTGGCGTCGCGGACGATCGCCACGACCTCGTAGCCGTGCGCGCGAGCGGCCGCGACCACGTGATGACCGAGGAAACCGGCGGCGCCGGTGATCAGGAGCTTGCCCTTCGCTTGATCCATGGCGCTCACAGGGCGAAGGCCCGCTGGAAGACCTGCAACAAGGCGATGTCGTTGGACTTGACCTTGCCGCTCATGAACTCCGACACCGAGGGCGTGTAGCTCTCGCGGACGATCTTCTCGAAGATCTCGACCGAGGTCTTGAGCACGCAGTCGGCGGTGCCGCTCGGCGGGCGACCGGCCTTGAAGATCGCCTGCTCGGGCCCGAGGTCGAGGGTCCACTTGCCGTCGGCCCCGTCGCCGAGCGAGAAGTAGAAGCTGGTCGGCTTGCTGACCGCGCCCGGCACGAAGCGGCCCTCGAGCTGCTCGAAGAGCGTGGTCATGGCCGACTTCGGCTTGCTGATCGTCGCAGCGCTCGCGCCCGAAGCGTTGGCGGCCTCGAGCTCGGCTTGCTCGCGGTCGAGGTCGAGCTGGCCGCCGTCGCGCAGGGTCTCGACCGCGCGCTGAGCCAGCTTGGCGACCTCGCGGTAGGCGTCGGCGCGCTTCATGCCCGCGGTGCGTCGCTCGAATTGCGCGATGGTCAGCGGCGGGCCGATTCGAACCTCGACGTCGCGCCGACGCGGGACCGGGATCGTCGCGCCCTTGGGCAAGGCCTTGAAGGTGCCGCCCAACCAGAGCGGCAAGATGTCGATGTCGAAGGTCAGCGCGAGGTGGCCAATCAGCGGCATGAACTCGCGCATCTGCCCGTCGGGCGTGCGCGTGCCCTCGGGGAAGAGCAGCACGGTCTGGCCGCGGCCGAGGTGATCACCGGCTTGCTCGAGCGCCTTGCGGAGGCCCGAGCGACGGTCGAGCGCCGCCATGTTGGTGAAGTTCTCGAAGTAGGCCCGCATCCACTTGTTCTTGAAGAAGTAGTCGTTGGCTGCGAGCGCGACGATGTTCTGGCCGTAGCTGCCGAGCCCGTACTTGGCCAGGCCCATGTCGAGGTGCGAGGCGTGGTTGGCGACGACCAGGGTCGGGCGGTTGTGCGGGATGTTGGCCTTGCCGCGCACCTTGACCCGCATGAAGCGGTCGTAGAAGGACAGCTGGCCGACCGTCAGCGCGGCCTTGGCCGGATCGCGGATGAACTCGGGGACGTAGAATTCCTCGTCGTCCTTGTCGATCTGGCGGGTCTTCGAGGGCTCGGGCGGCTTGACGCCGACGTCGATCAACGCCTGCTCGAGCTCGGCGACGGTGCGCAGGGCCGAGAGGTCGCGGCCGACGAGTCGCGGCGCGCTGGCCTCGAGCGTCGACGCGAGCTCGACGACCATCAGCGAGTCGAAGCCGAGGTCGCTGACGATGTCGTGGTGGGCGAGGATCTCGGCGACCGGCTTGCGAGCGATCGAGGCGATCGCGGTCCGGACGACCGAGGCTTGGGCGTCGTGCGGGCCGGCCTTGGCCGCGGCGATCGCCTCGGCGGCGTCGCGCAGGTTGATCAGCATCGCCCGGACCTGCTTGCGCATGACCTTGCGGGTGGCCGTGCGCGGGAGGTCGGCGTCGCTGATGTGGATGACGGTCGCCCGCATCGCTCGCGGCAGCTCGGCGATCGCCTTGCGCAGCTCGGCCTCGGCCTCGCGTCGCCGCTCGATCCGCTCGACCTCGTCGCCCGAGTAGTCGGGCACCGCGAGCACGGCGACCCGCTCGGCTCCGGGCTTCTCTTTGTCGGGCAAGCCGACGATCGAGAGCTCCTTGATGAAGCGCGGCAGCCCGAGCAAGACCTCGACGTCGTCGGGGTACACGTTCTCGCCCGAGCCGGACAAGATCACTTCTTTGGAGCGGCCGATGATCTTGAGCCGACCCTTGGGATCGAGCTTGCCGATGTCGCCGGTGCGCAGCCAGCCGTCCTCGAGCACCTTTTGGGTCTCGCTGAGGTCGCCCTCGTAGCCGACCATGACGTTGGGCCCGCGAGCGAGGACCTCGCCGACGCCCTCGGCGTTGGGCGCATCGATGCGGATCTCGACCCCGGGGATCGGCTTGCCGACGTTGCCGCCCTTGTTGCGCGGCGAGCTCTTGGCCAGGGTCAGGACCGGCGCGGCCTCGGTCAGGCCGTAGCCCTCGGCGAGGTGGAGGCCGAGCCCCTGGAAGGTCTCGTGCACGTCCTTGGGCAGCGAGGCGGCGCCCGAGACCAGGTAGCGGAGGTTGCCGCCGAGCTTGGTGTGGACCGGCCCGAAGAGCACGCGGCCGAGGTCGACGCCGAGCGTGCGGCCGATGTTGCGGTTGAGCTCGAGCAAGAACTCGAAGACCCGCTCGGTCAGCTTCCCGCGCTCGCGCACGTCGGTGAGGATCTTGCGCTCGATCATCTCCCAGAGCGCAGGCACGCCGATCATCGCGGTGACCTGGCCGAGCGCGAGGCCCTCGATCATCCGGTCGCCCTCGAGCTCGTCGAGGTAGATGACTCGGGCGCCGCGCGAGAGCGGCAGCAGCATCCCGCAGGTGAACTCGAAGGTGTGGTGGAGCGGCAGGACCGAGAGCACCCGGTCGTCGTGGCCGAGCGGGAACAAGGGCGCGAGCGCGGCGATCAACGCGGCGAAGTTCTCGTGCGTGAGCATCACGCCCTTGGGGTCGCCGGTCGTGCCCGAGGTGTAGAGCACGCTGGCGAGATCGTGATCGTCGATCGCGACCTCGGGCGCGCGCGGCTCGGGTTGATCCGGGTGCGGCAGCCGAGTCATCGCGTGGAGATCCCAGCGCGGACAGGGCGAGTCCTCGAGGGTCGCGACGTGCTCGTCGAAGATCGCCAGCTTGGCCTGCGACTTCTCGAGCACGGTTCGCAGCGGCAGCGCGGCGTAGTCCTTGTCGATCGGGACCGCCGCGGCGCCGCAGCGGATGATGCCGAACCAAGCGATGCCCCAGTCGGGGTGGTTGCGGCCGCCGAGCGCGACGCGATCACCCTTGCGAATGCCGGCCGCCCACAAGCGCTCGGCCAGCGCGGCGGAGCGCCGCTCGACGTCGCGGTAGGTCACCCGGGTCAGCTGGGGCGGATCGCCCTCGAGTCGCTGGAAGGCCAGCGCGTGCTCGTGACGCTCGCAGACGTCGACGATCATCTGCACGAGGTTGTCGTGCCGCCGCAGCGGCTTGGTCTCCTTGCGCAGCTTGTCTTCGAGCAGCGGGATCGAGAACTCCTCGACCCCGCGGTGGTGAACTTCGAGCCAGTAGTGGCGCCAGTCGATGGTCTCGGGCGACCAGGGCAAGCGGGCTTGATCGGCCGGGCTCAAGCTGGCCATCAGCTTGCGCGTGTTCTTGGCCGAGAAGCGGTACTCGTTGGCGGTGATGAAGGGCAGGAAAGCCTCGAACACCGCCTCGATGTTGCCGACCTGCTTGACGACCCCGCCGAGCTGGGTCTTGACCGGCTTGGTCCAAGGCTCGATCGGCGTGTCGGTGAAGCGATCGAGCAGGCCGATCAGCCGCTTGGCGTTGCGGACCACCGCGGGCGACGAGATCCGATCGTAGGTCTCGGCCGGGACGATCGCCGGCTCGGCGTGCTTGTGCAGGAGGTTGACCATCGCGTTGCCGCGGGTCTTCTCGTCGTAGTAGCGGCGCTTGCCGAGCCCGATCAGCTCACCCGCGCGGCGGGTCTTGAGCGGGTTGATGTCCGAGGTGCACAGCTGGTAGCAGGTCTCGTGGCGGCGGGCGATCAACGCGGCCGTGGCCGCGATCATGCCGGCCGCACACATGTCGACCGGGATCGCGTCGTAGTAGCACTTCTCGCCGACCGGGATGTTCTGCTGGCCCTTGTAGGCCAGGTACATGATCGGCGTGGAGGTCGAGATGCCCTCGCACCAGCCGACCTTGGGGAACTCGAGCGCCGACTCGACGATCGAGGGCCGGACGATCGTCAAGGTCAGGTCGGCGGTCAGCAGGACCTGCTCGCCGATGCTCTTGGTGTAGGTATAGATGTTGGGCCAGCCCCAGAAGGTCGCTCGCTCGGCACCGGCGGCGACCAGGCGCTCGCGGACGAAGCGACGCTTGACCCGGTCGAGCTCGTCGGCCATCGCCTTGCCGTGGAGCGGCTCGTGCTTGTCTCGAAGGTTGCGCTTGGCCTCGTCGAGCAGGTGCGACTGCCGGGGCGCGTCCTCGACTCGACGCAAGGTCGACTCGACCAGGTCGCTGCACTCTTCGATCTCGCGGTCGGCCGACCAGTGCGAGACGTCGAGCTCGTCGGCGCGGGGGAAGGGGAACTCGAGCGTGTTGCGCTCTTCGGTCACGCCGTCGCGGGCACCGACGACGAAGCAGGTGCTGGTGTGCAGGACCGGGATCTCGCCCAGCGCGTGGGCGAGCGCGGCCAGGTTGCGCGCGCCGAAGGCGTTGACCGAGATGGCCTCGTCGAGCGGCGGGTTGAAGTCGACCACGCCCGAGACGTTGACGATCGCCGCGACCTCGTCGGCGCCGCCGATGCGAATCCGCTCGCGGACCTCGGGCACGATGCCGAGCAGGGGCTGGGTGATGTCGCCGTCGATCGGCACGATCTTGGCGCGCATGAACGCCTCGTAGCCGCCGCGATGCTGCTCGCGCAGCGGATCGAAGACCGGCGAGGGGACCAGCTCCGACCACCAGCGCTCCTCGGAGCTGACCCGCTTGCGACTGCGGACGACCGTGTAGAGCTTGCCGATGTCCGGGTAGCGAGCCAGCAGCATCGCCAGCCAGACCTTGCCCAAGAACCCGGTCGCGCCGATGACGATCAGGTTCTTGCCGGCCAGCGTCGCGCTGACATCGATCAGGGGCTCGCTCGGACCCTCGGGGGCCAGGTTCTCGCTCGTCGTCTCGCTCATCGCACGTCCGTCATCATGATCGGCGCGAAGTTGATGCTGGTGATCTGCGGGTCGCGGGGCGCCGTCTCCTTGGCCATGCGGATCGCCTCGGTCATGTTCGGGGCGGTCTCGTAGCCGAGCATCTGCGGCACGTACTCGTTGTCGGCCCCGACCACGATGCAGCGGCCCTGCCAGTTGCGCCCGCCCTCGCCCCAGTACCACATGTAGAAGGGGTGATTGGGGTGGTAGGCGGTGCCCGTCCGGTACATGCGGATGTAGGCCGGGTTGCGGGCGAACTCGCGTTCGAAGCGCTTGTGCAGCTCGACCGCGTCGCGGGTCTGCGGCAGCAGCTTGTGGAAGAACTCGACATAGGCGGCGTGCTGATCGTGATCGAAGCGATCGCTGCACGGGTGGGTGATGATCAGCGTGCCGCCCTGCTTGAGCAGCGGCTTGTTGCGGTGCAGGTTGTGCATGTAGCCCTGCGCCATCACCTGCACGAGCAGCGGGTTGAGGAAGGCGTGCACGTTGTAGGGCGAGATGTAGGGGATGCCGGTGACCTGAATGTCGGCCTGGCCCTCGACCTCGACGCAGTACTGCTCGTAGCACTTGGCCACGCTGTGCTTGTGGGTCGCCGCGGTCGCGCCGGCGAACACCCCGGTCACGCCGTAGGGCGCCGGGTAGCGGGTGAAGATCTGCTCGCGCAGCCCGGCCGGGCACTTGTCGAGCGCGAACAAGACCGCGCGCAGGGCCAGCTTCTCGCGCGTGTTGTACTCGTCCGGGTTCTTGCCCAGGAAGTCGAGGTTGTGGTCGAACATCCGGTTGTTGAGCGTGGTCTCGACGTGGAAGACGTCGAGCTTCTCGTTCACCACCATCCCGATCCGATCGATGATCGTCTGGATGTGGGAGTGCTCGGGCTCCATGTAGCTCTTGGTCTTGCGCAGCGCGTAGGGGTTGTGATGCGCAGCCAGGACCTTCGCGCCGCACAGGCCGACGCCGACCGACTTGTGCCCGCCGTTCATCGGGACCAAGTTGACGTTGACGTAGATCAGCAGGTCGGCCTCGACCGCGGCCCGGTTGAGCTCGACGACCTCGCCCTCGCTGGTCGTGCCGATCACGGCCATGTTGGCCGCGTCCTCGGCGTCATGGTTGTAGAGCCGGTCGGGCCAGTACTTGTCGAAGATCCGCTTGCCGACCATCCGCTCGACCTCGGCCTCGCTGAGCCGGCGGTGGTAGGCGAGCGCGATGACCATCTCGATGTCCTCGACGCCGTAGTCGCCGAGCAGCTCGAGCAGGATGGTCAGGACCTTCTCGCGCACGTCGGGCGTGCGCATCGGCGGCAGCGGCATCGAGATGTCGTCGATCGCGATGACGACCTTCATGCCCGGGCGCAGCTTGGCGTAGAGCGGCTCGCTCTCGTAGGGGTGGGTCAGGGCGTAGCGGATCGCCGCGTCGAGATCCTTGATCGCCGCGAGCGGCGGCTTGGGATAGATGCAGCGGGTCCCGACCGGGAGATCGACCTCGATCAGAGTGTCGCCGCTGAACTGCACCCGCGGGGCGCTGTGCTTGTCGAGATAGACGATGTTGGGGCTGGTCATGGCTGTGGAGGTCAGCGCAGGTGGCCGATCGAGCTCAGCGGGCTTCGCGACCCGAAGAGACGAGCTCGATGATCGGCCATTGGTAGGCGTGGGCCAGGCGCAGGAGCTTGGCGTCGGGGTTGATCACGGCCGGACGACCGACGACCGAGAGCATCGGCACGTCCGAGTAGGAGTCCGAGTAGCCGAAGCAGTCGGCCAGCTCGTGGCCGTGATCGCGAGCGTCGTCGGCGATCAGGCGGGCCTTGGTCGGGCCGGCGACGACCGGGCGCAGCAGCTTGCCGGTCGCGTAGCCGTCGTGAATCTCGAGCCGGTTGCCGAGCACTCGGTCGGCGCCGAGATCGGCGGCGAGGCGCACGAGCAAGAAGTCGAGCGCGCCCGAGACGATCACGACCTCGTGGCCGAGCTCTTTGCTGCGCCGGACGATGTCGCGGGCGCCCGGATAGATCCGGTCTTTCATGCACCAGCCGTAGGCCTCTTCGGCGAGCACGAGCAGGCGATCTTCCGAGGTCCCACGAAAGGCCTCGAAGAGCATCTCGTTGAACGAGCGGCGGTCACGGAGCTCGGCCCAGACCAGCTTGGGAGCGCGGGCGAGCAGCCCCGCGAGGTTGCGAGCCGATCGCAGCGGGTTGATGTCGTTGGCCATGTACCACACGGCCGTGTGCATCAAGTTGCTGTTGACCAGCGTTCCGTCGACGTCGAAGTAGCTGGCAGTCATGGCGGAGCCGGAGCGGCCGCTCGATACCCCGACTGCGAGTCGGGGTAAAGAGTGCGAGAGGGGCTCCGGGAGCCCGGATCGTGCGAACGCGGGTGCGCACGTCGAGGCGTGACGCGTGGCTCGTGCGGCGGTGCAAGGCGAGCGCGCGATCGGGCCCAGCATGAAAGCCGTTCGCTCGCGCAGTGGAGCGGCGAGAAAGCGCACGGCGGTCTTGCGCAGGAGTCGAGCGATCGCCGCTGGTTCACGAAGTTGCGGGTGATCGCGAGGGCGACGAATCATCGAATGATTCGCATGCATCGAGCTTCATTGACTCGCACGTTGGCCTCGATGAGCCTGAGCGCATGATCTCGTCTCCACGCGTGCTGCGGCTCGGCGATGCTCGCCTGCGTCGCCGCGCGCGTCCGATCGCCAGCGTCGGCGCCGAGGCGCTCGCCGAAGCGCGCATCGAGCTGCTCGCTACGCTGGCCGAGTTTCGGCGCACGCAGGGCTTCGGCCGCGCGATCGCAGCCCCCCAGATCGGCATCGACCTGCGCTTGGTCGCCCTGAATCTCGGCGAGGAGCGAGGCGCCTTCACGATCGCCGACCCCGAGATCATCGGCCGCAGCGCCGCCACGCTCACGCTCTGGGACGACTGCATGAGCTTGCCCGATTTGATGGTCAAGGTCCGCCGACATCGCTCGATCGACCTTCGCTTCATCGACGAGCGCGGTCAGGTCCAGATCTGGACGGAGCTCGAGCCCTCGCTGGCCGAGCTCTTGCAGCACGAGCTCGATCACCTCGAAGGCCTGCTCATGATCGATCGGGCCGAGCCCGATTCTGCCGAGGGCGAGTCGATCATTCCGCGCGAGGTCTACCTCGCGCGGCGCGAGTTCTTCGACGCTCAGGTCGACCTGACGATCGTGTCGACCGGGGTCCTCAGCGCGGCCAGGCGCGCTCGGACTTGAGGCGCGCGAGCAGGGACTCGAGCGCGGAGGCGTCGAGCGACTCGATCTGCGCGCGCTCGCTTGGGCCGATGGGGACGCCGAGCAGCTCGCAGGCGAGCTCGATGCCTGCTTCGAGGCCTTCTTTGCGGCCTTCTTCGCGGCCTTCTTCGCGGCCTTCTTCGCGGCCTTCTTCGCGGCCTTCTTCGCGGCCCTTCTCGCGCTGCTGCCCCACGATCTCCGCCAACCTCGGGTTGGCCTTGCGCTCGAGCGCATCGACGACCGCGTTGTCGGCCACCACCGCGTCGAGCAAGGCCCGGATCTCCACCGGCCGAACCAGCGTGGGGTCATCGAGCACTCCGTCGGCGGGGAGCGTCAGCCAGTCCTGACGCTCGCGCGACCACTCCCGGATCACGTCGTCCTTCACGAAGATTGCGATCATTCGCCGGACCCCACGATTCGTCAGATCCTCGGCGCGCTCGGTGATGTCGCGCATCGATTGGGTCGACACGACCTCGAACGCGAGCTCCTCGAGGTAGCGCGAGCCGGTCTCCGGATCGATGCCCTCGCGTCGGACCGAGGTGACGGTTGCGAAGTCCGAACCAGGCCCGACACGCGTGAGCAGATCGGACGACGCCACATAGCCTGGGGCCGCGTGGGCTTGGATCACGTAGTCGACCCGGGCGTGGCGATCGGCGTGCGGCGGC
>JAMHUH010000532.1:0-3725 GCA_035904925.1 Nannocystaceae bacterium
GGGCTGGATCGAGATCCACGAGCCCGAGCCGCCGATCTGCGAACTCGGCGAGCCCGGCTGCTCGTGCACGGTCGAGGCCAAGTGCAGCGGCGGCACGACCTGCATCGACGGCATGTGCCAGGCGCCGCCTTGACCATGCACTGCGAGCTTCCGACCTTCGCGCTCCTGGCCGCAGCACTGCTCGGCCTCGGCTGCAACGACCGTCTGGTCGACAGCGACCAAATCCCGGTCGAGCCTTACTGCATGCTCACCGCGGGCACGATGGGCACCCGGGCCGATGGCACATCGGCTCTCGTCGTCTATTCGGGCGACCGCAACGGCACGCCCTATGTCTGCTCGTGCATCACCGAGGAGCAATTCGGGGACGAGGCTCAGTTCGAGCAGGTCAAGGACGAGCTCAACGATCGCCTGCTCGACGAGTGCGAGCGGGTCGCCAGCGCTGCGGGGTACGTGTCGAATGAATGCCAATCGGATCACGACCACAATCGGTGGTCGAGCTGGGCGCTCTTCGCGATTGGCAAGTTCGATACGCTCCACACCTCCTGCCCCGGTGAGGGCTGGATCGAGATCCACGAGCCCGAGCCGCCGATCTGCGAGCTCGGCGAGCCCGGCTGCTCGTGCACGGTCGAGGCCAAGTGCAGCGGCGGCACGACCTGCATCGACGGCATGTGCCAGCCACCTCCCTGACCCGGACGACGTTCGCACGGGCCTCGTCGATCCGACTTGCCGGCCGCTCCGGGCGTGGATGAGACTCGAGCGGTGGCAAGGCGTCGAGCACCTTTCGTCGGAGCGCTCGGCCTCGCCATGGGAGTCGGCATCGCGTTCTTGATTCCGAGCAGCGCGTGCATCCTCCAGGACCACTGCATCCTGCTCTACTGGCCGGGCGCGAACTGGTGCTCGTCGATGGAGGGCGCGAGGAAGTGGCCGGCGGGGCATCCCGAACTCGCCGTGCCGGTCCTGACCGCCGAGCTCGAGCCGCCCTTGGGATGCTCGTGTGTGAACGATACCGAGGCCGCGATCTTGTCCGAAACGCTGCCGGGGGACGCCTACTTGGTGCTCAAAGCCGAGATCGAGGCGATCACACGGCAGGAGTGCCTCACACTCGCGCTCGGGTTCGCCAACAACTGCTTGCAGGAGTCTGGCCCGGACGCGCCGACGATCTTGGCTCCCAACTCGTACGACGACCTGCACGGGCCCTGCGTCGGAGACTGCGAGTACTTCGACCCTCCGCTCAACAAGGACTGCCCCGCCGACCCCAACCCCTTCGCCTGCGAAGGCCTCGTGCTCGGAGGTAGCAACGACGAGGCCGACGATGGTGGTGCCTGTCCGATCGGCGCCGAAGAGTGCCCATGCACTGCTGGGGGCGCCTGTGACAGCAACCTCGAGTGTGTAGACGGGATGTGCGTTCCGCTTCCCTCGGACGAGGAAGTCGGCGACGATGGTTCCGATGTTGGCCTGCCTCTGGAGTGCCCGAGCGGCACGTGCGAGCTCGAAGGAGGCCCGACTCATGGCTGAGCGTCGAACCTTCGCGCTCCTGGCCGCAGCGCTGCTCGGCCTCGGCTGCAACGACCGCCTGGTCGACAGCGATCAGATCCCCGTCGAGCCCTATTGCATGTTCGCCGCGGGCACGATGGGCACCCGGGCCGACGGCACCTCGGCCCATCTCATCGATCCGGTGCGCGATGCGACCCCCTATGTCTGCTCCTGCATCACCGAAGAGCAGTTCTGGGACGAGGGCCTGCTCGCGCAGGCCAAGGACGACCTCAATGATGATCTGCTCGCCGAATGCGAACGAGTCGCCGACGCCGAGGGCTTCGTGTCGAACGAATGCCAGCTTCACTACGACATCGGCTATTGGGTCGACTGGTCGCTCTTCGCAATCGGCAAATTCGCGCTGCCCTTCTCCTGCCCAGGTGAGGGCTGGATCGAGATCCACGAGCCCGAGCCGCCGATCTGCGAGCTCGGCGAGCCGGGCTGCTCGTGCACGATCGAGGCCAAGTGCAGCGGCGGCACGACCTGCATCGACGGCATGTGCCAGCCGCCACCTTGACCCATGCGCTGCGAGCTTCGAACCTTCGCGCTCCTGGCCGCGGCGATGCTCGGCCTCGGATGCAACGACCGCCTCGGCGACAGCGACCAGATCCCGGTCGAGCCCTATTGCATGTTCGCGGCCGGCACGACGGGCACCCGGGCCGACGGCACCTCGGCCCATCTCATCGACCCGGTCCGCGATGCGACCCCCTACGTCTGCTCGTGCGTCACCGAAGAGCAGTTCGGGGACGAGGGCCTGCTCGCGCAGGTGAAGGGCGACCTCAATGATGATCTGCTCGCCGAATGCGAGCGAGTCGCCGACGCCGAGGGCTTTGTGTCGAACGAATGCCAGCTTCATCACGACATCGACCATTGGGTCGGCGGGTCGAGCTTCGCGATCGGCAAATTCGCGCTGCCCTTCTCCTGCCCTGGTGAGGGCTGGATCGAGATCCACGAGCCCGAGCCGCCGATCTGCGAGCTCGGCGAGCCCGGCTGCTCGTGCACGGTCGAGGCCAAGTGCAGCGGCGGCACGACCTGCATCGACGGCATGTGCCAGCCGCCGCCCTGACCCGACCAGCCAATCCTACCCCTCGGGCAAGTGGGCGCGCTCGATGAACTCGCGGTGCAGCGCGACAACCAGCCCATCGACGGCGTCCTCGCGACAAAACAAGCTGACCCGCAGCGGCGAGGTGCTCATCGCAACAATCTCGACGCCAGCCAAACGCGCGACGTTGCGGGCTCGCTCGAGCTTCTGCGGGTTCCCGCCGATGCCATCGCCGACGACCGTGACGGCGCCGACGCCCTCGAGGATGTCGAGGTCCTCGCGGATCCGCTCGCGGATGCTCTCCCAGTCGGGCACGTCGGCGAGACCGAACCATAGATCGGCCGACTCCATGTCGCTGTCCAAGTGCAGGGCGGGCACGCGGGCGGCCGAGGTCGCGGCCAAGACTCGATCGATGCAGCCTTCACCCTCGGCGCGGACGCGAACGAGCTGCTTTTGGCCGGTGACGCCGACGGCGTCGACGTTCTCGCCGGCGCCGACCAGATCGATCCGGGTGCCGCCGCCCATGCTGGCGGTGGCGCGGGCATACAGGGCGATGCCCGTGCGGCGGGCGATCTCGACGCAGCCCGAGTGCAGGACCTTGGCCCCGTGGACGGCGAGCTCGAGCATCTCGTCGCACGAGATGGCGTGGAGCATCTGCGCGGCGCTGACGACTCGTGGATCGGCCGTGTAGACGCCGTCGACGTCGGAGCAGATCTCGCAGTACTCGGCCCCGAGCGCGGCCGCGAGCGCGACGGCGGTGGTGTCGGAGCCACCGCGGCCCAAGGTCGTGACCTCGCGGGTGTACGAGACGCCCTGGAAGCCCGCGACGATCACGATCTTGCCCTTCTCGAGCTCGTCTTGAACGCGGATCGGTCGGACCTCGATGATCCGCGCGCCGGAGTGGCGGTCGTTGGTGATGATGCCGCACTGCGATCCGGTCAGCGAGATCGAGCTCTCGCCCAGCTCGCCCACGGCCATCGACAAGAGCGCCATCGAGATCCGCTCGCCGCACGAGAGCAGCATGTCGAGCTCGCGCCGCGAGGGCGAAGGCGAGATCGCTCGCGCGGTCTGGAGCAGCTGATCGGTGGTCTTGCCCATCGCGGACACGACCACGACGAGGCGCTTGCCCTCGCGCCGTGTGGCGATGATC
>JAMHUH010000533.1:0-1993 GCA_035904925.1 Nannocystaceae bacterium
CGCCCGACAACCACCGAGCCCCGGCCCGCCCGCGAGCACGCTCGCCTGACTCGCCCGCGCCAGCTTGGCGAGCCGCTCGAGCGCCTCGACGGCGTCGAGCTCGCCGAGCTCCTCGGCGCTGTGCTCGGAGCCGAGCGCACGCACCAAGGGCATGGCCGTGCTCGCGCCCCAGACCGCGGCGTTGAGCTCGCTGTGATCGGCGTCGAGGCTGAGGTCGACGAAGTTGGCCGAGCCCAGGGTCAACCACTCGCCGTCGACGATGCAGAGCTTGGCGTGGGTAGAGATCTCGCGCAGTCGCCAGCCGCCCGCGCCATCGGGGTCGCTGCGACAGAGCGCCGCCAGCGTGAAGTTGGGCTGCTCGGCCAACGCCGCGAGGCGCATGAAGGTCGGCCCATAGCGATGCTCGTCGGCCCGCCCGAGCGCGGCGAGGGCCTCGACCTCGGCGCGGACTTGGTCGATCGCCGCCATCGGCTCACCCGGGACGATCATCACCACTCGCACGCCTCGCGCGAGCGCGGCCGCGAGCGCGTCGAGCAGCTCGAGCTGACCCGGATGCTGGTTCTCGAGATAGATCGTTCGGGTCGCGGCCGCGAAGGCGCCGCGGTAGTGATCGAGGATCGTGGTCTCGCCCGCGGCCGCGTCGAAGGGCTCGGCCTCGGGCACGTGCGCGAGGCCAAGATAGGCGTTGGGCCGCAGCGTCCGCGCGAGCTGGACCTCGACCTCGCCGCGGGCCGCCGGCACGCGATCGGGATAGGCGAGCACGCCCGCGCGCTCGAGGTCGGGCCACGCGGGCGCCTCGGCGTCTTGCCGAGCGAGGTTCCAGCGCTGCACGAAGTTGTGCTCGGCGTCGGCGACGACCGGCCCGCGCAGCTCCAAGAACGCGTCGTGCTTGTGCATGCCCTGGCGATGGCCCGGCTCGGCCAAGGTCGCGCTCGAGAGCACCATGCCGCCGACGAAGGCGATCGGGTCGGCCTCGAGCCCGTCGATCACATAGGCCTTTTGGTGGTGGCAGTGGCTCGGGTCCTCGCCCGAGCTGTCCCAGCGGGCCGCCCAGCGAGCGCCCCAGCCCTCGAGCAACGCCCGCTCGCGCGCGTCGCCGAGGAAGACGTGGGCGGTCTTGAAGAAGCCCGGGTTGCGCCAGAACAACACGCGAACATCCACGCCCCGCGCCTGCGCCTCGCCGAAGAGCGCCCACCAGGGCGTGCCATCTGGAAAGCGAAAGCCCGGCTCGATGAACGAGACGATCGCCCAGATCCGCGCGTGCGCGACTCGGCACGCGGCCGCGAGCCGATCGTAGAAAGGCACGCCGTCGATCCAGGGCGTCACGAGGTTGCCCGCGCGGCGTGGGTAGGGTCCGCGCGTCTGGAGATCCCAGCGGTCTTGGGCCATCGAGGACGAAGCTAACAGAGTCCCGCGCAGAGTCCCGCGCGGCTCAACGGCGCTGGCGAACCTTCGCGCACTGCTGATCCCACTTGCTCCCCTCGCTCGAGGGCGCGGGCGCGAGCCCGAGCGCTGCGCCATGCTCGGCCACGAAGGCCGCGACCTCGGGCTCGTAGGCGTCGACCGGATAGGTCGAGGTGTAGCGATGCAGCAGCCCGCAGATGCTCACGACCACGACCAGCTCGATGATGCTCGCAGGCGTCCAGTAGCTGGTCAGGCTGGCGATCTCGGCTTGGCCCACGCCCGCGGGCGCCCGCCCGCTCGCGCGCGCGAGGTCGAAGGCCGCCTGCTCGCGGCCCGGCTCGCCGCTGCGCTCGACGGCGCTGACCAAGCGCCGGATCGTGGCCCCCGCCCGGACCGCACCCAAGGCGAAGTGGGCCGCGAGCAAGGGGTTTTGGGTCTGCTTGGCGACGACGAAGCCGATCGCGTGGCGGAGCCAGACCGGGACCGAGCCGGCCTCGGATTGGATCCGCTCGATCAGGCAATGCGCGATCACTCGCTTGGTCGAGACTCCTTCGGTCGGCCTGCGGATGCAGCGCGAAGCCGCCCCTGG
>JAMHUH010000534.1:0-8742 GCA_035904925.1 Nannocystaceae bacterium
CGGCGCCAGCGCCCGCCAACCAACGAGTCACGCGAGCGCCGAGCGTGCCGGTGCCGCCGGTGACCAGCACGGTCCCGCGCGGCTTCCAGGGCTTGACGTCGCTGAGCTCGGTGACCGGCGCGCGCTCGAGCCGACGCACGAACACGCCGGTGTTGCGGATCGCGAGCTGATCTTCGGCGCCGGGCTGGCCGAAGATCGCCAGCATCCTGCGGCTCGCCTTGAGGTCGAGCGCCGCGGGCAAGTCGATGAGCCCGCCCCAGCGATCCGGGTGCTCGAGCGCCGCGACCCGGCCCAAGCCCCAGCTCATCGCTTGGAGCGGATGATCGAGGTGGTCGGCGCGGCCAGTCGAGACCGCGCCGCGGGTCAGGATCCACAGCGGCGCGATGATCTGGGCGTCGCCGAGCGCTTGAATCAGGGCCAGATCGAGCAAGAGCCCGGCGGGCAAGGTCGGCTGCTCGGCGACCGGGGTGTCGACCATGGCCAGCAACGAGATCACCCCGCGCAGCGCGGTGCCGTGCTCGTGTTCGGCCTCTGCCTCGGGCGAGACCCGATCGCCGCAGGCCCGCTTCAGCCGGCGCGCGACGTCCTCGCGATCGGGGTCGTCCTCGTCGACCTCGACCTGGATGACCTTGGCACCGGCGCTGACCAACGCCTGCTCGATCAGCTCGGCCAGCTCGGCGTCTTCGGGCTCCGAGGGCCCGACGATCAACCAAGTCCCCGCGATGTCGCCGATGGTCGGCGGCAGCGAAGCGGGCTTCCAGGCGATCTGATAGCGCCAGGTGTCGAGCGTGCTGCGTTGCTTGTGGCTGCGTCGCCACGAGGTCAGCGCGGGCAAGAGCGCGGCCAACGAGGAGCGCTGGCCGGCGTCGTCGACCCGCAGCGCGTTGGCCAAGCTGTCGAGGTCGGCGGCCTCGACCGCGCCCCAGAACCCGTCGTCGGCCGCGGGCGCTTGGACCAAGACCGGCTCGCTCGCCCGCCGCTGGCCGCTGGTCTCGACCCAAAACCGGCTGCGCTGGAACGCGTAGGTCGGCAGCGTGACCCGGCGCCCGGTCGAGACCTTGGTCCAGTCGATCTGCATGCCGCGGGTGTGCAGCTCGCCGAGCGAGCGCATCAGCCGGGCGGGCCCGCCTTCGTCGCGACCGAGCGAACCAACCGCGACGGCGGCCAAGCCCGCGGCTTCGAAGATCGCCTCGAGCGCGGCGCCGAGCAGCGGCTCGGGGCTGATCTCGATGAAGAAGCGGTAGCCGTCCGAGAGCATCTTGTCGATGGTCTCGGCGAAGCGCGTGGTCATTCGGACGTTGCGGAACCAGTAGTCGCCGTCGAGCTCGCGACCGACCAACTTCTCGACGCGAATCGTCGAGTAGAGCGGGGTGCTGACCGGCCGCGCGTCGAGGTGCTCGAGCCCGCCGACGATCTCGCTGCGAACTTGCTCGAGCATGGCGCTGCCGAGCGGGTAGTCGATGCCCAGCTTGCGCGCGCCTTCGAGTCGGCTGACCAGCGCGTCGATGACCTCGACGTCACCGGCGAGCAGCGTCGTGTTGGGGCCCTCGTGCGCGGCGATGGTCAGGCGATCGCCCCAGCGCTCGAGCTGTGGCCCGAGCTCGGCGACCGGCACCTCGACCCGCGCGACCGCCCCCTGCCCGCTCAGCTTGGCCAGCGCGCGCGAGCGCAGCGCGACGACTCGCATCGCGTCGTCGAGCGAGAGCGCGCCCGCGACGAAGGCCGCCGTGACCTCGCCAGTGCTGTGCCCGACGATCCCGTCGGGCTCGATGCCGACCATCTTCCACAGCAGGGCCAAGGCCGAGGTGACCGCGAAGAGCACCGGCTGCACGACGTCGACGCGCTCGAGCTTCGGCGCCCCCTCGACCCCATCGATCACGTCGAGCAGCGACCAGTCGACATGCTTGGCCAGCGCGCGATCGCAGGCGCGCAGCTGCTCGCGGAAGCGGTCGGACATCTGCGCGAGCGTGCGGGCCATCGCCGGCCACTCCGAGCCCTGGCCCGAGAACACGAACGCGACCTTGCCCTCGACCCTGGCCTCGCCGACCACGGTTCGGGCGTCGGGCTCGGCCCGCGCCAGCGTGTCGAGGGCCTCGAGCGCGTCGGGCAGATCGCGGGCGTTGATCGAGGCCCGCCGCTCGAAGTGGGCGCGGGTGGTCGCGAGCGAGTGCGCGACGTCGGCCAGCGCGAGGTTGGGGTGATCGAGCAGGTAGCCGCGCAGGCGCTCGGCCTGGGCCCAGAGCGCGAGCTCGGTCTTGGCCGAGAGCAGCAAGGGCACGCGGTAGCGGTTCTCGACCTCCCAGACCCCGACCTCGACGTCGCCGGTCGCGTCGCTCATGCGCTCGCCCAGCTCGGGCCGCTGCATCTCGAGCTTGGGCGCCTGGGCCCAGACCGCCAGCCACTCCGGGTCGAAGCCGAGGTCGAAGAGCTTGGCGAGCGTCTTGAGCATGCTGCCCCGCTCGTCCTCGTTGCGCCAACACGAGGGCAGCACACGGAAGCTGCCGGTCACGCCGTCGAGGGTCTGCTCGATCGCTTGCAGCAAGGTCGGGTGCGAGCTGAGCTCGACGAAGACCGTGGGCCCATCGTCGGCCAGGCGATCGATGACCTGGCGAAAGCGGACCGGGCTGCGCAGGTTTCGACCCCAGTACGAGGGCGTGCACTCGTGGCCGTCGAGCGGCTCGACCATCACGGTCGAGTACATCGGGATCCGAGCCGGGCGCGGAGTGATGCTGGCGATCGCGGCTTCGAAGGGCGCGATCAAGGGCAGCATCTGCGGGCTGTGCGACGCGAAGTCGATGTCGACCCGCCGGACTCGAACGCCGCGCTGGGTCAGCAGCCCCTCGGCCTGCTCGATCGCCTGGCGCGAGCCCGAGAGCACGGTCGAGCGCGGGCTGTTGTAGGCGCCGACGACCAAGCTCTGGCCGACCTCGCCGAGCCGCTCGAGCAGCATGGCCTCGGGCAGCGCGACCAGCAGCATCGCCCCGCGACCCGCCGCGAGCTCGCCGACGACTCGACCGCGCTCGACCACAACCCGGACGGCGTCTTGCAGCGAGAGGATGCCAGCGAGGTGAGCCGCCGCGATCTCGCCGACGCTGTGCCCGACGATCACGTCGGGCTCGATGCCCCACGCCTGCCACAGGGTACCCAGCGCGACCTGGCTGGCGAAGATCACGACCTGGACGATCTCGGGTCGCTCGAGCCGCGAGCGGAGGTTGTCGGCCAGCAGCTCGTCGATCACCGACCAGTGGGCGATCGCCTCGACCTCGCGGTCGATGGTCTCGAGCGCGGTCCGGAACACCGGCTCGCCGACCAAGAGCGAGCGCGCCATGCCCAGCCACTGCGAGCCGTGGCCCGAGCACACGAACACCAGGCGCGGCTTGGTCGACGCGGGCTGGAGGTCGCGCAGACCACCGGCGAGCAAGCGCGAGAGCTCTTCGATCAGCTGCTCGGGCGCGTTGAACATCAGGCTCACCCGATGCGCACCATCGCCAGCCCGCTCCGAGAGCGCCCGACACAGCGCGGCCGCGTCGTTCCAGTTGCCGAGCTCGAACGCGAAGTCGAGCGAGGCCAAGACCTGGCGACGCAAGCCCGCGGCCGAGACCGAGGCGAGCGGCAGCATCAAGGCTTCACTCTTCGGCGCCGCCTCGAGCACCATGTGGACGTTGCTGCCGCTGAACCCGAACGAGCTCACGCCCGCGCGCGGGACCTCGTCGTTGGTCGGCCACGGCTCGAGCGCGGCTTGAACCTTGATGTGCAGCGCTTCGAAAGGGATGTGCGGGTTGGGCCGCTCGAAGTGGAGGTTGCCCGGCAGCATCCGGTGATGCAGCGCCAGCGCGGTCTTGATGAAGCCGGCCACGCCCGCCGCGGCCTCGAGGTGACCGATGTTGGTCTTGATGGATCCGATCCGAAGCGGCCGGTCGGCCGGTCGATTGACTCCGATCACCGCACCGAGCGCGCTGGCCTCGAGCGGGTCGCCGAGGATCGTGCCGGGGCCGTGGGTCTCGACATAGTGGATCGAGCCCGGGTCGACCCGCGCGTTGGCCAGCGCCGCCCGAACCACCGACTCTTGCGCCTTGGGGTTGGGCGCGGTCAGGCCGTTGGAGAAGCCGTCGTTGTTGGCCGCGCTGCCGCGGATCAGGCAGTAGATTCGATCGCCGTCAGCGATCGCTCGGCTGAGCGGCTTGAGCACGACCAGGCCACCGCCCTCGGCGCGGACGTAGCCGTTGGCCGAGGCGTCGAAGGCTCGACATTGGCCGGCCGGGTTCTGGGTCCCGACCTTGCTCATCATGATCGTCGCGTGCGGCGTGATGATGAGGTTGACGCCGCCGGCCAGCGCCATCGTGGTCTCGCCGGTCCGCAAGCTCTGGCAAGCGACGTGCATCGCGACCAGCGAGCTCGAGCTCGCGGTGTTGATGGTCATGCTCGTGCCCTCGAGCCCGAGCGTGTACGAGATGCGGCCCGAGATGATCGACAGGTCGGCGCCGGTGCCCGTGTGCTGATCGATGTTGGCCGGATCGTCGGAGGTCAGCCGGCCGTAGTCGGCCCACATCGCGCCGACGAACACGCCGACGTTGCCACCGCGCAGCTCGAGCGGATCGACGCCCGCGTCCTCGAGCGACTCCCAGGCCAGCTCGAGCGCGAGCCGCTGCTGCGGGTCCATCTGCTGGGCCTCGCGCGGCGAGATGCCGAAGAAAGACGCGTCGAAGCTGTCGATCTGATCGATGAACCCACCCCAGCGGGTGGTCATCTTGCCCGGCGCCGCACGGTCGACGTCGAGGTACTCCTTGATGTCCCAGCGATCGGCCGGGACCTGCTTGATCCCGTTGCCGCCCGTTCGCAGCAGCTCCCAGAGCAGCTCGGGATCGTTGGACCCACCGGGGAGTCGACAGCCGATCCCGATCACCGCGATCGGCTCCGACGAGATCGCGTTGGCCAGCGCTCCACCACCGAGGCCCGGCAGCGAAGGCCCGGTCAACGCGGTGCGACTCGTCGCGATCGCCAAGGCATGCTGCGCGAGCGCGAGCGGAGTCGGGTGCTCCCAAGGCGCGACGGGCGAGAGCGCAGCGCCGACGTGACTCGACAAGCGCGCGACCAAGTCGGTGATCTGCTCGGAGTCGAGGCCGAACTCGCGAAAGCGCGTGTCGGGATCGATCCGACTCGGGTCGACGGCGAGAACGCGAGCCATCGCGTCCTTGAGCCAGCTCAACACCGGTTCAAGGTCGACGTCCGAGTCCTTTCGAGGCTGACGTGGGCCGTGAATCATCGCGGTGTCTCGCGAACCCCGTTCGAGCGGCGAGCGGACCAGCACGATACCCGATTGGCTCTCGTAGCGATATCTCGACTTTCGCGCGAGAGGCTGAGCCGAGCGCGCACTATCGAGCAGCGCGCTTCGCTTCGCCGACGTGCTGACGTCAGGTTTTACGGGCCTACTTCGGCGGGCCGGAGGTGCTCTCGAAGCCGAGCGTAACCCGCAACCGCTCGTTGGCACCGACCGTGTTGCCCATCGTCGTGTGGGTCTGGAGATCGCCATCGATCGCCAAGTTCACGTTCTCGGGGTGGGCGTTGTCGCCGAGCGCGACGAAGCTGGCCACGTAGTTGCCGTACTCGCTCGTCGCGTCGGTGAAGTTCAAGCTGATCTCGGCGAGGTTGAGCCCGCCGCCCGCGGGCAAGGTCTGCGCGAAGGTGCCCGAGATGGTCAGATAGCTGCCATCGAGCTGAAATTCGCCAAGCTCGTTCGAGTAGTAGACGTCGTAGAATTCGCCGCTCGCGCCGTCGATGTCGAAGTTCGCGAAGGCGAGCGGATCGTCGAGCCGCACCGTCAACTCCGGCCCATCGACCGTGAACGTGAAGGGGTCGGGCGCGACGCCGCCGGTCCGCTCGTAGAAGGTGATCGACTCGAGCCCGGGCAGATCCTTGACCGGAACCAGCTCGAGCGCGGGCAAGTCTGCTTGCATGCCGAGATCGAATTTGGTCCCGCTCTCGCTGCTGCTCGGGTCGCCGCTCTCGCTGGTCGTGGTCTCGGAGTCGGAGCTGCTGCTCTCGCTCGCGCTGCTGCTGCTCTCGGCCTCACCGTCGCCGTCGCCGAGCTCGTCGTTGGTCGCGACGCTCGTGTCGCTGGACTTCGGCTCGGCGGGCGAGCACGCGAGCGAGGCGAGCACGAGCGAAAACCAAGTCAGCGAGCGGGCGCGGTGCATGGGCTGCCAGAGTATCGCAACTTCAGTCGCCGAAGCGCGGCACTCGAGTGTGGCAGTAGGGCGTCTTGCCGGTCTTCGAGTAGTAGTCCTGGTGGTAGTCCTCGGCCGGCCAGAAGGTGCCGGCCTCGCGCAGCTCGGTGACCACCGCGTAGCCGCGCGCCTCGAGCCGATCGATCAACGCCTCGCTGGCCTGCTTTTGCTCGGGGCTCGTGTAGAAGACCGCCGAGTGATACTCGGGCCCGATGTCGGGCCCCTGGCCGTTGGCCTGGGTCGGATCGTGGATCTCGAAGAAGCGCTTGGCGACCGCCTCGTAGCTGATTCGCGCCGGATCGAAGCGAACCCGAACGGTCTCGAGGTGGCCCGATGTCTGGCTCGAGACCTGCTCGTAGCTGGGCGAATCGACGTGCCCGCCCATGTAGCCCGACTCGACGCTGATCACTCCGTCGAGCTGCTCGAGGTAGTGCTCGACGCCCCAAAAACAACCGCCCGCGAAGTAGGCGACGCCATCTTCGTGGACGACCGGCGCCGCGTCGCTCGTCGCCGGACTCGCGCTCGCCGTGGTCAGCGTGGCGCTCGAGGGTGGTTCGGGTCGCGGGCTCGTGCAGGCCATGATCGACATGGCGAGCATCAGAGCCGGGTGCATCATCAGGACGAAGGACGACACGCGCTTCACCCCCCGACTATGACCGAAGAGCGCCCGATGTTACGCGTCGCCCAGCGCGAGCAGCTGCTCGGCCACCAGCTCGGCGTCGACCGGCCAAAACGCTCGCGGCCGCGCCTGGCGAACGCCCGCCAGGCCCGCGATCGGCCGACAGGTCACGACCCGCTCTCGCCACTGACGCGGGATCGCGTCGCAACCATGCACCGCCCCGAGCAGCGCGCCCGCGATCGCGGCGTTGGTGTCCGTGTCGCCGCCGCGCATGACCGTGTCGACGACCCCAGCCTCGAAGTCCGAAGCGTGGACGAGCTGAAAGAACGCGTTACGCAGGGCGATCCGCAGCCAGCCCATCTGGGCCTGAAACTCGGGCGGCGGCCCCTCGCCCGCCTCGCGCACGCACTCGACCACGTCGGCGTGCAGCCCTGCTCGCGTCGCGAAGCCGGTCGCGAATTCGTAGAGCCCCTGCGGCGAAGGACCCTTGGCGATCGCGTGGGCGATCGTCACCACGTAGAGCGCGTTGGCGTCGAGGCAGATCGGGTTCGGGTGGGTGAGCGCAGCGTCGCGGCGAGCGAGCGCGGCCAGCTCGAGCTCGGGCAGCCGCCAACCAAAGATCCCCAGCGGGCTCACCCGCATCAGCGCGCCGTTGGCCTGGCTAGCCATGCTCTGTGCCGCTCCAGCCCGCGCCGCACGAGCGACCGAAGCACCGCCGTGAAGCGCCTCGCTCGCCGGACGCAACGCCGCCGCCGTGGTCCCGCCCATGTCGAAGGGCCGCGAGTCGTACCAGCTCGCGTAAGCGCGAGCCGTCGCCTCGTCGTCGAAGCCACCCTCGACCAGCAGCGCCCGCGCCAGCATCAGCGCGAGCTCCGAGTCGTCGGTCGGCTGGCCCGCGAGCGTATCGAAGGCCCCACCATCCGCCAGCCGCCGAACCCCCTGCGGGTAGCGACCCGCGATCGCATCGGCGCGCTGAAACTCGACCAAGCTCCCGAGCGCATCGCCGCCGAGCTGGCCAAACCAACAACCCCGCGCCCGACCGAGCGGCCCCGCGTCGGCCACCACCACGCCAGGCAGCGGCTGACGCAGCCCCAACACCGGCTCGACCGCCTCGTCGCCACCACCATGAACCCGAGCCCAATCACGTCCAGCCAGCTCCCGCACCACCGCCAGCCCGCCCGCAAAACAACGCCCGACCCGAGCCCGGCCCTCGCTGTCGTAGCGAACCAGCGCCCCCGCCTCATCGACCAGCTCCCCGCCCACCGCACGCACGAGCGCATGCCCAGCCGCAAAGTCCCAAGCGCTCGGCCCATGCAACGCCACCGCCGCCTCGACCTCCCCGAGCGCGACTCGTGCGAGCCGCTGCGCCAAGCTGGCGAGCGGCCAAAAACGAGCCGGCTGACACAACTCCGCGTTGGCCCGAGAGCTCGCCTCGCTACGATCGGCCGCCTGCGAGACCGCGATCGCATGCTCGCCTCGCAACGCCCCCACAAACGCCTCCCGCTCGAACGCAACCCCATTGCGCGCAATCGGACCGCAGCCCTCCGCCCAAGCGATCAACTCCGGCACCCCACCCGTCGGCGCGTAAACCAGCACGACCCCCAACACCGGCACCCCCGCCCGAACCAATCCAATCGCCACCGAACCCCCTCGCCAGCCCCGCAAACCCGCCGCCGTCCCATCCTGCGGATCAACCACCCAAACATGCCCCTCGGGATCCCGCCCCGCCACCCCACCAAGCTCCTCACCAAGATACCCCCAACTCGGAAACGCCCCCAGCAGCGCCGCCCGGATCTCGAGCTCGACCCCCTCGTCGACCACCCCATGCTCCCCCGATCCCCTGGCCCCACCCACCCGGTGAAATTCGCCATGCAAAACGACCGCAGCCGCCCGAGCAGC
>JAMHUH010000535.1:0-3241 GCA_035904925.1 Nannocystaceae bacterium
CGCCTTCGGGATCTCGACCTCGACCGAGTGAGTCCTCGACTCGGACCGCTCAGTACGCGTAGCAGTCGTTGTCGCCGAGCGCGAGCCGACGAACCTGGTCGCCGTCGTGTCCGCCGCAGTTGCCGGTATAGGAGCCGCCAATGTGGTACCAGGTCGCGTTGCAGCCAGCCATGGCGGTGACTTGGGTCGAGACCCAGCCGGTGCCGTCGAGGCTGCACGTGTTGGGGACGTTGCTGTGCGAGCAGCCGGTGAAGAGCACGTGCTGCGCGTTGGCTTGCGCGAGCGTGGGCGCGTTGACGCGGTCGCTCGACCACACCCACTGCTGCGTCGAGCAGTTGACGGGCATCCATTGGGCGTTGCCGGGACAGGTGGTCTCGGGCACGCAGTCGGCGTCGCAGCCGTCGTTGGACACGTTGTTGCCGTCGTCGCAGCCCTCGACGCCGTCTTGAATGAAGCCGTCGCCGCAGAAGGCGGGCGCGCAGCTGCTCGGGCAGGCGTCGTCGTCGGCGACGTTGCCGTCGTCGCAGCCCTCGACCCCGTCTTGGAGGAAGCCGTCGCCGCAGGTGGCGTTGGTGCAGAAGGTCGGCAGGCAAGCGTCGCTGTCGAGCATGTTGCCGTCGTCGCACTCCTCGACCTCGGCTTGGGTGAAGCCGTCGCCGCAGAAGGCGAGCTGACAGGCCGGGCACTCGTCGGTGGTGTCGGCGTTGCCGTCGTCGCACTGCTCGCCGGCTTGGAGCACACCATCGCCGCAGGAGCCGGGCAGACACATCGTGTTGCACATGTCCGAGTCGTCGGTGTTGCCGTCGTCGCACATCTCGACCCCGGCTTGGACGAAGCCATCGCCACAGCTGGCGAGCAAGCAGCCCTCGATGCAGGCGTCGGTGTTGACCGCGTTGCCGTCGTCACACTCTTCGAAGCCGACGTAGACCGAGCCGTCGCCGCAGGTCGCGATGGTGCACGCGGTCGTGCACTTGTCATCGTCGGCGTTGGCGGAGCCGAGGTCGCACTCTTCGCCGGGCTCGACGGTGCCGTTGCCACAGTCGCCGCCGCTGGTGGTGGTGCCGGTGTCGCCGGACTCGCCCGCGCTGGTCGAGTCGCTGCTCGAGGAGTCGCCGATCTCGTCGTTGGTGGTGGTCGTGAAGGGGTTGCCATCACTGACCTCGCCCGAAGGACAGCCGAGCAGCGTCAACGAAGCCATCGAGAGCAAGACAATCGGCACGATCGAGCGAGACATGGTCTGCTTTTACCACGCGCAACGAAGATCCGATCACGAGTCGCTGACGTCCGCGAGAATCAACCCCGCGCAATCCGAGAGCGACGCCGCCAGCGTCCGCTCCCAAGCCCGCCAACGCCGAGCGCCACCCATGTGCTCGTGACAGAGCACCCCAGCCAATCGACCATGGATCAGTACGGGCGTGTCGAGCAGCGCCCCGACCTTGTTGGCGGGCAGATACTCCATGCCGAGCTCGCTGGTCCGCGGATCGGTATAGGCGTTCTCGGCCGCGACGACCTTGCCGGTCTCGATCGCCGCGAAGTAGCGCGGAGCCAAGTAAGCGGGCACCACCGCACCTCGCTCGTGTCGGCCCTCGCCCATCACATAGAGATCGAGGCATTCGATCTGCTTGCGACCCTCGTCGAAGCGCCAGAGCCCGACTCGCGCGACCTCGAGCATTCGCGCGGCCGACTCGGTCAACATCCCGAGCACTTCGCTCGGGTCGCCCGCACGCAAGGCTGGATTGGCGCGCAGCTTGGTCAGCAGCCGCCGCTGCGGCTCGAGCAGCCGGCTGAAATCACCGGACTGCACGGCGGCGAGATACGCGGCTTCGTCGAAGCTAGCCATGACGCGGCTCAGAGCGAGATCAGGATAGGCTTCGCCCCTGGCGCTTGCAACAGGATAGGTCCGTCAAGTCCGAGCGAGCTCGAGCTCCGCGAGCAAGCCAAAGTGATCGGAGGGAAAGAGCCCTGGATCATCGCGGACCGAGCGATCACCGATGATCTCGATCGAACGTGGCACCCAGCTCGCGCCACGCAACAACATGCGATCCAACCGCCGACTCGGCTCGCTATCGAACGATCCCGCGGCCGCCATCGGGCTCTGCTCGATGTTCCAGGTGAAGCCCGCTTCGCGACCGCGCAGACGCGTCCACAGATCGACGAATTCGGGATCGAGGTGGGCGCTGTCTGGCTGCTCGCCATCGCCGAAGTTCAAGTCGCCGGCCAACATCGTGGGCGCGCGCTCGTGCGCGAGCTCGGCGAAGATCTCGTCGAGCTGCGTCGCTCGAGTCGGCCCATCCTCGAGATAGCTCTCCATGTGGGTCGTCGCGAGCACGAAGGTCTCGGTTCCGCTCAGGGCGATCTCGGAGATCAAGACCGTCCGGCCCTGCTTGCCGGTCAGTCGACGCGCCCGCGAGCGCGTGATCGGAGCGCGCGAGAGGATCATCTGGCCATTGGGCAGCGCGAGTCGACCCTCGATCGTCGCGGCCGCGTAGCGCTCGAGCCAGCCTTCGCCCTCGAGCGACTCGACGAACCAGGGCGCGACCTCTTGCAAGGCGATCAAGTCGGGATCGGCGGCGCGAAAGATGTCGAAGAGCGCGGGCACCCGGCGCTCGATCTGCACGCGATCGGCGAGCACGTTGTAGGTCAGCACCCGAAGCCGAGGTGGCTGCGGGCTCGCGGAGGGAGCGTCGCCGCGCGAGTCTTCCCGACTCGGCAACGTCCCGCTCTTCGACCCCGCACCACCACAGCCGAGCAGGGCGCCCGAACCGATCAGCCACTCGCGTCGCCGCATCGTTGGAGTGTAGCAAGCCAAGCCGATTGACCCGACGCGTCGCGAAGAGTGTGATGGAAGCGATGTCGGCCGAGCCCACCGTCCTCGCTCGGATCGCCGGACCGCTCTTGGCCGCGTGCGGCCAGCTGGCTGGCGCCGCGCTGACGATCGAGCTGGTCGAGCGCTTTGGGCTCGGGCCCTCGCTCGCCGATCCCGACGCCCGGATCCCGCTGCCGCGCTTCTACGATCTGCTCGAGTTCGCCAGCGCCAAGACCGACGAGCCCAAGCTGGCCCAGCACTACTCGAGCGACATCGAGCCGGAGGCGCTGGGCTTGATCGGGCTGCTCGCCATGACCGCGCCCGACCTCGGCACCCTGCTCGATCGCATGATTCGCTATCAGCAGCTGATCGCCGAGGGCGAGCGGATCTCGCTGGCCGAGCGCGGCGATCGAGTGATCTTGCGAATGCAGCCCT
>JAMHUH010000536.1:0-1944 GCA_035904925.1 Nannocystaceae bacterium
CCGGCGTCCACCAGCTCGAGGTCGACGAGACCGGGCGCAAGGTCGCCTACGGTCGCTCGTGGCTGGCTCGTCGCGGCGGCTTGTGGGTCTTGCACCTCGAGGGCTCGGCCGAAGAGATCGGTGACGCCCAAGGCCACCTCTCGGGCCGACTCTTTCGCAACCTCGACACCCGCGTCGACACCATGCTCGGCCAGCGCTACCGCGGCTTCGTCGAGAGCTGGTCCGAGCTGATGCTGCTGCGCTGGGACTACCGCAACGCCGACGCGGCGCTCGGGCTCCCGGTCAAGACCGAGCTCTCGGCCCTGGCCGCCTCGCTGCCCGACGACGGCGAGGGCCCGCTCGGCGCCTACCACCGGCTCTTCCTCTACCAGTGCTTCTTCGAGATCACCCAGCGTCTCCAAGACACGGTGCTCGAGGGCAGCATGTTCGCCGTCGCCCCGCGCTCGACCAACGCGGGCGTCGAGGCGGGCAACCTGATCATCGGCCGCACGCTCAGCGTCGACTTCGGCCCCGACTTCGAAGCCGATCGCGTCGTCAGCTTCTACTACCCCGACGGCAAGTATCCCTTCGTCTCGATCGGCTGGGCGGGCTTGGTCGGGGTCGTCACCGGCATCAACGCGCGCGGCATCTTCGTCGCCGCCAACCCGGCCCACACCGACGACCCCCGCGAGGCCAACGCGATCCCGCTGCCGATCGTGCTGCGTGACGTGCTCGAGCAAGCCGACACGCTCGAGCAGGCGATCGCCATCATCGAGGCCGCCGAGCTGCGCACGGCCGCCGTGATCCTGATCGGCGACGGCGTCCAGCGCAAAGCGGTCGTGCTCGAGGCCGCGGCCCGAACCGGCGAAGACAGCCGGCTCGTCCGTGGCGAGGGCGAGCAAGCCGTCTGGGCGACCGACCACCTGACCCGCGAGGCCTTCGAAGGCGACGCCCACAACGATCGGATCAAGCGGACCACCTCGAGCGGCTATCGCTACGATCGCCTCGCCGAGCTGCTCGCCGCGCCCGGCAGCTTCGAGCCCGAGGACGCGGTCGAGATCCTCCGCGACCGCGGCGGCCTGGCCAACGCCCAGCTCGGGCTCGGCAACCGCAACGCGCTCGAGAACCTCCACACCACCCAATCGATCGTCGTCGACGCGACCTCGATGGTGCTCTGGGTCGCCGAGGGCCCCTCGACCCTGGGCCGCTACCGCGCCTTCGATCTCGGCCACCTGCTCGCCCGCCAGCGGACCCGCCCTGCCCCGCTGGCCGACTTCTTGGCCGACCGTCTGCTCTACTCCGAGGAGTACCGCGACTACGGCGAGGCGCTCGAGGGCGTCGCCTATGCCCGCGAGCTGCTCGCCCTCGGCCGGCCCGATCAAGCCCTCGCCGCCGCCCAGGTCTCGCTCGCGCTCGCGCCCGACATCGGCGAGCTGCACCGGCTGCTCGGCGACATCGAGCGCGAGCTCGGCAACGCCGACGAAGCCAAGACCCACTACCGGCGCTACCTCGAGCTGGTCCCGGGTCGGCAGCGCGATCAAGAGCGGGTCAAAGGCATCATCGAAGAGCTCGGCGGCTGAGGCACGCTACGCCCCCGACTCGCGTCGACGCGGCAAGCTGATCTGCGTCAGTCCCAAGCGGCTCCGATAGCGAGCGCCGTGCTTGCCCAGCGTGTCGGCGAGCGTGTACTCGTCGAGCGCCGCGATGAAGGCCCGCTGCGCCGCCCGCAGCGGGCCGACCAGCCCACACGCGCCCGTGAGCACGCAAGCCGTGTTGCCCGGCTCGAGGCACTCGACGAAGGCGAAGTCCGGCTCGGTCGCCGCGACCACCTCGCCGATCCGAATCTGGGCCGCGTCGCGGGCGAGCTGAAACCCGCCGCTGCGGCCACGCTTGATCGCCAGGAAGCCGGCCTTGCCGAGCGTGCCGACGACCTTGACCAAGTGATGGCTGGAGATCCCGAAGGCC
>JAMHUH010000537.1:0-1587 GCA_035904925.1 Nannocystaceae bacterium
CGAAGCCACGAGTCGAGCGGCGAGAGTCTGAGCCTCGGCCGCTTCCCACGGCTGCGCTGGGCCAGCAGCGGCGGCGAGCTGGTTCGCCTCGCCTGCGTCGAGGGGACCAGCGAGACCCGCAAGCACTACGTCGAGCGATTGGCTCGACGGCCGCTGACCAGCCGCAACCGAACCTCGCTGATCCGGGCGATCTGGGATCGCAGCAGCGTGGTCCAAGCGGCCGCGTTCAAGACCATCGGCGAGCTCGGGCCGCAGGCCGCGTTCGTGCTCGGCGATCTCGAGCTGCTCTTGCAGGCGCCCTTTGGCTCGAGCGATCCCCGGCAAGCCCAGGCCTTGCAAGCCCTCGCGGCGATCGGCCCGCTCAGCGCCGGCGCGCTGCCGGGCGTGATCGCGGGCTCGCTCGGGCTGATCGTCGGTCGCAAGGCGCCTCGGGCCGGCCGCAGCGAGCTGCCGCCCTTCGAGAACGAGGCCCGCTGCATCGCCTTCCTCGCCTGGTTGTGCACGCTCGGTCGCGCCGGTCGACCCGCGCTGAAGACCGTCGACCAGTTGCTCGCGAGCAAGCCCAACACGATCACTGCGGAGATGCGCAGCCGAGCGAAGTCGGCCCGCAAGGCGCTGCTGACCGAGTGAGGCTCAGGAGCTGATCGAGAGCGTGAGCGGCAGGTGGACCTTGGCCTTGCCGGCGCCGGCGAGCGTCCAGGTCAGCGCGACGCTGCGCAGGCACTTGGTCAGCGCGTCGCCGAGCTTGGTCTCGACGCCGACCTGCTCGACCTTGCCGCTCGCGCCGAACTCGAGCACCAGCGTGACCCGACCGAGCTCGTCTGGGTTCTTGCTCAGCGCCATCGCGTGGCAGACCTCGAGGTCGTGCAGATCGGTCTGGGCGAGCGCCTCGACCTCGTTGGCTTGCAATTTGCCGGCGTCGATCGTCGCCGCGCCGACGCTGACCTTCGAGCGCTCGCGCGCGCCCGCGCCGAACTCGAACTGGCCTTCGTCGTCGACCTTCATGCCCTTGCCGGGTCCGAAGGCCTTGGCGAATTCGTCTTGGGTGATCGTCGACTCGTCGAGCAGCGCGAGCAGCTCGGCGTCGGACTCGGGCGAGCCTGGCTCGGGGCCCGAGGGGCGCTCGGGCGCGAGCGGATCGAGCGGCTCGGCGGGCTCGCTCAGGAGCGCGGGCTCGGTCGGGCCCGACTCGCCTGCGGCCAGCGCTTCGGCGTCGGCGGCTTCGTCTTCGTCTTGGTCGATGGGCAGCGCGTCATCGCGAGCGAGTCCGCCGGCCGCGGGCTCGCTCGGAAGCGTCGTCGGGCTCGGCGTCTCGCTCGCGATCGGTGGGGCCGCGCTGGTCTGGCTGGGCGCCGACTCGCGGGCGAGCTCGCTCGGCGCGGCGGGGCAGGCGAGCGCGAGCAGGGGCAGCACGAGCAGGGTGTGGCGCAGCACGGCGACCAATCTGCGCCGCCGCGCCGCTCGGATCAAGCGGGGCGGGGCGGCGCATGTACCATCGGGCCATGTCGGATCAGGATCCCCGAGCGAGCGAGCGTTGGCGCGGCCGTGTTGCCCTGGTCACGGGCGCGTCGTCGGGGATCGGTCGAG
>JAMHUH010000538.1:0-17530 GCA_035904925.1 Nannocystaceae bacterium
GTTCCCGCTAATTCTCGTTTGTTCCACATCGTTCGGCTGCTTCAAGGCCAGTGACGACGGTGTGGGCGACAGTGGTGCCACGGACTCCGGCGATGAAGTCGGGATGTCGACAGAGAGCGGAACTAGCGAGATATCGACCGAGAGCACGAATACGGGGCCAATTTGTGGTGATTCGGTGATCTCGGGTGACGAGCAATGCGATGGCCCCGATCTCGCGGGGGCGACCTGTGAGAGTCTCGGCTATGTATCGGGCGTTCTGGGCTGCACTTCCGAATGTGTTTTCGATGAGTCCGGCTGCTCCGCCGACTCGATCTGTGGAAACGAAATCATCGAAGGCAGCGAGGTGTGCGATGTGAACGAATTTGATGGCTTGAGCTGCGAATCGATCGGAGATTTCGTCGGTGGGGAACTGATCTGTGGTCCCGCCTGCGATGAAATCATCACGCTCAGTTGTTGGTCGCCCGGTGAAGGTGGCGCATGCGAATTCGATTCCGACTGCCCGCCCGAGGCTTCGAAGTGCGTCAATGGTCAATGTTGGAACGGCAGCGAGACTGATCCTTGTGATTTCACCGGGGACTGCCAAGGTAGCTGTGCAAATGGGCAATGTTGGGACGGAAGCGAGGGCGATCCGTGCGTGAATGATGCGGGTTGCAGCGCCGATGTGCCTCATTGCGTGGCTGGAGTTTGCCACGACGGCACGGAAGGCGACCCCTGTGTCGACGACGGCCAATGCGAAGATCCGGCGATCCTCTGCGCGCTGGGGACCTGCAAGCTCAACGAAGAAGGCGGAGTCTGTGCCGATGACGGCGACTGCGGGGTCCCCTACGTCAACTGTGTCGAGGGCGGCTGCTACGACGGTACGCCCGACGACCCCTGCTTCCAGAACAACCAGTGCGACAGCTTCATGTGTAACCCCATGACCATGACCTGCACCTGAGGCTCCCCACCGCAACCAAAAGCAAGAGCCCGGAGGTCGACGACACTCCGGGCTCCTTCGCGATCGAAACCAACGACTACGCGATGACCTCGTAGATCAGCTGGTAGTGCGCGCCTTCCTCGTTGAAGTTGATCTCCTGCTGGCCCTGGCCGGCGACGTCGGCGGTGACGGTCGCGGTGCCCAGGCAGTCGTCGCGGAAGTCCTTCTCCATCAGCGCGATGTCGATCGTGTCGCTGAACGAGAACGCCTGGATCGAGCGGAGGCTGACCACCGCGCCGGCCTTCATGTCGTCCGACGACCAGACCTTGTTGTTGCGGACTTTGAGGTAGGGCTCGTCGCCCCCGACCTCTTGGTTCTTGATGCAGCGCAGATCCAACAGCTTGAGCTTGACCATGGGTGTTCCGTTTCCCGAGCGCGAGGTGACTCGGCGGTGGTGATGGTACGAGTAGGGCGCGCCCTTTCCAACCGGGTGGGTTGGATCCAAAACGTGCGCGCCGTCTCGCGATCGAGCACGAGGCCTCAGTTGGCCGGCGTGTTGCCGAAGTCCTCGAACACGCGGCAGGGCTGGCCGCGCAGCGAGGGGCAGGGCGCGAGCGCGGTCGGGACGACGACGTCGGGGATGACCGGGAGCAGGATCGAGCTGGGCGCTTCGCCGGTGTGCGCGACCGAGATCCGGGCGTCGGCGGTCTGCGAGTCGGCGAGGATGAACTTCCACTCCGGCCGGCTCGATCCGGGCGTGTCGACCGAGATTCGGATCTGCGAGTCGGCCCGGAACACGTGGGCGAAGGGGAAGACCTCGATGCGAGCCTCGACCCATTCGTCGGCCGGCACTGGCATCAGGTCGGCCTCGGCGTGGGTGTGGACGGGGCGAAGGTCGGTGGCCAAGGTGGGATCGAGCGCCCGCTCGGTCGCGCGCAGCCAGCCGGACTGCACGTACATCTCCTGGCCGTCGGGCCGGACCTCGCTGATGTTGACCTCGATGTCGGCCTCGCCGACGGTGCTGCGGATCCACAGGTCGGCGCTGGCCGGGCCGACCATGACCAGGTCGGCGGCCAGCGGCGCGCTGGTGAACATCGCGGCCGTGTCGGCCTGCTCTTGCTGCCAGTTCCAAGGCGGCAGCGGTTGGTTGATGTCGCCCGAGAGCGTGGTCGTGCGCGCGTCGTCGGGATCGACGTGCCAGCTCGAGCCGCCGCCGGCGTCGGCGGGGAGCAAGGTCGAGAGCGTGCCGTCGGCCTGCAAGTACCAGCGTTGGGTCTCGATCTCGGCCGGCGGCCACTGATCGAATTCCATGGTCCAAGCGCTCTGCGGCGCGCCGGCCATGTAGTCGGTCGAGTTGCCGAACTCGAACTGGATCTTGACCTCGGGCTCGGCCTGGAAGGCCGCGAAGGCCTCGTCGTAGCTTCCGTAGCCGGTGTAGGGGTCGTCGGGGAACTCGATGTCGTCGCCGAGCAAAGCGTTGAACAGGATCGGCCCGGCGTTGCGCAGCTCGGTCGAGATCATCGGGATCTCCTCGCGCAGATAGAAGTCGAGGAAGGCGCCCCAATAGATCAGGTTCTCGGGCACGTAGCCGTCGGCGTGCACGCCGTTGAACATCGTGAACTTCTTGTGCGGCGAGCCGGTGAAGTCGTCGAAGAGGGCCGGGAAGTGGCCGCCGGTCTGCTCGTCCTGCCAGGCGCCGGTGACGAAGATCGGGACATTGATCTTGCCGACGAATTTCTCGGGGATCAGCGCATCGAAGACGTCGGCCTCGTAGTAGGGGTGCGCGTTGGCCTTGTCGATCACATTGACCAGCTGGCCGTGGAGCAGCTGGTTCTCCTCGCAGACCGTGTCGCCCGCGTCGACCAAGCCTTGCTCCCAGCCCTTGCCGTAGGGCACGGCGCCGTCGAGCACGTTCTCGGCCCAGTTGAACGCGAAGCCGTCGTTGGCGATCCCGCCCGGGCGCAGGGTCGAGTCGGCCGTGTTGGCGAGGATCGACAGCGGCGTGATCGCGGCCAGGCTCGGCGGCTGACTCTGCGCGACCCAGAGCTGGCTGATGCCCGGGTAGCTCAGGCCCGCTTGCGCGACCTTGTTGCCGAGCACCCAATCTTGCGTGGCGATGGTCTCGATCGCGTCGTAGCCGTCGAGGATCTGCAAGGTCTCGAAGAAGTCGTAAGCGCCGCCCGAGCAGCCGGTCCCGCGCATGTTCACGCCGACGGTGGCGAAGCCGAGGAAGCCTCCGAGCACGCCCTCGGGGCTGTTGGGCGCGTCGCAGATGACCGGAAAGGTCGGGCAGAGGGTCTCGAGGTCGAGCCCACCGAGGTCGTATTGATCGGCCAGCGATCCGCCCGGCTTGCTCGGCTCGTAGCCCGAGTAGCTGATGATGGTCGGGTAGGGGCCATCCTCGATCGGTCCGGGCAGCGTGACGTAGATCGACAAGGTCGTGCCGTCGCGGGTCGTGATGTAGCCGTAGCCGGGCTCGAGCACCTGACCGTCATAGAAGGACTGCGGCGGCAGGCTGCCCTCGACCGACATGACCCTCAGGTCGCGGATCGCCTCGCGCTCGTCGCCCGTCGTCTCTTCGACTCCGTAGCCCTCGCCGGGGGGCAAGAGCCGGAACACCAGCGAGCCGAGCTCGTCGGTGGTCGCTCGGGCGAGCTCGGTCCCCGCCGAGTCGATCACGCGCAGCTCGGTGCCGGGCTCGGCGTGGGTGACATGCAGCTGCTCGACGCTCTGCCGCACGTCGAATTGCCCATCGACGAACACGAAGCCCTCCCCGGTCTCGCCGGTCGTGTCGCTCTCGCCGACCTCGTCGTCACCAGCGCCAGGATCTTGGCAGGCGCTGGTCAACGTGGTGATGGCGATGAACGAGCAGGGCAGGGTGAGCGAGCGAGGCCAGCGAAGCGACATGCCGGCCAGGGTAGCGGAACTGCTCGGAGGCCAGGGACCAAAACTAGCAGTCCGTGGCGCAACCCAGCGAGGTGTCGTGATGGGTTCGCCTCTCTAGGGGCCAGTCATGGCCCCGCGAGTGGCACTACGAAGGCGGTCAATTCGGCGGCGGCGGGAGCTTGCCGGTGTCGCCGCGGAAGGGATCGTGCAGCTCGCCGGGCTCGCTCGAACATTCTTCGATCGGCGGAGCGCCGGGCGCTTGAACCACCGTCCCGTCGTGGGTCGTGCGCTGGCAGGGCTGGGCACGCGTGCGGCCGAGGCCATCGCGGAAGGGATCGCGCAGATCACTGGGCACGCGAAGATCGAGCGTGCGCGAGCGGACGGCTCGGGTGCCCTCGGCGAAGGGATCCTTGAGGTCCGGCATCAACAGGCGCCGGTGAGCGAGCGCCTGGCCCGAATCGTCCGTCGAGGGCGTGCGAGGACGCAGCGGCGGCCGGTCGAAGGGGTCGCGCAGATCGACGATCGAGCGGCGGGTGCGTGGCGCTTGGCTGCTCGGCGAGGGGTCCATGCGCGGGAGCGGCTCCTCGCTCTGCGGCGCCGCGTCGAGCGGGAACTCGACCGGCTCGAGCCCGGCCGGGACCACGATCGCGGCCGGGTCGGTCTGCGGGTCGGTCTTCGGGTCGGTCTTCGGGTCGCTCGGTGGCTCGATCGCGGGCGGCTCGATCACGGGGCTCGGTGGTTCGGGCTCCGGCGGCAGCGTCGGCGGCTGGACGAGGCTCCCGAGCTGGAGCAGCAAGCTGAGCGCGAACGCGGACACGCGCACGGACGATACCACCGCTATCCGCACCAGGGCGGTCAATCGAGCTTTCGGCCTGATCGACCCGAGGGCGAGGCTGGACGGCCGGGCTGGCGTCGCTGTATGGCAGGGGCATGGCCCCTCGTCTCGCGCCGCTCGCCCTGGTCCTGGTCTCGACGCTGGGGCTCTCGACGCTGGCGTGCAAGCGCGACGACGCGAGCGATCCGCCCACGACGCAGGGCGAGGTCGAGACGGCCGACGCCACCCAGGACGCGGCCGACGCTTCCGACCTCGAAGCGATCGCTCATGCCGAGGCGCAGTACGTCGGTCGCGAGCTGCCCGCGGAATTGACCGGCGAGCTGCGCGACGCCGAGGGTCGCATCGTGATGCTCGCGCCCGGCTTCGTCGCAGTCTCGACCTGTGTCGACTGCGGCGCCCCGACCTATTTGTGGTTCCTCGCCGTCCGCTGCAAGGCCGAGGGTGACTGCGAGGTGCTGACCGAGTCTTGCGAAGGCAGCATCGTCAACACGGGCGGCGAGTTCACGCTCGCCTTCGAGGCCGTGGGCGAGGCCGATGGCACGGTCTGCGTCGACTATACGGGCACCTTCCGCAAGCAGCCCTGACCGCCCCAACGATCGAGCCGCGTCAGTCGGCGAAGCTCGCGGGCTGCTCGTAGCTCGAGCTCATCTGCAGCTGCTGCACGCCGAGCTGGTCGAAGCGGACCTGCACGATCGGGTGACCGAAGCTCGGCCACGCGCGCAGGTCGAGCTGCCAGATCGCCTCGCGGGCGCAGGCTTGGCTCGACTCGACCACGACGATCTCGCGGTCGAGGATCTCCAGCGTCAGCGAGCCGGGCTCGAGCGCCTCGCACTGGCCGAGCTGCTGCTCGATCGCGGACTCCAAGATCGACAGGTCGAAGCGAATGCCGGGGTAGGTATGCGCGTGGCCGAACCCGCAGTGGGTGCCGCAGCTCGAGCGCCCGAAGAAGCTGCCGCCGGTGCCCCAGAGCTCGCCGATCGGCGAGCGGCCGCCGAACTCGGCCTCGGCGATCATCGAGGTCCAAGGCGTGACAGCCTGGGCGAACTTGGCCAGGGCGCTCAGCTCGGTCTCGTCGAGCTCGAGCCCGGTCGGCTCGCCGGCGGTCAGGATCCCGGCCCAGCGCTGCTCGGCCTTCGCGCTGGTCTTCGTCGACCACGTCAGCGGCTTCGCCCACGAAGACGCCGCGAAGGACACGCGCTCGGGCGCGGCGCTCTCGAGCAGCTCGAGCCACTGGGTCGACTCGCCCGCCGCGAGCTCGGCGTCGAGCTCGACGACCTGCTGGTCTCGCTTCGCGTCGGTCCGGATCAAGCGAAGGTCACGGACGCGGTTGGGGCTGAGCAGCTCGGCGCCGTCGCGCGGCAGCGCGTAGTCGAGCTTCGTGTAGCCGAAATAGCCACCGCCGGTGGCCTGGGCGATCTCGGTCCAGGGGTCGTCGATCGACTTGGGCATCAGCGAGGGGTCGCTGCCGGGCTCGAGCACGTGCATGCGGACATCGCTGGCCGCGGCCGCGTCGAGCTCGGCCGCGAGCGAGTAGCTCTCGCGCAGCTCGAGGTCGCCGATCAACAAGATCCAGTCGACGCCCGCTTCGCCAGGCTGGCGCGCGGCCGTGAGCAGCTCGCGGGCCGCGGTCAGGGCGAGCCCGGGCTCGCTGCCATTGTGGGTCTCGAAGGTGGCCTCGCGCAGCTGCTCGCTCGCGCGGGCGGGGTCGATGAATTCACCGTGGGTCCGCCGAGGTGCGCGATCGAAGGCGAGGACCTCGACGCCCGCGTTGGGCTGGGCGAGCGCGAGGGCGTCGAGGTAGGCCGCAGCGAGCTCGAGCATGGGCTCGCGCTGGCTGGAGCCGAACGAATGCGAGGCGTCGACGACGACGACGACGCGTCGAACCGGCGGCAGGTCGACCAGGTGAAGCGGCAAGTCGAGCTCGGCCGCGAGCACGCTCCTGGTCGAGCCGTGGACGCCGAGCTCGCGCAGGTCGAGCGCGGCCAACGAGACCCGCGCTTGGCTGGCGTCGGTCGGCGCGAGCGTCAAGGTGTGCGGCGTGCTGCCCGAGAACTCGCGCTGGCTCGAGATCGGCTTGTCGTCGACGCGCAGCTCGAAGCCCGCCTGCGCGGGATCGCGGATGTCGAGCTGGGCGCCCTTCAGATCGAGCGCGAAGATCGGCAGCGTGGTCGTGTAGCGGCCCTCGGAGTAGGCGCTGGGCAGCTGGACGCGGTAACGAACGCTGCGCTCGCGCATGGCCGGGACCGGGAAGAGGTCGAGGTCGGCGGAGCAACCGGAGTCGCGCGAGAGCACGGCCAGCGTGTCGGCCTCGACCGTGTCGCCCTCGCTGTCGAAGCGAAAGTCCGAGAAGCGGTCGTCTGCGAGCGAGGGGTCGATCAGCTTGCCGGGGACCCAAGTCGCACGACCGCGGGCGTCGTCGGGTCCACGCAGCTCGAAGTGATCGACGATCGCGTCGCAAGGCAAGCTGATCGTCAGCGAGATCGACTGCGGGTCGAAGGTCGGGTTGAGGAAGGTCCGAGTGACCTCGAGGATGGTCAGCTCGCTTCCGGGCACGACCTCGATCCGATGCGCTCGCTCGGTCACCGAACCCGCGAGGCTGTCGTCGGCCTCGGCTTGCTCGATCGGCCCGGCCCACAGGGCGATCGAGGTGAGCGGGATCAGGACCAGCGAGCGGGCAGGTGAACGCACGGGGCCCCAGACAGGGCTTCCCCGGGTAGGTTCCCTCCAGCCTGCGCTCGTGGAAGGGCGAATACCCTGGATTGTGTGAGTCCCTGCACTCGTGCCGACTTCACGCGGTGCTGGATCGCGCGTGGTCGGCAATGGCGTCGCCGATGACCACCACAATCCGTCCCCATCACTTCCTCTTTGCCGTGCTCGCGATGATGACGCCCCTCCTGGCCGGCTGTGATCCCGAGGCCACGCCCGAGGAGGCCGAGTTCGACGTGCTCGACGACGAGCTCCCGACCGCCAATCACGAGCTCGTCGCGCCGCCTGCTCCCGAGGCTCAGCCCGGCGATTCGGTGCCCGCGGGTGGCCACGAGATCTTGGCTTCGGAAGAGCCGCTGGCGCCTCGCCTCGGCCAGTTCTGCTACTCGCACGCGGTCACCTGCGAGGACGTGTGTCAGTGCGATCTGACCGTCTGCCAGCTCGAGTGTGTGAACGGGATCGATCCAAACTTCTGCAACAGCTGCTGTTTGGACCTCTACGACGCTTGCCTCGGCGACTGCTGAGCGCGTGATCAGGCGGTCGGAGGCGTGGCGTCTTCGACCGCCAGCGAGATCCGCCACAGGCCGAGCGCGATCGCGACCAACCCGGTGAGCCGAGCGATCCACAAGGCGCCGCCACCCAGCGCGATCCCGGCCGGGCTGATGACGAAGGCCAGCGCGACGATCCCGACGACCATCTGCAGGCCATCGAGCAGCGCCCCGCTGACCAGCCAGAGCGGTCGGCGTAGGACATGCACGATCGCTCGCAGATGCGTCTTCGGGTGCATCGGTCGGGCCTGCTCGAGCACGACCGCGACCCGAGCCCGATCGAGGATCAAGGTCGGGATCGCGGCCAGCAACAACGCGATCGGCAGCGCTCGAGCTCCAGCGATCATCGTCAGCGCAGCCAGCCCGCCGAAGAGCGCCCGAGGGATCAGCGAATAGAGCGTCTGCACGATCATCGCCGCGAGGTGCTGCCCGGTCGCGCGACCGAGCTCGGCGGCGCTGGTCGGCGCGTGGAGGCGAGTGATGAGCGCGGGCCCGACCAAGATCGCGAAGGCCACCGCCAAGATCGCGCTGCTGGCCATCGACGCCGCGATCACGGCCGCGACCGCCGGGTCTTCGATCAGCAGCTCGGCCAAGGCGAAGAGTCGATGCCCGTCGTCGAACCAGGTGAAGGCGCCCATCGCCGCGCCGCCAGCCATGCGGACCGGGTACGAGAGCAACCAGGCGAAGAGCAGCTGGCCGATCCACAGGCCGAGCAAGAGGCCGGGCGCTCGGATGACGCGGACCAAGGCGCGCAGCGGTCGGGTCGAGATCTTCACAGGCCCAGCCCTCCGAGCAGCGCGAGGTCGGCCGCTTGCGAGACGTCGCCCAGCCAGCCGGTGAGCGCGTCGTCTTGGTCGTCGGCTCGCTCGCGCGACCAGGCGGCGTCGTCGAGTCGGCGCGGCGCGACATGCAATTTGCGGCCAGGATCGAGCACCGCGCGGACGATTCGGCCGTCGAAGATCAGCTCGCCGGTCGCGGCCTTGCCGTCCCACATGCGCAGCTCGGTGCTGCCGTCGGCGTACTCGACCAGGACCTCGAGCGGGACCGAGAAGCTGCCGCGCCGCTGGATCACGACGACGCCCTCGAGCGCGTCGTCGTCGAGCTCGGCGATCGGCTTGCCCCACGAGTCGCTCGAGGGATCGTTGCGCCAGCCGCTCGGACCCTCGCGCAGCGCTCGACCGAGCGCGAGGTCGATCACCCGCTTGGTCTCGACGTCCATCGGCGAGAGCTCGGGTGCTTCGGCCTGCTCGGCCAACTCGTTCTCGCGCACGCGATGCCAGCCGCCGTGCCCGAGCTTGGGCCGGTTGAAGACCTCGAGCAGCTCGACATCGACCACGCTGACGCCCCGCAGGCCTTCGTCGAGGAAGGCCCGAATGTCGAACCACACGCTGCCGGGCCCGCCCTCGCCCGCGAGCAGGACTTCGCTCCCACGGGCCGAGCCGCTCGACTCGCTGCGGTAGTGCTCGACGATCGTGGTGGTCAAGATCCGCTCGAGCTCGGCGCCGGTCGGATGGTTGAAGCGGGCGTGCGCGGCGTAGGCCGCCATGCCGGCGTCGAAGGCCGCGTGACCGACCAGCGCGCGCAAGGTCATGAAGAGCGCGGCGGTCTTTTGATAGGTGAGCGTCCCGTAGGCGTCGTCCTGGAGCGGCGAGAAGCGATCGGCGGGGCGATCGATGGCCTCGCGATCGCCGGCCATCTTCAGCGAGAGCAGGTTCAAGTCGGTGGTCGTCAGCTCGTGGCCGAGCAGGCGCAGGACCCAGGGGTCTTCGCCATAGCCGTCGATGTAGGCCAGCTCGTTCGAGAGCGTGTTCATGCCTTCGTCGAGCCAGGGCTGGGCGTGCTCGTTGGAGGCGAAGAGGCCTTGAAAGTACTGATGGCCGAACTCGTGCACGGTCGTGAACACGCCGCTGAGCCGCTCTTGCAGCAGCCACGCGGGCATCCAAGCGTTGTCGGCCATGTCCGAGGTGGTGATGAAGGTCGGGTACTCCATGCCGCCGGCACCCTCGGCGCCCTCGGGCGGATGGACCACCGTGATCGTCGACCAGGGATAGGGCCCGAAGCGCGCCTGCATGCTGGCGATCGTGACCGCGAGCGCGTCGAGGTGGGCCTGGGCGTCGTGGACGTGCTCGGGCTGGAGCAGCTGACGAACCCGGATGCCGTCGATCTCGCCCCAATGCTCGACGAAGTCGGGATCGGCGACCCAGGCGAAGTCATGGACCATCGCGGCCCGATAGTGGAGGCGCGTGCGGCCTTCTTCGTCGCCGCCGAGCGCTTCTTCGCCGACTCGAATGCCGGTCGCGCCGACGACCATCGCGCTGGGCACGTCGAGCTGAACCTCGTAGTTGCCGAAGTCGGCGTAGAACTCGGAGAAGAGCCCGAAGGTGTGGGCCTGCCAGCCGCTCGCCTCTTCGAGCACGGCGATCTTCGGGTACCACTGCCCGGCCATGTGGAAGTCGCCGTAGTAGCCGGTTCGCGCGAACACCTGCGGCAGCCGGGTCAGGAACTCGAGCTCGAGCACGATCGACTCGCCGGGCCCGAGCGGCTCGGCCAAGCTGACGGTCATGGTCGAGGGCTCGTCGTCCTCGGCGAACGCGAGCGGCGTGCCGCTCGGCCCGGGGTTCTCGAAGTCGACCAAGCGGGCCTCGTCGACCGGCTCGACGATCTGCTCGACCTTGCGGACCTCGACGAAGCCCCAGCGATCACGGGCGAACTTCTGCCCGCGGTGCTGGCCGCGGGCTTGGTTCATCCACGCGCTGTCCTCGGCTCGAAAGCCGTTCATGTAGAGATGGAAGGGCAGGCGATCGACGCTGCGCTGGGTCTCGTTGTGCCAGGCGAGCCGAAGCGTGCCGGCGATCTCGTGCCGTTCGGCGTCGAGTCGGGCGTCGATCCAATAGTCGGCCACGCGCGCGGCCTCGGGGACCTCGCCGCGCTGCTCGACCGATCGCAGCGGATCGCTGGGCTCGGCCACGGGGTCGTTGCCGACGACCGGCGCGTCGCCGCAGCTCGAGAGCAAGCAGACGCTCGAGACGGCGCGCAGGATTCGAGCTCGGAAGGGGACGAGCACCGGGCATCCGTACCACCCTGGGAGTCGGCCAAGCAAACGGTAGACTGCCGGGAATGACCGAGCGCTCGGCACCTCGCGAACTCGCTCGCTTCGAACTCGACGAATCGGGCATGCAGGCGTGGGCGCGGCGAATCGCCGCTCGCCTGCGCGGCGGCGACGTGCTGCTGCTGGTCGGACCGATGGGCGCGGGCAAGACCACCTTCGCGCGAGCGCTGGCCGAGGGGCTCGGCGTCGACCGGCCCGAGCGGGTGTCGAGCCCGACCTATACCGTCTGCATGGTCCATCCCGGACCGCTCGGCTTGGTCCACGTCGACCTCTTTCGCCTCATGGACGCGGCCGACGAGGGGGGATCCGTCCGGACCTCGGCCTTCGAAGCGCTGGGCCTCGAGCACGATGAAGTGCCCGGTCCCCGGCAGATCTTGCTCGTCGAGTGGGGCGATGCCTGGGCCGATCCCCCCGCCGATCACCTGTTGATCACCCTCGAAGTGGTCCCCGGCAGTGAGCAATCGCGCCGAATTGGGGTGCTGGGGGCCGGTTCTCGCTGGTCTGGAGAGGATCGCATGGATGACTGAAAATCATCATGATTTCAAAGGTTTAGGATGCATCGATCAGGGGCCTTCGAGGGGGGCTTTCAGTAGATGGGCCGCCAGGGCCTTGCAAACGCCCGTGCAGGACGATTTTGCCTTTGCAAGCCGACTCTCATGCGTTTATGGTCCCGCAGGTCGCGGCGGTCGAGGGCCCAAAACCCAACCTGCGCCGCCGAATTTGTCCAGTTCGACCCATCTGGGTCGAGAACTACTGTTCTCACGAACGCGCTAAAACGCACAACGAGAGGTCCCCGTCATGGCAGCCAACAAGCCCAAAGAAATCGTCGTCGTCGGCTCGAAGATCAAGGAAGTCATCCGCGAGGCTGGCCTCCGCAGCGACGGCGAGCTTGTGTCCGCGGTCTCGGAGAAGGTCCACGAGATGCTCCAGGCCGCGATCCACCGTTGCACGAGCAACGGCCGCAGCACCGTGCGCCCGCACGATCTGTGATCGCCCGACCGCGAAAGCGGTCGTCACACCCGATGCACGCGCGAGTCCAGCTTGGACTCGCGCGTGTCTCGCGATAGGCCCATGCGAACCCCATGACGACTGAATCCCTCGCCCTCTCGTTCTTCGTGACGGCGCCGCACGGCGCCGAAGACCTCTTGGTCGACGAGCTGCGCGCGTTGGGGCTCGAGTCGAAGCCCCAAGTCGGCGGCGCGCCCTTTCGCGGCAGCCTCGAAGATGGCCTGCGCGCGTGCTTGTGGCTGCGGACCGCGAGTCGAGTGTTGCTCGAGCTGGCCGAGCTGCCCGCCGAAGATGGCGATCGTCTCTATGCGGGCGTGCGCGCGATCGATTGGACGCTGCACATCGAGCCCGGAGCGACCTTTGCGATCCAAGCCTCGGGGACGGGCAGCATTGGCCACAGTCACTTTGCCGCGTTGCGGGTCAAGGACGCGATCGTCGATCAGCTGCGCGAGCGCTGGGGCGAGCGGCCCGACATCGACACCCGCGAGCCCGACATCTCGCTGCGCGTCCACCTGCGTGGCGATCGAGCCCGGCTCAGCCTCGATCTCGGCGGCGAGGGCCTGCATCGGCGCGGCTATCGAGTCGAGCAAGGCGTCGCGCCCCTGCGCGAGAACTTGGCCGCGGCCGTGCTGCTGCGAGCCGGCTGGAACGCCGAGACGGGCCTGCGGACGAGCTTGCTCGATCCTTTCTGCGGCGCGGCGACCCTGCTGATCGAGGCCGCCTGGATCGCGGCCGACGTCGCGCCGGCGCTGCAGCGGCGTCGCTTTGGGTTCGAGCGCTGGCCGCAGCGCGACGACTCGATCTGGCCGCGCCTGATCGCCGACGCCGAGCGCCGCCGCGCGGCTGGGCTCGCGCGCTTGGCCACGCGCGGCCCCTTGCTCGGCTTCGACGCCGACGGTCGGACCATTCGAGCCGCGATCGCCTGTATCGAGGCCGCCGGATTGCGTGGTCGCGTTCATGTCGAGCGTCGCGATCTGGCCGAGCTGACCCCACCCGCGGGCGAGCCTGGCTTGATCGTGACCAATCCACCTTGGGGCGAGCGAATCGGCACGCGCCGCGAGCTCGAGCGGCTCTACGCGAGCTTGGGCGCGCTCCTGCGCGAGCGCTTCGTTGGTTGGGAGGTCGCGTTGCTCGCGGGTGATCCCGGGCTCGGCCGCTTCTTGGGCATCTCGGCCCATCACCGCAACGTGCTCGACGACGGCCCAATCGCGGCTCAGGTCCTGCGTCTGCGGGTCGAGCCGACGCCCGAGCGCCCGCCGCAGGAGCCCAAGCCCCGCTCGGCGGGCGCGACTTCGTTCGCCAATCGTCTGGTCAAGAATCGCAAGAAGCTCAAGGCCTGGCTCGAGCGCGAGTCGATCAGCTGCTATCGCCTCTACGACGCCGACATCCCCGAGTACAACGTCGCGGTCGACCTCTATCGCGCCGCCGCCAACGAGATCGGCGAGGTCGAGCAGCTGCACGCCCACGTGCAGGAGTACGCGCCGCCGCGGACCATCGATCCCGAGCAGGCCCGCAACCATCTGCGCGAGGCGCTGGCCGTGATCCGCGAGGATCTCGAGCTGCCGCGCGAGCGGGTCCATTTCAAGCGACGCGAGCGGCAGCGCGGCCGTTCGCAGTATGAAAAGCTCGATCACGCCGGTCAGGAATTCGTGGTCCGCGAGGGCCCGGCCCAGCTCCTGGTCAATTTCGAGGATTACCTCGACACTGGCCTCTTCCTCGATCAGCGCCCGATTCGGGCCAAGCTGCGCGAGCTCGCGGCCGATCGCCGCGTGCTCAACCTGTTTTGCTATACCGGCAGCGCGTCGATTCACGCGGCGCTCGGCGGGGCCCGGAGCACGACCAGCGTCGATCTCTCGCGGACCTACCTCGATTGGGCGCAGCGGAATTTTGCGCTCAATCGGCTCGAGGCGGTCGCGGCCGGGCTCGGCGAGGGCGGGCGCCACCGCCTGATTCGCAGCGACGTGCTCGATTGGTTGAGCCGGCCGACGATCGAGCGCTGGGAGCTGATCTTCTGCGATCCGCCCAGCTATTCGAATTCCAAGCGGATGGACGGCGACTTCGATGTTCAGCGCGACCACGCCAATTTGATCATGCGTTGCGTCGATCGCTTGGCCCCGGGCGGCCTGCTGGTGTTCTCGACCAACCTGCGCAGCTTCGAATTGCGCCTGCGTGGCCACGCGAACGTGACGATCGAGGATTGGACCAAGCCGAGCATCCCGAAGGACTTCGAGCGCTCCGAGCGGATCCATCACTGCTATTTGATTCGTCCGACTTAGTCGGCGAATCGGCGTCAGCGCGCGCGCATTCGGTTGTTGCGGGCGGCGTGCTCGACCTCGGCCAGGCCGAGCGCCTCGAGCACGGGCGGGACATAGACCGCAAAGCGGCCGCGCAGGCCCTTCTTGATCCCATACCAGCCGCCGACCGGGTTGTCCGAAGCCCGGCCCCAGGCTTCGACGCTGCCGGCCGGCGCGGGCTTTTGCTCGTCGGCGCCGCCGAGATCGATCCAGTCGCCGTGGGCGACCAGCATCGCGTGAAGGTCGTCGATGCAGCGCAGGTGGTAGCGAAGCTCGGTCTTGCCGACCCGCACGACCAGCGCGGGTGGATCGAGCGATTCGTCGCGATAGGCCTCGAACGCAGAGCTGCCCGGCGGCGTGGTCAGCTGCCAGGGCTGCACGGGCGAGCCGATCGCGGACTTCTTCGCGGCGGCGGGCTTCTTGGCAGCAGCGGGCTGCTTGGCAGCAGCGGGCTGCTTGGCGGCAGCGGGCGGCTTCGCGGCAGCGGGCTTCTTCGCAGCAGCGGGCTTCTTGGCAGCAGCGGGCTTCTTCGCAGCAGCAGGCTTCTTGGCGATGGATTTCTTGGTCACGGCGAGACGGTAACACATGGGTTACCGTTCGCGCGTCGAGAACCATGCAAGCCGAGCTCGCCGCGGCCGACAAGCGGCTCGTGAGCGTCTGGCGGAACCACTCGACCTCCCTCCTCGACCCGACCGAGCACGGCTTGCGACCGGGCGAACACCTCGAGCTGCTCGGTCACTTGCCGCCGCGACCTCGCTTGGCGGTGGTCGGCAGCCGAGCGGCGCACGGTCGCTACCTTCGCGCGCTCGACCCCGTGCTCGCGGCCGCGCACGCCGAGGGCTGGTCGTTGGTCTCGGGTGGAGCGTTGGGGATCGACGGCGGCGCGCATCGGGCCGCGCTCCGGATCGGCTGTCCGCAGCTGGCCGTGCTGCCCTGCGGCTGCGATCGCGTCTATCCGCCCGGGCACGACGGCCTGTTCGCGGCCCTGGCCGAGCAACCACGCAGCGGGTTGATCTTCGCCCAGCCACCGCACACCGAGCCACGCCGGCCGATGTTCGCGAGTCGCAATCGGATCGTCGTCGCGCTCGCCGACGCGGTCTTGGTCGCCGAGGCTTCGCTGCGCTCGGGCTCGATCGGCACTGGCCGGCTCGCGCTCCAGGCCTCGCGGCCCTTGGCGGTGTTCGTCGGCACGCCCGGCTGCGGCACGTTGATCGGCGAAGGTGCGCTCGCGCTGCCCGAGCCCGAGAGCGGCGTCGACGACCACGAGGCCGCGCGGGCCCGCGTCCAGGCATGGTTGTGCGGGCGCGCGCAGACGAGCGAGTCACGGTGGCCGAGCGAGTGGGTCTGGCTGCGCGACGCCTTGCTCGCGGGTCCGAGCGCCGGCACTGCGTTCGAACAGCTCGCGGGGCTCGAAGGCGCGACGCTCGGCCTGTGCGAGGCCGAGCTGCTCGGGCTGGTCTGCGAGGCCACGCCGGGCCGTTGGAAGATCGTCGTCGAGTAGCCGGCTGACGCGTTTTCGGCGGCCTTGCGAGTTGCGACATCGTGACGTGCGATCGCCCGGCGAAGCATCGACAACCAGCCTCGTGCCCAAGCCCTACCTCGCGTCGCCAGGCCTGCTGACCTTCGCGCATCGCGGGGGCGCGGCGTGTTGGCCCGAGAACACGCTCGAGTCCTTTCGTGGCGGGATCGCGGCCGGCTGTCGGTGGATCGAGACGGACGTTCACCTGACCCGCGACGGCCACATCGTCTGCTTGCACGACCACGGCCTCGAGCGCACGACCAACGGCCGCGGCGTGGTCTGGGAGCACACGCTCGAGCAGCTGCGTCGCTTCGACGCGGGTCATTGGTTCAGCCCGGACGGACCGAGCTACCCTTTTCGGGGGCGCGGGCTGACGATCCCGACCCTCGCCGAGGTCCTCGCGCTCGACCCCGAGGTCCGGGTCAACCTCGAGATCAAGCAAGCCGAGCCGAGCATGATCGCGGCGCTGTGGCGCGCCATCGACGACCAAGGCCTGCACGATCGAGTGCTGGTCGCGTCCGAGCGCGACGACCTGGTCCGGGGTTTTCGCAACCTCGCCCGCGGACGGGTAGCGACCTCGGCGGGCAAGCACGAGATCCTGGCGTTTTGGTTGGCGGTCCGGACGGGGCTGGTCGATCGCCTGCCGATCGAATACGAGGCCTTGCAGGTGCCGATCCGGCATCGCGGCCTTCACGTGGTCGAGCCCCGCTTCGTCGAGGCGGCCCACCGTCGCGGGGTTCACGTTCACGTGTGGACGATCGACGACAGCGAGACCATGCGTTGGCTCGTCGACCTCGGCGTCGACGGGATCATGACCGACCAGCCCGAGCGCCTCGCCACCTTGGCGTCCTCGCTCGGGCTGGCCTGAGCGGAGCCGTTGCCCCTGGCCGCCGGCAGTGGTGAGATGCTGGCGGTGAGCGACGCCGACAAGCGAGCCGGGACCAGCGCCAGCGAGTGGGCGCCCGGCGAGGTGTTGCTGGACAAGTATCGGATCCTCGAGCGCATCGGCGCGGGTGGGATGGGCGTCGTGCATTCGGCCCGTCGGCTCTCGCTCGGCGACGTGGTCGCGATCAAGTCGGTGCTGCCCGAGCGCAGCTCGCCGGGCAACCGCCAACGATTCTTGCGTGAGGCGCGAGCGCTGGCCCGGATCCGCCACCCCAACGTCGTGCGCGTGTTCGACTTTGGCGAGGCCGAAGATCGACCCTTCATGGTCATGGAGTACCTCGATGGGCCGACCCTGGCCCGGGTGTTGAGCAGCGGTCCGCCGCCGCTGGCTCGCGCGCTCGAGCTCTTCCACGACGTCTGTCGAGCGGTCGAAGCCGGGCATCGGCGCGGCGTCGTGCATCGCGACCTCAAGCCCGGCAACGTGATGTTCGACCGCAGCGACGACGGCGGCGAGACGGTCAAGGTGCTCGACTTTGGCCTCGCTCGGATCACCGACGACGAGCTCGAGCAGTCGCAGGCCGGGCTCTTGGTCGGCACCTGCGGCTACATGAGCCCCGAGCAGATCGAGCATGGCGGCGGCGGCCCAGCCAGCGACGTGTTCGCGCTCGGGGTGATCCTCTACGAGTTGGTCACCGGCGTTCGACCCTTCGACGCGTCCAACCAGATCGCCACGATCATGCGCATCTGCGAGGGCGAGTACACCTCGCCGGCCGAGCGGGTGCCCGACCTGCCCGAGTCGGTGGTCGAGGCGATCCAGGCGGCCC
>JAMHUH010000539.1:0-7217 GCA_035904925.1 Nannocystaceae bacterium
GCGCTCGCTTGGAGCTGGTCGAGCTCGATCCCAGCGTCGGGCTCGAGGTCCGGATCACCACCCAATTCGAGGACTGGGCCTCGGATGGCTACGACGAGACGATCGACGGCCGGGTCTACGCCGTCAGCGAGCAAGCCACGACGATCGTCTGTGGCGCGGACGCGGGTGGCTGGTGCGTGACCTTGCCGACCTCGCTGCGCAGCGGCACCCATGCGTTCGCCGAGAACGAGGTCGACGAGATCACGAGCGAGTTCGAGGCCACGCTGAGCTTCGATGGCGCGGGCTCGGTCAGCTTCACGACCACCCACGCGCAATGGTCGGGGACCAAGCAGCTGCGCGCGCTCGTGCCGGTCGACGGCTTCCCCTTCTTCGTGCCTCGAGCGGGCGTGCCATGAACTTGGTCCGAAGAGTCCAGCGCGTCACGGACATCACGAGCGAAGCGCTGGCGCGCAAGCTGGGGGTTCGTGCCAGCCTCGTCGAGGCCTGGGGCGAGGGCGAGCCGATCCCCGAGGCTCACGCGGCCACGCTGCGCGAGTTCTTGCGCTTCGCCGAGCAGCCGCGCCCGGCCGGCGTGCCTCGCCGCGCCAGCCCCGAGGCGAAGGTCGGTGTATTCGAAGCCGACGGGATCGAATTCGTGCGCACGCTCGCCGAGGGCTCGATCGACATGATCCTGAGCGACATTCCCTATGGCATCGGCCTCGCCGATTGGGATGTCCTGCACGCCAACACGAATTCGGCCTATCTCGGGCAGAGCGCCGCGCAGGTTCAGGCGGGCAAGGTATTCGAAAAGCGGCACAAGCCGATCAACGGCTGGTCGGCGGCGGATCGCGAGATTCCGCGCGAGTACCAGCGCTGGTGCGCGACCTGGGCGGGCGAGTGGCTGCGCGTGCTCAAGCCGGGCGGCAGCGCGCTGGTCTTCGCCGGGCGACGGATGGCGCATCGCTGCGCGAGCGCGATGGAAGACGCCGGGTTCAATTATCGTGACACGATCGGCTGGGAGCGTCCGCAGGCGGTGTTTCGGGCCCAGCGATTGAGCACCGTGTTTCGCAAGCGCGGCGAGCTCGGCCAAGCCGAGCATTGGCGAGGGTGGCGGGTCGGCAACCTGCGCCCGGTGTTCGAACCGATCGCCTGGCTCTTCAAGCCTTATGCGGCCACGATCGCCGACAACGTGCTCGACCATGGGCTCGGCGCGTTCAACCTCGAGGCTTTCGAGGCGCTCGTCGGGGGCCACGACAACATCATTCGAATCGGCTTTCGGCCCGGCGAGGCGGGTCACCACGAGGCGCAAAAGCCCGTCGATCTGCTGCGGGCGTTGATCGAGCTGTGCTGCCCGGTCGGCGCGATCGTGCTCGATCCCTTCGCGGGCTCGGGCTCGACCGGGGTCGCGGCGATCGAGGCCGGGCGGCGGCCGCTCTTGATCGAGCGCGACCCCGCGCTGGTTCGGGTCATCGAGGCCCGGCTGGCGAGCACGAGCGCCCCTTAGCGAGCTTCGATCGCCTCGCGCACGGCCTTGGGCAGATCGGCGGCTTGGCTGGCTTGGCTCAGCGCGTCGCGCCCAGCTGCGGAGCGATCGAGCAGCTCGACCGCCGCGACTCCGACTCGCGGATCGCCGTCGTGCAGCGCAGCGACGACCACCGCGAGCCGCTCGGGCTGATCGTCGAGCGCTTGCCCGGCCATGCCGGTCAAGGCCGCCGCGCGCAGGGCCGGGTGCAGCTCGAGGTCGGCGGCGAAGCGGGTCAGCAGCTCGCCGGTCGCGTCCGAGCCGTAGTGCTCGAGCAGCGCGAGCGCTCGGACCCGCAGCACCATCGTCTCGCCCTGCTCGGCCAAGTAGCGCAGCGAGGCCTCGGCGCTGGGGTAGCGGGCGAGCTGCTCGGCGCTGGGCAGATCCTCGGCGTGGCGAGCCTGGAGCAGCGAGCGGATCGTGGCCAGGTCGGCGGGGGCCTGGCCCGAGTCGACCTCGACCTGCGAATCGGTGCGCGGCTCGGCGCTCGCGGCATCGAGGGGCTCTTCGGAGCCCGCGTGACAGGCCGCGAGCGAGCAACACAGGGACAAGAGGAGTCGTTTCATTGCGGCCTCGCGATCACGCTGTCACGCAGCACGGCGCTCTGGATCGGGGACATCTCGAATTGCCCGAATTGGTCGGACGAGCTCCAGAACATGAAATTCCGCCCGTCCGCGGCCTCGCACTCTTCGGCGGTCAGCTCATCGTCGCCGTCGAGGTCGAAGTCGCTCGTGCACTCGGGCGTGTCGGTGATCGGGTCGAAGCCGACGCCGTCGCCTTCGCTGGTGTGGAAGAGCCCGATCTGGTGGCCGATCTCGTGGGCCATGGTCTCGCCCATCAGGTCGGTGAGCAGGGCGCTCCCCTCGGCGTCGAGGTGGGTGTCGACCGCGACCATCACGGCCGAGGCGGCGGTGCCCGAGATCCCGTTGGGCCCCGGGATCCCGGCCGCGATCCCGAGCGTGCCGACCTCGTTGAAGTCCTGCACGAAGAGCAGGTTGAGCGCGCCGGGGTCGTCGCCGATCGCCGTGGCCCGCAGCTCGTTGGCCTCGGCGCCCTCGGAGTCGACGTAGGGATCGGGCCAGTCGAGCGTGGCGATCGAGACGTTGCCGATCGTCGCCGCGCCGCCGCCCGCATAGACCTCGCTCATCCGGGTCAGCGCCGCCATCACGTCGGCCTCGGCGATGTCGGTCGAGCCGACCACGAACACGTTGACGTCGATGCTCGAGGCCGACGAAGCGCCGCGCCGAGTCACGATGTGCAGCTCGCCGGTCTGGCCGCTGGCGTCGGCGTAGACGACCGGATCGAGCGCGAGGCAGCCCCCGTGGGCGGCCGTCTCGTTGCTGATCGGCATGGTCACCGACGCGACCTCGACCGGCCAATGATAGAAGGGCGCCTCGCCGATCGCGTTGGGCAGATCGACCAGCCACTCGCCGTCGATCGTCATCCCGTTGAGCGCCGTGTACTCGGCCCCCTGCTCGACCGCGATCAAGATCGACAGGATGTCGTCGGGGATCACGAAGTACTGGTAGTCGTCGAGGTAGGACTCGTAGCCGTTGCTGCGCCAGGCCAAGTCGAAGTGATCGACGCGAGTGGTGCCGGCGCTGCCGAGCACCGGCGCGCTCGCGGGGCAGCTCGCCGCGGGCTCGTGGCGCGAGGCCGGCGTGTCGACGCCCGCGTAGTCTTCCTCTTCCTCGTCGTCGTCACCGGCACAGGCGAGGGGCAGCGCGAGCGCGAGCGTGAGCACGACCAGCCCGGGGTGATGGGGAGGCATGGCGGCCAGCATCGCATGGCGCTCGCAGCTCCGCTGGGCTTCGTTCAGCCGGGCGGAAACGCGACGTTCTTGAGCCCGGCGCCGGTCATGTCCGAGTAGGTGTACGCCTCGTTCAGCCCCGCGTAGACGTCATAGAGGTGGGTCTCGGGATCGACCTTGTAGGCGCTGTTGGCCATGTCGACCACCCAGACATAGCCATAGAAGTCGATGCTCACGCCCTTGGTCACGCTGGCTGGGATCGGGATGAAGTCGATCACCTGCAGGGTCTCGACGTCGATCGCGAGCACGCCCGTGCCCATGCCGCCGTAGCTGCCGACCCAGACTCGACCTTCGCCGTCGGCCTGCATGCCGAGGCCGGTCGCGGCGACCACGGCCCAGGTCTCGCTGGCGGGATCGAAGCGGGCGACGCCGCCGGCATAGCCCGCGACCCAGGCGTAGCCCTTGCTGTCGAAGGTCATGCCGTAGGGCGCGACGCCGTTGGGCACCGGCCAGGTCGACAAGACCAAGTCGTCGAAGGTCACGCGGCTCAAGGTCGGCGGCGTCGCGCTGCCGTGGGTCGAGAACCAGAAGTTGTCCTCGGCGTCGACGGCCCCGCCGTAGGCACCCCACGCGCCGATGTCGACGTTGGGCGCGGCGATGGTCTCCTCGATCTCGCCGGTCTCGCCGTTCAGCCGCAGCACCTGCATCGAGCCAGGCGTGTTCAAGAGCGAGGTCGAGGTCCACAGCTTTTGGTCGACCCAATTGCAGGTGCCGGGATCTTGGGTGCCGGCCGTCCACGCGACCGGGCGACTCGCGAGGCTCGGGCCGACCAGCGGCAGGTGCCAGAGCCGGCACTCTTCGACGTCCCAAGCCTCGACGTCGCCCTTGCCGCTCGAGGTCTGGATGCCGGGCATCCCGTTGCTGTCGACGCAGTCCTCGAGCCGCGCGGCGAACTTGCTGATGCCACCGTCGCGACTCGCGACCGCGACGTCGCCCGAGAGGTTGACCGAGGTCCGCGAGGGCCGACCTTGATGATCGGGCCGGGTGATGAAGCGGCCCTCTTCGACCAAGGTCTCGGTGTTGAGCTTGGTCAGCGTGCCTTCGCCGGTGTTGGAGATCCAGATGTAGGAGAACTCGACGTCGACGCCGCCCTGGCCGAGGCAATTGTCCATGCCTGGCGTGTCGGGGATCAGCGAGTCGAACTTGGTCCCGCCATCGCTGGAGTCGCTCTCGCTGGTCGTGGTCGCGCTGCTCGAGTCGCCGTCGCCGGTCGAATCGCTCGAGCCCACGCTCTCGCTGCTCGCGTTGGTGGTCGCGCTCTCGCTGGTCCCGATCTCGTCGTTGGTGTCGACCGCGACGTCGCTGTTGCTGGTGGCTTCGGAGCCGCTCGGGTCGCCGCAGGCGACCATCAGCAAGGTGGTCGAGAGCAACCCGAGACGGCGCGAAGCAAGCATGGGCCACGCTATCACGATCGAAGGTCGGCGCGCTGCCGACCGCGAGCGTCAAGGCGCAGCGTAGAGCGCGAGGTCGATCGGGCCGACGTCGACGCCCGCACCACCGACGGTGACCGCGGCGGCAGTCGAGCCGACATAGTCGATGTCGACGACGGGCTGGAACATCCCGCCGCCCTCCATGAAGAGCGCGACATAGACGAAGTAGTCGCCTTGGTTGGCGACATCGAACACCTGCACGTCGAGCGGCATGCCGACCGCGATGTCGGGCATCGGGACTTGGGCGAGCACGGCCGAGGGCGGGCCCATCGGCGGCAAGGTGTCGTAGAGCGCGACGAGCAGGTTGACGGGAGTGCCCGCGTAGTCGGCGGGCACGACCACCGAGAGGCAGACCGCGGCATCGGAGGTGCAGTCCTGCGTGCCGGTGTCGGTCGTGGTCGTGTCGGTCGTGGTCGTGTCGGTCGCGGTATCGGTCGTGCTGCTCGTGTCGGTCGTCGTGGTGTCGCCGGTCGTGTCGCTCGTGGACGTGTCGCCGGTCGTGTCCGTGCCGACTTCGTCGGCGCCCTCGTCGGCGGTGTCGTCGGTGCAAGCGAGCGAGGCGAAGGTGAAGGCGGAGACGGCGAGGAGGGCGATGCGAGTGCGGATCATGATGGGCTCGAGCTGGGGGTTCAGGAGGCGAGCGGACATTCATTTGATTCCGTGTGCCAGTCAATGATGGACGAAGTGAGCTGAACGACGCACGAATCACACGCGAGCTCGTGGGGCGCGATGCCGCGCGCCTCGAGGTCGAGTGCTTGCTCGAGCCCACGAAAAAGCCGACGTCCCGAGGGACGCCGGCTTCGTGAAGCCGCGAGCTGGCTCGCGGATCAGAGCACTTCGAAGATGCCAGCGGCACCCATGCCGCCGCCGATGCACATGGTCACCATGCCGTAGCGACCCTTGCGACGGCGCAGCTCGTGGATCAGCGTCGCGGTCAGCTTGGCCCCGGTGCAGCCGAGCGGGTGGCCGAGCGCGATCGCTCCGCCGTTGACGTTGACCTTGGCCGGATCGATCCCGAGCACCTTGACGACCGCGAGCGACTGGGCCGCGAAGGCCTCGTTGAGCTCGAAGAGGTCGATGTCGCCGAGGCTCAGCCCGCACTGCTTCAACACCTTGGGGATCGCCTCGACCGGGCCGATGCCCATCAGCTCGGGGGCCACGCCCGCGACCGCGAAGCCGACGAAGCGCGCGAGCGGGGTCGCACCGATCGCCTTGGCCTTGGCCGCCGACATCAGCACGGTCATGGCCACGCCGTCGCTGGTCTGCGAGGAGTTGCCGGCGGTGGCGGTGCCCTTGACGTGGAAGACCGGCCGGAGGCTGGCGAGCGCGTCGAGGTTGGTGTCGCCGCGGGGGCCTTCGTCGACCGCGAACATCGGGCCCTCGACGGTCGTGACCGGGACGATCTCGTCGACGAACTTGCCCGCTTGGATGGCCGCGACGGCCTTGTGATGGCTGGTCAGCGCGAACTGATCTTGGTCGGCGCGGCCGATCTCGAACTTGCGCGCGACGTTCTCGGCGGTGATGCCCATCGAGACGTAGACCTCGGGCCGCTCGGCGATCATCTTGGGGCTGACGCGCGGCTTGTTGCCGCCCATCGGCACCATCGACATCGACTCGATCCCACCGCCGACGCCACAGTCGATGACGCCGAGCATGATCCGCTCGGCGATCATCGCGATGGTCTGCAAGCCGGAGCTGCAAAAGCGGTTGACGGTCAGCGCCGGGGTCTGGTCGGGGCAGCCGGCCCCGATCCCGATCACCCGGCCGACGTTGAGGCCTTGCTCGGCCTCGGGCATCGCACAGCCGATGGCGATGTCCTCGATCATGCCCGGCTCGAGCCCGGGCACGCTGGCGATGGTCGCCCGCAGGACCTCGGAGCCCATGTCGTCGGGACGAGTGTTGCGCAGGGCGCCGCGCGGGGCCTTGCCGACCGCAGAGCACTTGCTGGCGACGATGACTGCTTCTTGCATTTGGCTCATGGACTAGTTCCTCAAGGGCTTGCGGTTGGTGAGCATGAACTCGATGCGGGCGAGGGTCTTCTCGGTGCCGCAGAGCGACATGAAGGCCTCGCGCTCGAGGTCGAGCAGCTCTTGCGCGGTCGCGGTGCCGGCGATCGGCTTCATGCCGCCCGAGAGCACGTGGATCATCTTGCTGCCGATCAGCTGATCGTGCTCGCTGGCGAAGCCGCCCCAGCCGAACTCGTGGATCCCGAGCAGGAGGTTGGCGCCACCGGGCGCGCCCATGACCTGGATCGGCTCGTTGCGATCGGGCGGGACGTAGCCGCCCTCGGCGATCGCGATCGCGTGGGCCTTGGCGTCGGCGACGACCCGGTTCTTGTGGAAGGTGATCCCGTCGCTGGCGCGCAGCCAGCCGGTCTCGCGGGCCTCGAACGCGGACATCGAGACCTTGCCGGTCGCGGCCGCTTCGAACCCACGCCGGACCCAGGCGAAGAGGTCGCCGCCCGGCACCGCGCTGG
>JAMHUH010000540.1:0-3190 GCA_035904925.1 Nannocystaceae bacterium
ATCCTGACCTTCGTCGGCGGGCTCTCGATGGTCTTTCAGCTCGAGAGCCTCGCCAGCTGGCTGCACGTCAAGTTCGCGCTGCTGGCCGGGCTGGTCCTCTACACGCTCGCCTGTGGTCGGATCCGTCGCCAACAAGCGGCCAAGACCAGCGCCTGGTCGGCCGGCAAGCTGCGGATGTTCAACGAGGTGGCGACGATGTTCATGGTCGCGATCGTGTTCTTGGCCGTGTTCAAGACCACGCTGAGCATCGCGTGGGGGGTCGGCGGCTTGCTCGGGCTCGGCGTGGTCTTGATGCTGGGGATCCGTGGCTATCGGGCGATCCTGGCCCGCAAGGCAGGCAAGGTCGCATGACCGCCCCCGACCGCGTACCGCTCGACCAAGCCTTCCGTCGCGCGCTGAAGCTCTTGCTGCCCGCGCTCGCGCTCGTGATCGCGATCGGCTTTCTGCCCGCGGTCCCGCTCGACAGCCCGATCGCCCAGGCCGCGGTCTGGGTCGCCGACTCGGGCAGCGCCAAGGTCGAGCCCTGGATCGCGCTGCTGCTCTTGCTGATCGTCGTGACCCGGCCCGGCCTGGCCCTGCGAACCCGCGTGTTCGAGGGCGTGGTCTTGCTCGGCGTGCTGCTGCTCGCGCTCGGCGGGATGTCGCTGGTCAACGAGCACCTGATCAAGCCGGCGATGGCGATCCCGCGGCCCAACATCATCGCGCTGGCCGAGCAGGGCGTGCTCGGCCTCAACCCCGACGACTTCTACGCGCTCGGCGACAAGCCGGTACGCAGCGCCTACTTGGCCGAGCGCCTGAACGATCCCCGCGCGCCCGCCCTGGCCGAGATCGTCCGCGAGCATTGGGTGATCGAGACCGGCTACTCGTTCCCCTCGGGCCACTCGCTGGCCGCGATGACCTTCGCCGCGTTCTTCTCGACCTTGGGCCTGAGCTACCTCGATCAGCGACGGCGGCGACTGATCTTCTTCGTGCTGCCGATCTGGGCGTTGGCCGTGATCGCCTCGCGCCCGCTGCTGCGCGTCCACTCGGCCTTCGACATCGGCGTGGGCGCCTGCGAGGGCCTCGTGATCGGCCTGGCCAGCGTGATGCTGGCCCGCTGGTTGATCGAGCGAGTGCTGCGAATCGGCGAGTCGACTCAGCCGCCCGTCGGCGGGGCCAGCAACGGCAAGGTCCGCTGATCTCGCTGCTCGACGATCAGCTCGACCCCTTCGAAGGCGCCGGTGTCGATCGACTGGCTGGCGAAGCGGCTGGCCGCGACCCGCAGCAGCGCCGCGCCGGTGGCCAAGCCCGCGCCCTCGAGCGTGGCGATCTCGAAGCTCGCGCGACCGCTGTCGGGGACCAAGCAAGTCAGCTCTTCGCCGGCCGGCTCGGGGATCCCCTCGCTGGGCTGGAACGCTTGCAGCTGGAGCAGGATCGCCTGGGTCGCCTCGCCCGGCGGCTGCCAGTCGATCGTCAGCCGACCCTCGCCGATCCCCGCGCCCTGCAGCTCGAGCGCCGGCGGCAGATGAATCGCGAGATCGATCCGATCGAGGCCGATCGAGGCCGTGCCATCGACGCTGATCGCGAGCGGGAAGCTGCCGTCGGGATCGACCGCCAGCTCGGGCATCCGATCGTCGACGTGCATGTATTCGACGCCCGAGAGCCAAGGCAGAATGTCGGGCACCAAGACCAGCGGCACGACCACGTCGCGGGTGCCGAGCATGACCCGCAGCTCGCCCGCGTCGATCAGCGAGAGCTCGGGCTCACCCGCGGGTGTCGGCGGAGCGCCCGGCAGCAGGCTCGAGCTCGGCACGCACTGGCCGACCTCGAGCTGCTCCCACGCCGGCACCGGCAGCTTGGCCCGAGCCCGCACGAACGCCTCCGCGACGTTGCGATACTCGACGAAGCGGGCCTGGATCTGCAGCTGCGGCTCGGGCTCGAGCTCGTCCGGCGAGGGCTGGAGGATCACGTGGATCCGCCCGAGGTGGCCGACCGTGTCGACCGCCACCACCTCGCTGACGTTGTCGCGGTTGCTCTCGCCGGGATCCTCGCCACACCCGATCGCCACGAGGGCGATCACGAGCAACGCAGAAGCTGGGCGTCGTGCCACGGTCCAGTAGAGATAACGCGAGCCGGCGGGCCTGTCAGCAAAGCGGGAAGATCGAGCCGTGCGCGGCCGATCGCGTCGGCGTGCAGCCTCTCGCACCCCGAGTCGGCGGCAATCCGGGCAGGCGCAGCGTCCGCGATCGCGCCGGGTTGGCCCTTGCCAGCCCCCGCGAGAGGTGCTTGGTTGAAGCTGATGACCGAAGCGGATCTCGGGCCTGTCGAGCCCGCCGACGAGGCGGGCGAACCCGAGCTCTTCGTCGACGCGGCGACCCGCGTGTCCAACCCGAGCGCCTTCGACGACTGGTACTACGGCATCGAGGACCGGCTCGGGCAAGGGACGGTCGGCATGGGCGTGTGCTTGATCGTGTTCATCGCCGTGCTCGTGGTCGCGATCGCGTTCAACCCGATTTAGTCCTTTGGAGGGCGTTCAGCCGCGTTGTCGGCCCGCCCGGGGTTTGGCAAGGTCGCGGCGATGTCGAGCACCGCCACGTTTGCGATTCGAAGGCGAGAACAGACTCGCATCTACTTCGGCCAGTACATGGCCGACGTCGCCTTGCCCGTGTTCGCCCGTGGGCCCGGCTACGCCGAAACGATCGTCACCGACCTGCCGCAGATCGCCCGCGCCGTCGATACCGAGGCGGGCTTCGTGCTGGACTTCGATCGCAAGCTCGCGCTGCTCTTCGACTCGGTCGTGTGTTGGGACCGGGACGACGCGCGCGTCAACGGGTGGACGCTCGGCGCGGGCGTGAGGGCCGATGGGTTCGCGCGCCTCGATCTCTTGCCCGAAGAGCAGTGCCTCGTGGAGATCCTGAAGTCCTCGGAGAGCTTCGAGCAGCTCGCGTCGCGCTTGCAGGCGGTCGGCTTGGCCGACACTTGGCGTGACTGGGAGCTGCGTTGGGGCAGCCGCGCCGAATTCGTGGCCTACGCGTCGGACTGGGTTCGAAACTCGGTCCCGTAGCACTCGCTGATCGATCGATCTAGCACGACCTCGCGATCGGTCTCGACGCAGCGAACCGACAGCCTCCAGCCCGCGTCGTGAGCCGCCACGGCGCGGTGCAAGGAGAGCCCGTCGAAGCGAACGATCGCACCCGCGGGCTGGGCGAGC
>JAMHUH010000541.1:0-4514 GCA_035904925.1 Nannocystaceae bacterium
CTTCACCCTTCGCCTGCAGCTCGTCCAGCCATGCCGGCGCACCGCGGACCAGGTTGTCGTAGACGGTGATGTCGATCCGCTCACCGTCGGCCGCGGAGCGGTTGAAGTGCACGGCCGCGACGTCGCTCATCGAGACGACGATCGGCGGGCTGTGCCGGGGGTCCTTCTGCCAGCCCTCGTGGGTCAGCTGGACCTCGCGCCAGATCAGCTCCGAGGCAAAGGCCGAGCCACCGCCCGAGTCGACCCGCAGCACGATCCCACGACAGGACGGATCGCGGCGGAGCGCCTGGAGCGTATCGACGGTGCTCTCGGCCCCGGTCATGATGATGTCGAGCAAGGGGATGAAGCGGCTCTTTCCGTCGACGATGGTGCCCTCGATCAGCATCACGGCGATGTAGGGCTCGACGCCCCAGGTGTCCTGGGCGGGGTCGTTGCGTTCGAAGCGTGCGAAGGCAACCTCGGCCCCGAGCTCGTCGGAGAGCTTGGCGATGAGCTCGTCGCGGTGCATGACCTCGTCGGCGAGCTTGCCCTCGAGCGCGCGCTGGGGCGCGAGCGGGGCTTCGACGCTGAGCTCGCGGACCTCGGACTTGCTCAGGCCGCGGGCTTGGGCGATGTCGCGGACGACGGTTTGCCAGGTGTCGTCGAGCAAGACCGTGCGCTGCTCGGTGTCGAACTCGCTGCGGTCCGAGCGGGTGAAGTTCTCGTGCGCGCTCTTGTACTCCTCGATGTGCATGGCCTCGACCTGCACACCGAGCTTGGCCAGCGCGTCTTTGTAGTAGAGCCGGCGCGTGCCGATGCCGACGGTCTCGAACTGGCCGGCCGGATGCGCGTAGATCTTCTCGGCGACCGAGGCCAACCAGTAGTCGCGCAGGCTCGGCTGCTCGACCCAGGCGAACACGTGGCCGCCCGCGTCGCGAACCCGACGCAGGGCGTCGCGCAGCTCTTGGCCGGCGCCCCAGCTCATGCCGAAGCCGTCGGCCTCGATCAGGATCACGGCCCGATCGCCGGCTCGCTCGGCTCGCTCGAGCCGGCGCAGCATCGCGATCAGCGTGCGCTGATCACCGACTTGGCCGAGCTCGTATTTGTCGACGTCGATGCGTCGGCCCCAATAGACGCGGCCTTGTTTCTGGGTCGAGAAGCGGGCCTTGAACGAGACGCCGTCGACGCTGGGCCCGAGGCCGGAGTGCATGCCGATCCCGACCGCGCCGTAGTCCCAGGCGACGGTCAGCGCGACCGAGCCACGCAAGGCCGTGCTCGCGCCGATCAACGCGAGCGTGTCCTCGTCGAGCAGGTCGGTCTGGACGCGCTCGACTTGGCCGGCGAGCTCGATGCCCTGGTAGCGCAGCGCGAGCCGGCCATAGGGGAGCAGATCGTCGGTGTCGAAATTGCCGAAGCCCCGCGCGCCGCTCTGATCGACGCGGCTGGTCAGGCCGCCCGCGAGCTCGAGCCAGTTGTTGCCGAGCGGGCGCAGGGCCAGCTCGCCGGCGAGGTCGAGGGTCGGGCGAAAGTTGGTGTCGCGCAGATCGGCGGGCGCCATCCGGGCGACCAAGCCGAGGCTGGCGTAGTTGCTCATGCGGATGACGCCGCCGAGGTCGACCTGGGGCGTGCGCAGGATGGTGCCGCCCGTGCGGATCCCGTGCACGCCGATCCCGAAGCTGCCCCACTGGCCCTGGCCGAGCGCGAGCGCGAAGCTGAGCTTGGTCGAGGGTCGGTTCTGGGCCCGGTCGGCGTCGAAGCTGCCGCCGCCGAAGCCGGGCTCGAGCGCCTGAAAGCCAAAGCCGAGCGCGAAGCCCCAGCCGAGGTTGACCGACGCGAACGCGCCGAAGCCCGAGCCGCGGGCGAACGCGTAGGCGGCCTGGTAGCCGAGCAAGGTGACGTCGAGTCCGCCGACGCCGTTGATCATCGCGGGGTTGAGCTCGAGCGAGCTCGAGTCGCCGCTGCCCGAGAGATCGGTGATCGGTCGATCGACGCCGTCGTGCAGCTCGCGGTGCTCGGCGACGGGCTCCTGCGCTCGCGCGAGACCGGGCAGCAGAAGCACCGCGGCCAGCAGCCCGAAGCGAGCGGCCTTCATTGGATCTCGTCCTCGGCGATCTCGTCGACGATCGCCAGCAGGTAGCGAACGTCGACCAGGCGCAGGCTCTCGTCCCAGGGGACCGAGATGCCGCGCCCCTTGCCGAAGAGGACCTTCGCGCCGAGCGGGATCCCGCTGACATTTTCACCGAGACCGAGGCCGGGCTCGTCGTCGTCATCGTCGTCGTCGTCGAGATCGAAGCCGACCTTGGGCATCGTCCGCGCGACCTCGACGACCTCGCCGAGCAGGGCATGCTGCGCGTTTTCCTTCGCGCCCTCGGGCAAGAAGAGCCCGGACTCGAGCCGATCGGGGTCCTTGATGATGCGCACGAGCACGCGCGGCCCGAGCGGTTGCACGTGGCGCGTCACCTTGGGCGGGGGCGCGGGAGACTTGCGATCGTTGCCGGAGGCCGACATCGCGGCCATTACAGGACGTTGCGGCGCCGCGCGCCAGCCTAGAAATGATCGAAGGCGCGAGCGGCCAGCGTCACGTGCGCGCCAAAGCCCGCAGCTGGTCCCGCAAATGTCACTCGCCGAACAGGAGCGCTGCGGCATCATCCGCGCGATTCTCCGGCCCAGCACCATGGCAGACGATGACTTCCGCCACGAGTCGGTCCAAGACTCCCACTCGATCGTCAAGTACCTCCAGGCGATCACGAGCGGGATCGAGAAGGGCCACATCCAGCTCGGCACCGCCGATCACCTGCTCGACCTTCGCCCCAAAGGCATGCTCGAGCTCGAGGTTCGAGCCAAGCGCAAGGGCGGTCGGGCCAAGCTGACCTTGGTCCTGCACTGGCGCGAGAGCGACGAGCACGACGCGGCCAGCAGCCAGCTGACCATCAACGCCGACTGAGGCCGACCGAGCCCACGTGACCACCACCAGCGAAGCCATCGCCATCGCCGGCGTGCGCGAGAACTTCAAGTTCCTCGTGCTCGAGGTGACCAAGCTGCTCGAGGACACTCAGCGGCAGCTCGCCGATCCCCGCGACGAGATGATCAAGAAGATCGCCTCGCGCGACGACTACATCGACAACCTCAAGTCGATGATCGAGAACAAGTGCTTTCGGATCCTGACCAACGAGGATCTCGACGTCGGCACCGTCGACCTGATCCGAGCGATCAACACCTCGAGCAACAACCTCGAGCGGATCGCCGACTTCGGGGTCAACATCGTCGGGCAGATCCGCTTCATCGCCGATCTCGAGCTGCTCCACCGCTTCGATCCCGAGCCCTTCTTCACGGCCATCTTCGCCGCGATCGCGGTGATCGAGGACGCGCTCTTTCGCCGCGACATGTCCTTGGCCCTGCAGATCTGCCGGGCCGAGCTCGAGACCGACGAGCTCTACGTCGAGGTCTTCCGCCGGATCATGGACGACCTGCGCGCGGGTGGGTCGGCCGAGGATCTCGTCACCACGCTCTTCATCTATCGCTACCTCGAGCGCTCCGGCGACTCGCTGCTCAACATCGGTGAGGCGGCGATCTTCGCGACCGTGGGCGAGAAGCTCAAGGTCAGCGAGTTCCAGGCGCTCGAGGGCACGCTGGCCAGCGCCGACGTCGATCACGACATCGACCTGCGCGACGTCGACTACCAGGGCATCTGGGAGACTCGCTCGGGCAGCCGGATCGCCCGGGTCCAGGTCCACGGCGATGCGGGCAGCCGCGCGGTCGTGTTCAAGGAGGGCCGGACCAACAAGGTGCTCGAAGAGAAGCAGGCGCTCGAGCTGTGGGACCAGCTCGAGCCCGGGCTCCCGCCGCGGATCTTCGCCGACCACGATCACGGCGAGAAGGCGGCGATCCTGCTCGAGTACCTGCAAGGCGAGACCTTCCAGCGGGTCATCCTCGACGCCGAGGCTCGGGTCTGCTCGAGCGCGCTGATCTTGGTGCTCGAGACGATCGGTCGGGTCTGGCAGCGCACGCTCGAGCCGACCCCTTGCGCGCCGGACTTCATGCGCCAGCTCGCGAGTCGGCTCTCGGACGTGTTCAAGGTCCACCCCGAATTCCTGACCCCGGTCGCGCGGATCGGCGGAGTCGAGGTCCGCTCCTTCGAGTCCTTGCTCGAGCAAGCCCGCGAGCTCGACAGCCAGCTGGTCGCGCCCTTCAGCGTGCTGATCCACGGCGACTTCAACACCGACAACGTGATCGTCAACCTCGCCCAGCGCCGGGTTCACCTGATCGACCTGCACCGCTCACGGCCCTTCGACTACCTCCAAGACGTCTCGGTCTTCATCGTCTCGAACTACCGGATCAAGATCTTCGATCTGGCCCCGCGCCGCCGGCTCGATCAGGTCAGCCGCGAGTTCTTCCGCTTCGCCCGCGAATTCGGCGAGGTCAACGGCGACACCTGCTTCGACGCCCGGCTCGCGCTCGGGCTCGCTCGCTCGCTGCTGACCTCGACCCGCTTCGACATGGACCCGCGCTTCAGCAGCGCGATGATGCTGCGCTCT
>JAMHUH010000542.1:0-1635 GCA_035904925.1 Nannocystaceae bacterium
TTCAGCTCCGCACCATTTCGGTCATCGAGGGCTCGCTGCCAACTCGACCACCATGTCGCCGACGCGGTCCGGGGTCGTTCGATCCGAGCCACCAGGGGGCGACGCGCGCTCGCCTGTGCTCGCAGTAGCCAACGCGTTACCAACTCGCTGGCCGCTGTCCCGAGAGCCCTTGCGCTTCCGGTGCCCACGCCAACGACTCCCTCCTCGAGGCTCAGCTCTGTGAACCGAAGTGCGAGTTGGTGAGCGAGGCTTGCTTCTCGAGCTCGTTGCCGCTCGCTCGACACCAGGTAGGGCGTGGTTTGTAGAAGGGCGGACCACGCTTGTTCGGCGAGCTCGGAGGCGAGCTCGAGATCATGTACGGCGGTGGCCAGCCATGCGAGGACGAGGGCCGCATCGGCGAGCTCCTCTCCACGGCCGAGTTGCGTAGCGGCTGCGATCGCTCGTTGCAGCCAATCGCGCGCTCGATTGACGGCCTCTTGCGGTCCCCAGGGCAGCAGCTCGGGTGCGAGTCCTCCATTTGAATGCAGGGCTTCGACGATCATCAAGCCCGCTTCGAAGCAAGTCTCCCAGCCGTGCCTCGCAGACACTGGCTCGCGGACGTGTGCGGCGACTTCGAACATCTCGCTTGCCCGAAGGACTTGCGCGACCGAGATGGTCGTGCTGCGGCGCAGTCGAATCGCGAGGTTATGTTGAAAGCAGGCGCGGTCGTAGGGCGAAAGCGACGGATCCGCGAGCTTTGTCTCCCAAATCTCGATCTGTGCTTCTGGGCCAGCTTGGAGCCGGGTTCGGGCGGCCTCGCAGATCGCACGAAGGTTTTCCAAGTTACAGACCGGCGGGGCGGCGCTGGGGTCGACGGCGTTGAACAGAGCAAGGGCCTCATCAATGATGCCACGCCGTTCGTCATCGCTGACGAGGTCGGCGAGTGTCGTCATATACCAGGCGATCGCAATTTGGATCTCGGCGACCCGACGTGGCGCGCGAGCGAGGCTGACAGCAATTCGTAGCTGGCGGATGCCATCGCGCAGTCGCTGGCCTCGGTCACCCACGGCCATCTCCATCTCCGCGTCGACCTGATGGTTGAGAGCCAGTGCAGCCAAGTCGCCGTCACCCGCCGAGCGAGCGCGCTCGTGCAGCCGAGCGTAGATGTCACGGGCCGTCCGAAGATGCTGGTTTCGATCGCCGGTCCGAGCGTAGCGGTGGGATCGGGCCAACAGTACGATCACGTCGGGAGTAGCATGCTGCTCGCCGCCGCCTGCCTCGACTGCCTCACGGGCGAGCTCGCGCGAGAGCTCGATGTCGCTCATCGGGGTCGGGTTGCTCGGGTCTCGGGGTTGCCAGAGCTCGGCGAGCATCAACAATAATGCCGCGCGCGTTCGTTGGCTCGCCGAGGTTCGAATGGCATCTCGCGCCGTTGCGGTCGCAAACCGTACATCCGCGGCCTCGCGGCGACCGAGACGAACGAGCTCAGCGAGCAAGATGACCTCGCCGGTCCGCCGGCCCACGGCTTCGTCAGGAGTCGTCTCGCCGCGGAGACGGTTGAGCTCTGCCTCCACGAGGGCTGGTTGGCCGAGGATGCAACCCTTGATCAGTTGGTTGCGAAGGTCGGTGCGCGACACTTGATCAGAATGTGCGAGG